>JAZRWB010000038.1:0-7960 GCA_045599445.1 Kiritimatiellia bacterium | reverse complement strand
AAGCTCTGGCTCCGGCTCAAGCTTTCCGTAAAGCTCCTCGCCGAAAAGATTGGGTAGGGATTTAACCACGGAAATGACGGAAACGCCTTCGGCGGCACGGAAACGGTTGGAGAAAAAGACCCCTTCGGCCTAAACAACCATTTATTCACTCCCTTACCTACGAATGCGATCGGTTTGAGCACATTTTCGATGCGCAAGTTCCAGTGATTGAACATTTACCAGCCATTCCTCGTATCGAAAATGTTCAAACCGCTCGCGTTGGGTAATAAGAAGCGCGAGACGGAACGGACGCGACTCTTCGCTTAAACGAGCGGTCGCTTTGAACATTTTCCGACGAGCCGTGAACACCAAATGAATGATGTCTGGCTCAGTCGCAGGAAAATGTGCTCAAAGCGTCCGCAAAACAAAAACGAGGAGTGCTTGAGGGTTTCTTAATGCGAAGCGATCCTTTCCCCAACCATTTCCGTGTCCTGCTTTAGCGGGCTTCCGTGCCTTCCGTGGTAAAAACAAAAAAGAAAGGAATACAACGATGAAACATCTGATCTTCGGCGCGATGGCGCTTATCGGCGGTTGCAGCCAACTTACCCCTAAAAAGGACGAGGAAGAGCAGTAAATCGACACCACTGCTGGTAAAAAGCTCTATATGATAACATATAGCCGGATACATGTACTCTTATAGCGCGCTACATGTCCTCTTATAGTCGGCTACATGTCCTCTTGTAGTCGGCTATATGTCCACTATTAGACACTTTTACCAACGGGACTTTTGATTGCAAGCCGAAAGCCATGAGGGTCAGGGCCTCGATTCCCCCAAAGCAGTGGTGCTATTCTACCGGCTCGAAGCGACGAACACGCTTACCGTCGACTTCGATTTCCTCGAAGAACATCTTCGCCGGGCGCGCCCAAAGGCCGTAGTCGCCGTAAAGTAGCTGGTAAATCGCGAGTGGCTCCAGCGTCTCGCTATGCGGCGCAAGCCCCAAAAGCCGATAGTACTTTCCCTTGTGGTGCTTGAACTTCCGTCCGATCAGCGCCTTCCACTCCTCGGGTACGGCGCACATCTCGGAAACGCGGTAGGATTCGTCGCTCATTCCGCGATGAACTTACGCCCCGCTTCGACCGCTTTGAGGTTGAGATCGAGTAAATCCGCCTTACGCGCCGAAATCGTCCGCCTTAAAGCGTCGATTATCGTCTCGCCCTTTACCAAACGAAGCTTCTCGACGATCGCGCCGAGAATAATCATATTCGCGAGCGACACGGCGTTCATCTCCTTCGCCATCTGCGTCGCGGGAATGTAGACGACCTCGACGTCGGAGCGCTTCACCTTGCGCGAAATGAGCGAGGAATCGACGAAAATCGTCCCGCCCTTCGCGACCGCGTCCTCGAACTTGTCGAGCGAGGGCTCGTTCATTACCATGAGGACGTTCGGGTGGGCGATAATCGGCGAGCCGACCGGCTCGTCGGAGACGATTACCGAGCAGTTGCAAGTTCCGCCGCGCATTTCCGGCCCGTACGAAGGAAGCCACGAAAGCTCCTTCTTCTCCAAAAGCCCCGCGTACGCGAGTACCTTGCCCGAGAACAAAAGTCCCTGTCCGCCGAAACCGGCCATAATCGTTTCGTAAGTCATTTTCGCTTTCCTCAACCTTCGACCTTGTCCTTGTAAACCCCGAGCGGATAGAAGGGAATCATCTTTTCGTCCACCCACTGACACGCCTTCTCCGGCGTCAGCCCCCAATTCGTCGGGCAAGTCGAGACGACCTCGACGAGCGAGAAGCCCTTGCCCTCGACCTGATTCTTGAACGCCTTCAAAATCGCCTTCTTTGCCTTGCGGACGTTCGCGACGTTATTGACGGCGACGCGCTCGAGATAGGCGGGCGCGTCGAGCGACGACAAAAGCTCGCAAATCCGAATCGGCATCCCCTGCGTCTTCGGGTCGCGCCCGTAGGGCGAGGTCTGGGTAACCTGTCCGACGAGCGAGGTCGGAGCCATCTGGCCGCCGGTCATCCCGTAAATCGCGTTGTTGATGAAGATAATCGTGATGTTCTCGCCGCGGCACGCCGCCGAGACCGTCTCGCAAAGCCCGATGGACGCGAGGTCGCCGTCGCCCTGGTAGGTGAAGACTATGCGATCCGGCATCGAACGCTTCACGCCCGTCGCCACCGCCGGCGCACGACCGTGGCTCGCCTCGATCATATCGCAGGCGAAATAGTCGTAGGCCATGACCGAACAGCCGACCGGAGCGATGCCGATCGTCTTGCCTTCGATCCCGAGCTCGTCGATCGCCTCCGCGACGAGACGATGCACGATTCCGTGGGTGCAACCCGGGCAATAGTGAAGCGCCGCGTCAGTAAGCGCCTTGGGTTTCTGAAATACGATTGCCATGGTTATTTACCCTCCTTCGCGAGCTTCTCGATCGCCGCGACGACCTCGTCGACCGACGGAATCATGCCGCCGACGCGATTGCACTTCGCGACCGGCTTTGCGCAGCGGATCGCGAGTTCCACGTCTTCGCTCATCTGGCCCATGTTAAGCTCGACCGTGAGGAATCCCCTTACCTTCGCCGCCGCCTTGGCGAGCGGAGCTTTGGGGAACGGAAAGAGCGTAATCGGACGAATCATACCGACCTTGATGCCGCGCTTGCGGCAAATGGCGATCGCGTTCTTGGAAACGCGGGCGGTGATGCCGACGGAAACGACGCAAAGCTCGGCGTCGTCCATCAAGTACTCCTCCCAGCGACACTCCTCCTTTTCCAGCTTCGCGTAGCGCTCGAAGCGTTCGAGGTTGGTCTTTTCGAGTTCGTCCGGCTTGAGGTAGAGGGAGTTGATGATATGGTGCGGCCGCTTCAGCTCCGTCCCCGAAACCGCCCAATCCTTGCCCTTCAAAACCGCCTCGGGTTCAACCGTGTCCTCGGGCAGTTCGACCGGCTCCATCATCTGGCCCATCGTGCCGTCCGCAAGAAGCATCGCCGGCATGCGATACTTCTCGCCAAGTTCGAACGCAAGGCGCGTCATATCCGCCATCTCCTGCACCGTCGCCGGAGCGAGAACGATGATGTGGAAGTCGCCGTGGCCCGGGCCGCGCGTCATGAAGAAGTAATCCGACTGGCTCGGCTGAATACCGCCCAAGCCCGGTCCGCCGCGCTGGACGTTGACGATCAACGCCGGCAAGTCCGCGCCCGCGAGATAGGAAATTCCCTCCGCCTTGAGCGAGATCCCCGGCGAGGAGGAACTCGTCATCGCTCGCCGCCCGGTGGAGGCGCAGCCGTAAACCATGTTGATCGCGGCGATCTCCGACTCCGCCTGCAGGAAAGTACCGCCGATTTTGGGCATGCGCTTGGACATGTAGGCGGCGATTTCCGTCTGGGGAGTGATGGGATAGCCGAAGTAATGGCGGCACCCGCAGCGAATCGCCGCTTCGGCGATCGCCTCGTTGCCCTTCATCAGAACCTTTTCGCTCATAAATCCTACCTTTCGACGGTAATTACGCAATCGGGGCACATGAGCGCGCAGCTCGCGCACCCCACGCAAGCGGCGGGATCGATGCATTCGATCGGCGCGTGACCCTTGTGGTTGAGTTTCGTCCGGGAAAGCGCGAGAATCTTCTTGGGACAGGCGGTAATGCAAAGCCCGCAACCCTTGCAAAGATCCTCTTTGAATGTCAACTTGGCCATTTCGATTGAACTCCTTGAATGAAAGCGCGTATTATACCACATTTAAGCGGTCGTGGGCGTTTCGAGCACCTTCCGCGCCTTGAATCCTCCCCAAACGATCACTCTCCACGGCCGAATCGCGCGCACGACCTTGACGACGCGGTTTTCGCCGTCGAGAAACGTCGCGTCGATCGGGTAGGACATGAAAAAGGTGTGGATGGCGTTGCACTTCAAGATAAGAAGCCCCTCGCCTTTCGACGGCTTGGGTCTCGCGATAAGTCCGCGCGCGCGATCGACGAACCTCTCCGCGACCTTCGCCTTCACGCCGGCGATCTCGACCGTCTTCACCTTGGAGCGCCCTTAGGTGTAGCGCAACACTTCGTCCACGGTCGTGTAGCCGTCGAGAATCGAGCGGATGCCGTCTTCGCGCATCGTACGCATCCCGAGCTCGCGCGCCTTTTCGCGAATAATCAGCGTCGGCGCGCGGTTGTTGATAAGCTCGCGCAGCGGATTGGACATCCGAAGATACTCGAAAACGCCCTTGCGGCCCTTGTAGCCCGTGCCGTTGCAGGTCTTGCAGCCCTTACCGAAGTAGAACGGACGCCCGCCGATCTGGTCGCGCGTCATCTCAATGCGCTCCAAGGTCTCGTCGTCGGGCTCGTAGCTTTGGCGACACTCCTTGCAGACGGTTCGCACCAGTCGCTGACCGAGCACGCCCTCGAGCGTCGAGGAAAGGAGATACGGCGCGACGTTCATATCCACCAGTCGCATCACCGCTCCCGCCGCGTCGTTGGTGTGGAGCGTCGAAAAGACGAAGTGGCCGGTGAGCGCCGCCTGAACCGCGATTTCGGCGGTTTCCAAGTCGCGGATTTCGCCGATCATCATAATGTCGGGGTCTTGACGCAAGAACGCGCGCAGCACTCGCGCGAAGGTGTTGCCGGCGTGCGCGTCGATCGGCACCTGCACGATTCCGTCGACGTTGTATTCGACCGGTTCCTCCGCAGTCAACAGCTTCGAGTCGATGGTGTTGATTCGCCGAAGAACCGAGTAAAGCGTCGTCGTCTTGCCCGAGCCGGTAGGGCCGGTTACGATGAAGATTCCGTTGGGCTTTTCGATATCCATCGTAATTTGCTCGTAGACGTCCTCGGGCAGCCCGACGTTCTCCAAATCGAGCGAAGTCGTCGTCTGGTCGAGAATACGCATTACGACCGATTCGCCGTGCGCCGTCGGCAGGCACGAAACGCGCAAGTCCACGGGGCGCCCCGCGACCGTAAGCGCGATGCGGCCGTCTTGCGGAACGCGACGCTCGGCGATGTTGAGGCCCGCGAGAATCTTCACACGCGAAATGATCGCCGGCGCCATCTTCACGTCAGGCGCCTTCATCTCGTAGAGCGCACCGTCGACGCGATAGCGGATCTTGAAGTCGTTCTCGAACGGCGCGATGTGAATATCGGCCGCGTGATCCACTACGCCCTGATAGAGGACGAGGTTCACGAAGCGGATGATCGGCGACTGGTTCGCCGCGTTCTCCATCGAGGCGATGTCGTTCGAGGCGGCGCTCGCCGCCAACCCCTCGTCGTCGGTCATGCCCTCGCCGAGCGACTTGATCATGTCGGCGACCGACTCGTTCGCGTCGCCGTAGTACTGGGCGATGCGGTCCATCACGTCCTTCTCGCGGGCGAAGACGAACTTCACTTCCTTCGAGAGCGTAAAGAGCATTTCGTCGGAAATGCGCGGATCGACGATATCGAAAGTCGCGAGCGTAACCGAGGCGTCGTCGCTCGCCACCGGAAAGACGTTGTACATTCGCGCGGTCGAGGCGGGAATCGCCTCCGTAACCTCGGACTCGATCGTCATCGACCCGAGATCGATCGCCTCCGTGTCCTGATACGCCGCCATCGCCGCCAAAAGCGAATCCTCGTCGACGACGCCCTGGTCGATCACCAGTTGGCGAATCGGCTTCGACTCGGTTTTTGCGAGATCCGCGAGGTCTTTCGCGCCCGCCTCGTCGAGGTAGCCGTTTTGAATCAGGATTTGGAGTATCTGGTCCATCGTCGGTTAGGCGCCGTAGCCCTCTTCCTTCAGCTTCGCGACCACCGAATCGGGGTCTTGCGACTTGGTGATGAGCTCCTCGTAGGAGATAAGGCCCTGCTTGTAGAGATTGGTAAGGGAGGTGTCGAGCGTGAACATGCCGTACTTCGCGCCGGTCTGCATATCCGACTTGATCATGTTCGTCTTGTTGTCGCGAATGCGGGAGCGAATCGCGTCCGTGGTCGTCATGATCTCGAACGCGGCGACGCGCCCGTGCACCTCGCCGTTGCCGTCGAGCTTCGGGAGGAGAATCTGGGAGATTACCGCCTGCAAGCCCGCCGCGAGCTGGGTGCGAATCTGCGCTTGCTGGTTCATCGGGAAGGCGTCGACGATACGGTCGATCGTCTCCGCGGCGCCGGTGGTGTGGAGAGTGCCGAAGACGAGGTGGCCGGTTTCGGCCGCGGTAATCGCCGCCGCAATCGTCTCCAAGTCGCGCATTTCGCCGACGAGAATCACGTCCGGGTCCTGACGCAAGGCGCGACGGATCGCCTCCGCGAAACTCGGAACGTCGTCGCCCACTTCGCGCTGGGTCACGAGCGAGTTCTTGGAATTGTGGTAGAATTCGATCGGGTCTTCGATGGTGATGATGTGGACGTTGCGCTCCTGGTTGATGACGTCGAGCATCGAAGCGAGCGTCGTCGACTTGCCGCTGCCCGTAGGACCGGTTACGAGAATAAGGCCGCGCGGCTTGAAAAGAAGTTCCTTTACCGTAGCCGGAAGCCCGATCTGCTCGAGCGTCAGAAGCGTCGAGGGAATCTGGCGGAGAACCGCGCCGTAGCGCTTGCGCTCCTTGAAGACCGAGACGCGGAAGCGCGTGCCGTCCGGGTGGGCGAGCGCGAAGTCGGCGCCGCCGTTCTTCTCGAGCTCCTCGTTCTTCTCCGGTTCGCCCAACTCCGCGAGCATCTCCTCGACGAGCGATTTCGTGTCGTCCTCCGAAAGCTGCTCGTCCATAATCGGAAGAAGCTCTCCGTGTACGCGAAGTTTCGGGGGCATGTACGCCCGAATGTGGAGGTCGGAAGCCCCCTCGTCAATCGTCGCCTGCAACAGCTCCTGTACGTGCAAGTCCATTAGTCGGCATCTCCCATGGTTACTCGTAAAACTTCCTGCAAGCTGGTCATTCCGCTCGCGACCTTGAGCATTCCGTCCTCGCGCAAAGTGCGCATCCCCATTTCGCGCGCGCGCTGCCTAAGCAAAGTCGCCGGCGCATGGTCGAAGATAAGGCGCTGGATCGTATCGTCCACCTTGAAGATCTCGAAAATGCCCTTGCGGCCCTTGTAACCGGTCTTGCCGCAGATGTCGCAACCCTTGCCGTGGTACATGTGGTCGGGCAGCGTCTGGTTGGAGCCGCTCGCCAACGCGCCCAACATCTTGATTTCGCGTTCGCTCGGCGTATACGCCTCCTTGCACTTCTCGCAAATCGCGCGTACGAGACGCTGGGCCATCGCCGCCCGCAGCGCCGACGCGACGAGGAACGGCTTGACTCCGATATCCAGAAGACGCGTAACCGCCGAAGGCGCGTCGTTGGTGTGCAGAGTCGAAAATACCAAGTGGCCGGTGAGCGCCGCCTCCATCGCGATATCGGCGGTTTCCGCGTCGCGGATTTCTCCGATCATCACGATGTTCGGGGCCTGACGGAGAATCGAGCGGAGCGCCGCCGAGAAGTCGAGCCCGACGTCCTTGTTGACCTGCACCTGGTTGATGCCGCTCATCTGGTATTCGACCGGGTCCTCGACGGTGATGAGTTTCTTGTCGGGGGTGTTGATCTGGCCGAGGCAGGCGTACAGCGTCGTCGTCTTGCCGGAACCGGTCGGGCCCGTGACGAGCACCACGCCGTCCGGGAGCTTGATGAGCTTTTCGAAGGTCGTCTGGTCGTCGGAGAGGAACCCGAGCTGCGGGAGACCCAGCGAGAGGTTCGACTTGTCCAAGATACGCATGACGATCGACTCGCCGTGGTTCGTCGGCACGGAGCTTACGCGCAAGTCGAGGTCGCGTCCGCCGACGGTGATCTGGATGCGCCCGTCCTGCGGAATGCGCTTCTCCGAGATCTTCATCTTCGACATGATCTTGAAGCGCGAGAGGATCGCGCCCTGCAGGCGCTTCGGCGGCGAGTCCATCTTGCGGAGCGCGCCGTCGATGCGGTAGCGGATGCGGAACTCCTTCTCCATCGGCTCGATGTGGATATCGGACGCCTTCATCTTGATCGCCGTCGTGATGATCATGTTG
>JAZRWB010000037.1:0-22990 GCA_045599445.1 Kiritimatiellia bacterium | reverse complement strand
TGCGACGATTTATGGTTATACAAGAGATGGTAAAACTTGCAGTATGCGAGTTGCGGTGACTCCAGAGGGTAAGCTCAAGATTGGTAAGGGCAATGGCGCTAATGTCGATACGTGGGATTCTGGCGGTCGCGGTGGGTCGGTGACGACAGAGGTTGATGTGCCGATTAATCAGTGGTTCTATCTAACTGTTGCGGGTCAGCGCAAGCCGGAGCAGGCTACTGGCGATTCCAGAATGGCACTTACGGTGTTTATTAATGGCGAGCAAAAGTTTGCCCAAGAAAATTGCTTCCTTAACGATGGTGATAATGGTTCGTCTAATACATTTGTCATTGGTGCAGGCGTCTCCGCTGCAGGCCTTTATGGTGATACGGCTGCGATAACGGATGTCGCGAAGATTACGAACTGGGCGACGAATGAGGCGCTCGTTGAAGCGGCTCCTCCGAAGGCGACGGTGACGATTGATACATCTGTTGGAATGCAGTATTGGAGCGAGATACAGTGGGATGATCTTGAGCCGAGTGAGGATGTCCAGGCTGAGATTACCATTACTGGTGATGGTACATTGTATATTATGCAGGATGAGAATATCGCTGCAAATGGCATCGTGTTTAAGGGGTCGGGTGAGGTGGTCTTTTCGGTTGCTGATCCGACTGTCAATTCATATAATGGCGGTGATATCACGACCGCAATTCCGCTGGATTTGACAACCGCAACAGCGATTAATGTCAATGCGGGTGCGAATGCAATTACCTATAGAAATAGCAGCAATACCGAGATTGCGCCGACGATTGCGACGACGGGTCTGATTACGATTGCGGGTCCTGGCGTAATTGCGCCGACCTCCATGCCTTACGACAACTTCACGATTGCGGCGAACGGAAAGTTGAAGGTTAATGTCTCGTCCGCAATGACGATTAACGGCATCGCTGGCGCGGGTACGTTCATCAAGACGGGCACGGCGGAACTGACGCTCAACAATAAGGCGGGTGGTTATGCGGTTGACGGCGGAACGCTCGAAATCGCGCAGGGCAATGTTAAGATGAACGCTGGCAACAATGTCGATCCGCAAGTGCAGAATGCGACGATCGTCATTGGCGCGAATGGTTCGCTTAATCAGAATGGCTGGTTCAATGTCTATGGAACGATTACATTTGACCTTGCCGCTGACAAGTCGGTGTTCAATTCGACGATCCGCACTTACGATGGTACGCGCACACTGGTCAAGAAAGGCGCTGGCACGCTGACTTTTGGCGCTGGTTGCGATGGTAGTGGATTCGGAACGATTATTATCGAAGAGGGCGCGGTTGCTTTCGCTGGCAAGGAGGGCTTCATCAAGCCCGGCGCGACCTTCGACTTCACCGCTCACAACAAGACGAGCGCGGCGATTTCGGGCAACTTCACATTCTCCGACACCTACACCTTCAAGTTCCCTGCTGATTGGGCGGCTGGCGAGATCTTCCAGCTTTGCTCGGGTACGCTGAGCGGTATTCCTGAGGGAGGTAAGATTGATGACTATACATTCTATCTCGGCGATGTTGAGACGACCGCGACCTTCAATCTCGCATCCAATGGTTCGGTCTTCTATAATACTGGCGTGAAACAAATTGCGCCGGAAGGCGATTACACGATTTCCACGCTGAACGGCGAGGAAATTACTGAAGGCCAAACGGTTGAGCTTACGATGACGGCGGGTTCGACACTCACCATCGATGCAGTTGCCAAGGCGAGGACTTCGGTTCTTTGCAATGGTATCCTCTATATCGTGGGCGCGGACGGCGCGGAGCCGACAGCCGAGCAGTTCGCGGCGCTTAATTTCGATGGCGTTACGGGTAAGATTGTGAAGAAGTGGCTCGCGACGATGGGCGTTATCAACCTGAACATTTGCTCTGGCGGCAATAAGTTCTCGGATAGCGATGCTTCGGACGATGGACTTCTCGCTGGCAATACGCCGAAATTGAGTTGGGTTAATATAACAGGTATGGATAGTACGGCGATTACCACTGGCTGGGATGCTGGCAAGCAGGAAGCTTTCGCGATTTCCGATATGTCGATGAGCATGGTCGGCGGTACGCTGTACGGCGGAGGTGTTTCAGATATACCTGTGCTAAAAACCTATCTCGATGAGAGCGGCGATACAGGAAATCAGATTGTGTTGACCGGTATCCCGTTTGAGATGTACGACATTATCGTGTATCTTGATAATGATACGAACGATACCATTCCGTTCCATCCCATCCATGTCAATGGTTTTGCCTACACATGGGATGCTGAGCAGAACGAGACGGTCATTGGTACGGATACCGATTACTGGGGGCATCGTCAAAGGTCGGGGGTGACGTATGGCGGGAATGCGCTCCGCATTTCTGATCTTTCGGGCGATGATGTCACGATTATTACGGGCAAGCGTGATAACAGCAAGGCTCGCGGCGCAATTGCGGCGATTCAGATCGTCGAAGTTCCCACGAAGGAAATCAGAAACCATTACGAGGCGGAAGAGGACGTTGATGTGAAGACCTCCGATCTCAACGCCTACATTGATGGTACATATACGGGCCCGTTCACGCTTACGCTCAACGGCGGCAAGTTCATCGCCGATGCGGATTTCGTCTGCTCGGCGCTCGCGATCAACTCCGCGACTGACTTGACGATTGAGAAGGCGGCGAGCTACACAATTCCCGCATCGGAAATTGCGAAGATCGCGATTAACGAGTTCGGCGGCGATAAGATTACCTTTACGAACCTTGCGGTAATCCCGGCTTCGGCTCCTGCCGCTGGTAAGACCTATCGCTGGGAGGGCGACATGACTCTTCCGGCGATTCCGTACGTTGGAAGCGCCTACAATGGCACGGTGGACATTGCTTGCGACGTCGCTGGTAGCGAGGGATCGGTTTATGTGACTGGCAATAAGTCAATGACCTTTAGCGATGGTGCAAGCTACGAGACGCTGAGCTTCGTTTTGGGTAATAATGGTCAAGTTACTCAAAACTTTACCCAAAACGGCGGTGCGCTTGAGTTCACCAGGACCGGTAGCGGAACTGCCACTTCCAGCGCATTCGTGCTTGGACATTGGCCTTCAACTGTAACCTACAATCTTGTCGGCGGTACGATTACCGTTCCCAACGACAACACCGTCCTTGGCTGGGATGGTACGGCATCGCTGACGATTGGTGGCGATTTGACCATAGCACTGTTGAGGACAAAGGGTATTGCCACGGGTCAAGGCAATAACGCCGATGCGCTTACGATTGGCAGCAATGGTGCGCTTTCAATCGGCGCTTACGGTGCAAATCTTAAGGGCGCAACTACGGTAACGCTCAATGGTGGTACGATTGAAGCGTACGAAACTTGCACCTTTGCTGCGGCGAACGCGAACGGTATTCAGGTTACGGCCGATTCGACGATCAATATTCCCGAGAATGTGACGCTGACGATTTCCGCGCCGCTTACTGGTTCTGGCAACATTACCAAAACTGGCTTGGGCAAGATTGTGTTTGCGGGGTCGCGAGCGAATTATACTGGCACGATTACAATTGCGGAAGGCTCGTATGATATCGGCAAGGTTCGCGATTATTTAGCAATTGGCAATATCGTAACTTCGGGAACTGGCTTTATTACGGCAACGGCGGTTCTTGCTGATGATGGTGAAGTAAATGTTATTAATGTTCCTGCTGGCACGAAACTTACCATCTATGATATTGATGGTACGACGGTGCTTGAATCCAAGGTTGAAGGGACGACGGTAACTGCGAAGAGCTCAATCTCGGTGAGGGGCACGGCTTGCTGGTACGACTTCGCATTCAATGGCAATCGTAATAGCACGGGTTATGCTGGTGGTGCGATTTCCAAGGATGGCGGCGACCTCGGGGATGATCCAGCGAACTTCCACCAGATTCCAGGTAGCGAGCCTGCCGAGTATGATGCGGTTTATACCGCGTCGCATCCGTATATGGGCATAACCTACCCGACTGAATGGTCGGCGGCAGTTGTGGCGACGATGCCTGACTATCCGAACGCGATTTTGATGACCTTCGGTACGCTTAGTGGTGGTCTTATTGGTCTTGCGTATGGTGAGACCACGGATGAAGTGCTCCTCGTTAAGACAACGGGCAATTCTCAGCGTGAAGTGCTCACGAGGATGTCGGTTCCGAATGCAACCAAGGTCAAGCACCTCTATGTCTTCTCCAAGACGGCGCGCGAAATCAAGGTTTATCTTGATGGTAAGCTTTGGCAGGTTTACAATAGCCCCTCTGATATTTCCTTCGGTAATGGCTTCCAGATCGGCTCGATTCATGGCGGAATTGGCTCGACTGGCTTGATTCGTATGGAGAAGAAGGCCGAGGCGGGTTACTTGCCAGAAGATTATCCGGACGAGAAGCTCCTTGCGACGTATATTGATACGCTCCGCATCTTCGATTGCGTGATTGGCCCGAAGGCGAGCGCGAAACTCTCGGAAGAGTTCCCATATATCTCGCTTAATGGACTTTACACGCGCACTCTTGACGGCACGGATGCGACATGGGTCCAAGAGGGCGCTTGGGAGCAGGTTCTTGATGGTGGCAATGTTCCAGCGGATGTTCCAGCGGAAGGTGCGACGGCCGAGCTTATGGCGACGGCGGATACGGCGATTGCCATCAATCTCGATGAGGGCGCGACGACCGAGGCGATCACGATTGACGAGGGCAGCAAGATCACCTTCGCGCTTGCGGAAGGCAAGACGGCCAAGGTTTCGAATAGCGGTCTTACGGAGATCAATGCGCCAGTCGTGATTGCATGCGATGCACTCGACATCACGGGCGGCCCGCTAAGCATTGGCGAAAATGGTTCGTTGACCTTCGATTGTGCGAGCATTTTGCTTGCTGGTATCTATAGCAATGATTTCATCCCGCTCACTGGTCTTGTTACTGAGGCGTTTGATGAGGGTAAGATTGACGCAATCAACATCCAGGATACTGAGCCGGGTCTCTCGGCGGAGTTTGGTTATGATACCGAACTGCAGAAGTATGGTATCAAGGTTGCCGTTTCGCGGGAAGAGCCGTTAACGCTCTATCTCACGGAGTCGACCACGATTGCTAACAACACGCTCTTTGCGACCGAAGAGGGTGGCGAAGCGAATACGCTACGTCTTCTCGCTGGCGATACGGTAGTCGTTCCTGCGAACATTACGATGACGATCCCGACGACGGCGCTTGCGGTTCCGCTTACGGCCCCGATTCAGGGTGCAGGCACGATCGCGGTTGGCGAGGACAATACCGGTAAGGCGCGTACACGAATCAATGGTGCTACTCCGCTCTTTACTGTTGCTGAAGAATGGACTGGTACGGTTGAGTTCCTTTGCGCCGAGTTCTACGCGACGAATGGTAATGATGTGAATACTTGGGTTGACTTGAATACATACGGCAACGCTTCGAGTAAGATTGTGTTGGTCGGCGGATTTGGTTACTTCAAGAATGGCGTTAAGTTCCTCTCCGAAGTTGAAGTCCGTAATACTGGAGATGGAAACTGGGCTGGTATGGAGTTTAATAATGGTAGCTCCAGTGCGGCTATCAAGTTTGCCAAGATTAGCGGTTCGGGTAATATTACTTGCGGGCAAGATGCAACGCAGAAGATTCTCGTTGATGACGCATCAGACTTTACTGGTCATCTGACGATGAGTAATGGTAAGGGTATTACATTTGGTGGTACGGATACCGCGGCGAACAATCAAATTAAAGTTGCTGATGGCGCGACGATTCAGTTCGCGGGTCAGAGCTGGAGCGCTGCGAGTGGCGTTACCTTTGGCGATACCTTGACGGTTGTCGGCGATGTTGGTAGCTTCATCACGATGCCTGAACCAGCTACGCTTCCGGCAATCACGCTCGCCGGCGATAATCGTGAATATATGCTCAAGTATGCGGAAGGCAAGCTCACGGTTGCCTATGCTGATGTGACCTTCACGGTTCCGGCGATTACGGGCGCGACGGCGTCCATCGAGGGCTACACGATTGGCGAGGATGGTTCGGTTACCGTTCCGTATGGCGAATCCGTGACGCTCGTTTATACGGCTGATAATGGCAGGCTCTTCAACGATGGTGAAGATACATTGTCGGTCCAGCTCGATGACATCATCGATGCGGATGCAGCCGAGGCCAAGATTGCTGCGGCGATCGACGGCAAGTCCACGGCTGAGGCCAAAGCGAAGATTTGGGGCGGCAAGAGCTATCTTACGCTTGCTGAGGCGTTTACGGCGGCTATCGACAACGACGTCATTACGCTTTTGAAGAACATCGAGCTTACCGACTGGATTGTCGTTGACAAGACGGTCACGCTCAATCTCGATGCGTTCTCGGTTACCCAGAGCGCCGGTTGGGCTCCAGCCGATTCGTCGCACGATCACCTCTTCTGCGTCACCTATGGCGGCAAATTCCAGGTGATGGCGGCGTCTTCGGATAGCGCGATTGATGCGACGGGTGGCAACCTCTACGGTGCGATTAAGATGACCAAGAAGGGTGATGTCCGTGAGGGCGATGAAGTTGCGGAACTCGCGGTTCTCGGTGGTCAGATCATCGGCAACACCGCTGCAATCAGCGGCCATGGCGCTCGTCCAGGCACGGTGATTACGATTTATGTTGGTTCTGATGGCGTCGATACCTTGATCAAGGCGGTTACCGAGAACGACAGCGTCGGCATCTTCAATCCACAGGATGGTACTGTTAAAATCCTTGATGGTACGATTGAAGGCGCGATGGGCATCATCATGAAGAGCGGCGATCTCTCGATCGAGGGTGGTAAGATTGTTGCGAACGGCGAGTACGCTGAGTGGGTGAAGTCCAATAACGGCTTCAACAATACTGGCGACGCCATCGAAATTGACAACATCGGCGGCTATCCGGGCAAGGTCGCGACCGTCCTCATCGATGGAAATGTGATTGTCGAGTCTGCGAATGGCGCGGCGGTTGCTTCGCGCGCGGATGGCGATCACGCCCCGATTACCGGCTTCATCGCCGGTGGTAAGTTCAAGGGTGCGATTGATACCGATACTTCGCTCATCAAGACGTCCGAAACCGGCATTGGCAAGTGGACGACTGACGCCGACGGCTACAAGATTCCGGCGGAAGATCTTGCCGAGGCGAAGACTGGCAATAAGCTCTACCTCACCCTCAAGGAGGCGATAGACGCTGCGGGGATTAGTGGTGCGGTTTACCTTCTCAAGGATGTTGAGCTTGAGGAGTGCATTTCGGTCAGTAAGCCCGTATCGCTTAACATTGGTGCGTTCAGTATAACTCCAAAGGGTCCGTTCGAGACGGGCACGACGGATGCGCTCTTCGCGGTCAACTACGGTGGTGGGCTTGACATCAGTGGTACGGGTGGCTCAATTAACAGCTCCACGGTCCCCTCGGCGATTAAGATGACCGAGAAGGGCGAGACCTCGGATGGCGATAGAGTTGCGTGCTTGACGGTAAACGAAGGGGTGACCATCACGGGCTACTACTATGGCATTTGCGGAAATGGTAATCGTGGATGGACTGAAATTACTATCAATGATGGTACGATTACGGCGGTTGCTCCTGACACCAATCTCGCGATCTTCAATCCGCAACCCAATTCGAAGGTCACTATCAGTGGCGGTGAACTCATCGGCCTTGATTCGGCGATCGAAATGCGTGGCGGCGAGCTGGAAGTGATTGGCGGTACGCTTACCGCGACGGCTACGGATTATACGATTACGGCATCGCCTAGCGGCACGACGACGGTTGGTGCGGCGGTTGCAGTTGCGCAGCACACGACCAAGGGTGAAATCTTTGTTTCGATTTGTGATGCCGTGCTTAAGGGCGAGAGGGCGGTTTCGGTTGCGAACCCGCAGGGTAATGAGACGAGCAACGTTACGGTCGAACTTGGCTCTGCGACCTACCTGAATCGGGAAGGCGAGAAGGGCTCGCTTGCGTTCTCCGCTAATGGCAACGCTACGGTAACGAACGATGATGCGGAGATTGATGCGCCTGAAGGGTACGAGTGGAAGGATGGCGTGCTGACCGCGATCTATCCGGAAGCTAAGGTTGAACCGACGACGGTTGACGGCTTTGACTTCGCGTTCATCTACACGGCGGAGAACGAGGCGCCGGTCTATAACGATGCGACCGCGTCCTTCGTCCTCTCTGCCAACAAGGCGATTCCTGCCGATGCGGTTAAGATTGGTGGCAAGTTCTCGACGATGGATTGGAACATCTACAATCTTCCGGCGCTTGAAGCGAATACGGAGTATAAGGTCACCGAAGCGACTTGGTCGCAGGTTAAGGCGATCTCGCCGTTCACTTGCGGCGCTAAGTCCATCGCGCTCACCGAGGATACGGAAGTTACCCTTACCCTCAAGCTCGGCGATGACGTGATCGACACCCAGATCATCACACTCAAGGCGAAGGCGATTGAGCCGGTTGATCCGGAAGAGCCGAAGGAGTACGATGACGACGAGAAGGCAGCCGAGGCGGCCGCGAAGATGAACAACGAAGACGGCACGGTCAAGCCCGAGTGCATCAACGCGCCGACTGGAATCGACAAGGCGGAGTATGCGAAGCTCTTCACGGCGGTTGCCGAGGGTACTACGGTTACGGTGCAGTTGACTGCGGACGCCAAGGGCGAGATCGCGGAAGAGCTCAAGGATGCCAAGAACGAGGCGACGATCCTGACGCCGGATGAAGACGGCAAGGCGACGATCACCGCCAAGCCGGGTCTCTTCTATGGTATTGCGGCCGAGGGTTCGCTCGCCGATATGGCTACCGCCGAGGGCCAGAACTGGGTCATGGCGACTGGCACCGAGGTTAAGGTCGAGGTTCCGACGGTCACTGACGAAGAAGGCAACAAGGCCAAGGCCGCGTTCTTCCGTCCGACCTGCTCGGCCAAGGATCCTCGCAAGTAAGCTTTAACGGCCAACCCAAACAAGAAGGAGCGGGAAACCGCTCCTTCTTGTTTCACCACGGAAATGGCGGAAACCGTGCTTGACGGTCTGGGCGACGATATGCTATTATTCCTGCCGAAGGAGAAAGATATGGGTATCTTGTTCACAATTGGATCTTTGGCGGTAAATATGCGCTTTCATGATGATCAGCAGCATCACAAACCGCATGTTCATGCGAAGTGCGGCGACGACGAGGCCGTTGTGGGAGTTGATGGAGAACTTCTTGCTGGCGAATTACCGGTGAAGCAGATGAAGATTTTGGTTGGTGCGCTTGCTAACCACGAAGAAGAAGTGTATGCAGCGTGGAACAATGCGGTGCAGGGTAAGCCGTTTGAGAAGATCAAAGTAGGAATTTAAGATGACGATAAAGGGCGATAAATGCTATGCTGCGGGAAAGGCGCCGATCTTGAAGATATCTTCGGTGCGCAATCTCGGCAATTATCAGTTAGTTGTTGCCTTCAACAATGGAGATGTCAATTTGTTTGACGGACGTCGGTTGTTGAACGAAGGCGAGGTGTTCGCTCCTCTTGCAGAAGAGTCCGTTTTCAATGACTACACACTCGACTACGAAACCTTGACCTGGCAGAACGGCGAGATAGACATAGCACCTGAGTATGTGCATGCTAATAGTTCTGCATATTAACCTATCCGTTTAACCCCATAATTTGATGTTGGCGTTTCCGCGCCTTCCGTGGTTTTTATTTCACCACGGAAGGCACTGGTGTGTCTGCGAATTGACCAAACGGGAATTGTGTGCTACAATACTCGGCAATATGGAGTATACATTGATTTATTGAAAAAGTGTTTTGTCGTGTTCGAGCTTCCCGCCTATGCGAGAAACTTGCGCAATGAAATAAAAAAGTCGCGCAAAATCTATTTCCACGACCTTGGCATCCGCAACGCCGCCATCGGCAATCTTTTGCCGCTTTCGTCGCGTGCGCAAGAGGAAGTTGGGCATCTTTGGGAGAATTACCTCATTGCCGAGCGATACAAGTTGAATGTAAACGCAACGATTCCGCCGAGAATGTTCTTTTGGCGTACGAAGGCGCAACAGGAGGTAGATTATCTGGAGGAATGTGCAGAGGGGCTTTTCGCGTGGGAAATGAAGTGGAATGCGAAAAAGGCGATTGGGGAATTGCCGTTGGCGTTTAGGAAGTCTTATCCGGAGGCGCGCACGGGATTCGTCTCGCCGGCAAACGCGAGAGATTTTCTGACCTTGCCGTAAAGTCAGGAAAAAATTGAGACAAGACACCATCCCAATTTTGGTGTAAATCCTCGGTTGAACCTTGCTTTTGCACCAAAAGATATGCTATACTACATTTGGTTTTTGGAGAGAAGTAATGATAGATCGAGAGATTGAAGATTGTGCTCGGCAAATTTGGGATCAATATCCTGTTTTGACGATAACCGGACCTCGACAATCCGGAAAGACCACCTTGGCGAAAAAGGTATTCGCGGATTGCGATTACATCAATCTCGAGGCTCCAGATGTGCGCGAGGAAGTTCGCGTTGATGCGCGTGGATTTATGGCGAGGCATCCTGCTCCAATTGTTTTCGATGAAATTCAGAATGTGCCGGAGCTTGTAAGTTACATACAAGAGGCGGTGGATGCGGATGGTCGAAATTCTCGTTATGTTCTGACGGGAAGTCATCAACCGGCGCTACAAGCTACGGTTTCTCAATCGCTTGCGGGACGTACTGGGCTAATGGAGCTTCTGCCGCTTTCGATTGCCGAGATTGACAGGGGAGGATTTTCAACCAATCGCGACGTTTTGTTGTACAAGGGTTTTATGCCTCGTTTGTACGGTTCTCGCATCGAGGCAACGCGGCTTTATGCAGACTACTTTAAGACCTATGTGGAGCGCGATGTGCGACAACTTGCGAACTTGCGTAATTTTAAACAGTTCGAGTCTTTTGTGCGTATTTTGTCTGGGCGCATCGGGCAGTTGCTGAATATTGATTCTTTGTCGAGTGATGCGGGCGTCTCTGCGACGACGGCGAGAGAATGGTTGTCGCTGTTGGAGGCGTCGTATGTGATTCGTCTTTTGCGACCGTATCATCGTAATTTTGGCAAACGTTTTATCAAAGCTCCTAAACTCTATTTTACCGAGACTGGGCTTGCGGCCTATTTGCTTGGCATTCGCTCGCCAGATCAAGTGTCAACCCATCCTCTCGTCGGAAATCTTTTTGAGAATATGGTCGTGATGGATGTGTTGAAATCGCGACTCAACCGCGGTCTGGACGCGGATATGTATTTTATTCGAACGAGCCACGGCGTAGAGGCGGACCTTGCTGTCGAGAATGATGGAAAACTTGACCTTTATGAAATTAAGTCAGGATCGACGTTTCACGATGAAATTGCTGACAATCTTCGCGCGCTCAAGCGCTTGTTGCCGTCGGAGATTGGAAATTTGACGGTAATTTACGCTGGTCATGACACATCGGCGTCAGGAGGAATACCCGTAAAGGGTTTCAATGCGATAATCGTATAAACATCCTTTTGGTCATTTCCGTGGTGTTGTCAACCGTAATAGGCGAATTTGTGGTATAATATTGAAATCATGAAGACGTCCTTTTATGCGATAGCGATCATATTCGCGGTTATGTCGGCGTTCGGCGCTTCGAAGGAGCAGAAGCGCAACATCGACGTCGTCAAGAACTACATCATTAAGGAAGTCGGCTCGGAGACGCTCGCCGCGATCAAGAAGCGCGAGGGCGGCGAGGCGTTCCTCAAGAAGTTCTTCGCCGATCAGGATTGGATGGAGGCGTTCGCCGGCTCCGGTCGCCCGGGCGGAACCTCCCACAAGCCGGGGACGTACGCGGACGCCTTGAAGGCGCTCGACGTCCTTGTTTGGAACGACAAGAACGATTTTATCGACACTCCCGTAGGGCGCGCGATCGCCACGGCGTTCGCGCTGAACCACGGCACCGATTGGGACGAAAAGAAACTCGTGCAGTATATGGAGTGCTACCGCGAATGGGCTGCGGACGGCACGCTCCACGACAGCGCCTTCGATCTCGATACCTGGCGTTGGCGCGAGGTCGTGACGATGGGGCAGAATGCCGAGCTTCCGGTCGAGGATCTTCGCTGGATTCACGACTTCGCCTACGCTTCGCCCTCGCGCTACAACTGGGTGAATGAGACGTGCTCGTATCGGCTCTTCAACTGCTTCGGCGCGAGCGTCCACGGCTGGCTTTACTACGCGCCCTGGGCGCACCGCTGGAATACCGAGGAGCTGCGTTATCGCGTCGGCGGAGTTTGCGGCGCGATGTCGAAGTTCTCCTCGCATTGCGCGGCGTCGCACGGAATTCGCAGCTTCACCACCGGCCAGCCCGGCCATTGCGCGTTTTTGATTTGGGACTTCAAGATCGATCGGTGGAACATCGGATACGCGGTTACCGAACACTCCCATCCCCATTTCTCGCTCGGCGGGAAGTGGTTCCCGACCAACGAGGAGCAAAATCGTTATTATTCCAACAACAAGCGGATGGACGCGGAGTATTTGCGCTGGCAGGGTAAATACGCGGAGGCGATGAAGTTTTTGCCGGGGAATTGGAACGCGGCGTACGATTGGCAGGAATCCCTTATCGCCCATCCTTCGAGCGAGGGCTGGAAGAAGTATGCGGCGGCGGTGCTTTCGACGTTTAAGGGCGCGCCGGCGCAAGGATGGCAGCTGTACCGGCCGTTCCTCGAGTCGCTGAACGTCAACCGCGCGCTTAAGATCAAGGCGGCGAAGGCGGCGCTCAAGACGTTTACGGAAACGAGCGACAAGACCGTGGAGCCGATGTTCTTCGACGATGTGGTAATCAAACCGCTCGCCGAGGAGAGCTTCAAGGGCGATCCCGAGGCGATGTGGGAGCTTATTCCCGTCGCGCTCGAGGGGCAGAAGTCTTCGCGGAGATATTACGACGGGATCGTGCGGTGGGCGTCGGAGAATATGATGTCCAATCCTACGGACACCAAGCGTATCTTGCGGATTTTGGCCGACTCCTCCAAGGAAACGGGATTCGGCATCGACCATCGCGACATGATTCGCACCGCGTGCGAACAGTGCGACCACGTCTCGTTCGATCACGTCTATACGCTTATTACGAAAACTTCGCCCCAGACCTTGCCGCGCCTGAACGGCAAGAAATATCCCGAGGAGAAATACGGCGGCAAGCTTATCTCCGACAATGCGCTTATCCGGCTTTCGGCGTCGAAGGACGATGATGTTCCGGTCAACTATCGCTATGCGCTGATCGCGGACGATTTTGACGATACGTACGGGTTCGTAGCCCATCGGGACAAGCATCCTTGGGCGGAGGTGGTTTTAAGAGGCGATAGTGAAGTTACCGGAATTACCTTGGTTAACGCGGGCAAGGGCGGGCGCGAGGCGCTGCAAGTTCCGATGGACATTTCCATTTCCACGGACGGCAAGGAATATACGAACGTCAAGCACATTGACGCGCAGCAGGATGTTTGGGAAATCCAGTTCCCCCAGACTCTGCGCGCAAGGTATATCCGCGCGACGCCGGTGCGCTCTGACAAGGAAGACGGGAAGTTCTTCAATCTCCACAAGTTCCTCGTCTATGGCCGCAAGCTCTACTGAGTTTACGGCGATTCTTCTCGCCGGTGGAAGCGGCAAGCGGCTTTGGCCGCTTTCGACTGCCAAGCGCCCGAAACAGTTCTTGACGATATTCGGCGGAAAGAGTCTTTTGCGCCAAACTTACGACCGGCTTAAGGGTCTCGCCGATTCCATTCGGGTAATTACCGCCGCTCGCCTGAAGCGCGATACCGAGCGGGAGGGCATCCCTTGGCGCGACATCATCGGCGAGCCGATGAAGCGAGATACGGGAGCCGCGGTTGCGCTCGGCGCGGGGCTGGTAAAGGAAGGCGTCGTCGGGTTCTTCCCGGCCGATCAGCTTGTCGAAAACGCCAGACGTTTCGCCAAATGCGTCCGCGAGGCGATTGCGATCGCGAAAAAGCGCGACGTTATCGTGACTATCGGGATCAAGCCGACCTCGCCCTCGACGGCGTTCGGCTACATCGATCCGCGCGGCGGGAAGTTCGTGGAAAAGCCGTCCTTAACGAAGGCGAGAAGTTACGTGCGGCGCGGGTATCTTTGGAACGCGGGGATATTCATCGCCAAGTCCTCGGTGCTCCGCGAAACGATCGCCCGCTACGCGCCCAAGCTCGCCAAGGTCAAGCTCGCCGACTATCCGAAGCTTCCGAAGATATCCTTCGATTACGCGGTTATGGAGAAGCTCGACGAGATCGCGGTCGTAAAGGGCGATTTCGGTTGGGACGACGTCGGCTCCTACGCCGCGCTCGCGCGGCACTTTCCGGACAAGTTGGACGCGAACGGAAACCTTGTTATCGACGGAGTGATGTTACCTCGGCGGTGAAGCGCAAATACAAGATCGTTATCGCCTACGACGGCACCGCGTATTCCGGTTGGCAATATCAGGACAACGCGGTGGGCATCCAACAAGTCGTCGAGGAAGTCCTCGCGTATTTGGAAGGCGACATGGTGCGCGTGTTCGGCTCTTCGCGAACCGACGCGGGCGTGCACGCGAAAGGTTTCGTCGCCCACTTTTCCCTCACCAAGCCCATTCCGCCGAAAAATCTCGTTCGGGCGATGAATTCGCGTTTGCCGGAGGCGATTCGCGTACTCAAGGCGAGTTACGCCAAGGCGGATTTCGACGCGCGGCTTTCGGCGAAGGGAAAGGAATATCGCTATCAGCTCTATCAGGCGGACATCATGCCGCCCCATCTCGTACCGTATTGGACGTTTTGCCATCGACCGCTCGACCTCGCGGCGATGCAAAAGGCGGCGAAGCACTTCGTCGGCAAGCACGATTTCGTTTCCTTCGCCGCCAATCCCAATCGCGAACTGGAGTCGACCGTGCGGACGATCTCGTCGTTTCAGGTCGAGAAAAGCGGTCATCGTTACACGTTTGTCGTGCGCGGCGACGGATTTCTCTACAAGCAAGTGCGCTCGATGGTGGGATTTTTGATTTCGGTCGGCAAGGGCAACGAAAAGCCGATTGCGGTCAAGGAGCTGTTGGACGCCAAGGCGGAACGCACCGCCCGAGTCGAGACCGCGCCGCCGCGCGGACTCTTTCTCTGGAAGGTATTTTACTGATTTAAGGAAGGGATTGGTCGATGCTTTATTATCTTGCGGATCTTTTGCAGAACTTTTACGGGCCTTTTCGCCTATTCAAGTCCCATGCGCTTTTGTTGGCGGGCGGGGCGTTTGCGGCGGCGATTCTCGTTTGGATGATCTTGCCGCGGCTGTGGAATCGCCTGCCGCGCGATCGCGGCAAGGCGCTTTGCAAGGATATGGACGGCATGAAGTCGGCGGGCAAGCCCACCGGCGCGGGATTTTGCGTAACGCTCGTCATCTTGCCGGTGATTCTCGTTTTCGCGCCGCTTAAGGCGTGGGATTTGGCGGCGGTTTTCGCGATGTACGCGGCGATGCTCTTCGGCTACCTCGACGATCGCGCGACGAATCCGTGGGGCGAACTGAAGAAGGGCTTGTGGGATGCGGTCTGCGCCATCGCCATCGCGACATTTCTTTTTCTCGGCCACGCCGAGCGCGCGTGTTGCTGCGAGCCGTTGAAGATGATCGTGTGGTTGCCGTTTGTGAAAAGCGTTTGGTACGTAGCGTGGTATGTCTACGTTCCGGTCGCCGCGTTCATCCTCTGGTTCACGATGAATGCGACCAACTGCTCCGACGGCGTCGACGGGCTCGCGGGCACGCTTACGGTGATTACGCTCGTGATGCTCGCGGTGATTCTTTACGTCGTCGTCGGTTATCGGCCGGTGGCGCACTATTTCCTGATTCCAGTCTACGCCGAGGCCGCGCGCTGGGCGATACTGGTGATGATCGTCGCCGGCGGATTCGCGGGGTATCTTTGGTTCAACGCCGAACCCTCGAAAATACTGATGGGCGACGCCGGCAGTCGCTTTCTCGGAATTTTGACCGCGAGCGCGTCGCTGATGACCGGGAATCCGCTGCTCATTCTCGCACTTTCGCCGATCGTGCTCGTCAACGGCGGCGGCGGACTTGCGAAACTGGTCTTGCTCAGGTTCGCCAAGCGTCTCGGGATGGACATCGGCGAGGACAACGTGATTCGGCGCGTGCGCTTTCCGCTGCACGATCATTGCAAGAAGAATCTCGGCTGGTCGAACGCGCAGGTGCTGATGCGGTTCGTCTTGTTGCAGCTGATCGTGATGCCGATTTTGCTCATTCTGCTCGTGAAGATCCGTTAAGATGTTCGCGCTCGCCATATTGCTGGCGCTTTCGCAAGCGGAGCTCGTCGCCCGGCTCTCCGCGCCCGCGGTCACGCAAGCGGAGGGTTTCGTCAGGGTGTTCGCGGAGTGCCCCGAGGATATGCGCCGCGAGTATCAGCTGCCGATTGCGGGATTTGCGAGCGAGACGGTGAAGTCGCTTTATCGTGCGAGAGGCGAAAGGCCGAGGCGATTCGAGCGCCCGCGGCTCGTGATTGCGATTGGCGATGTAAGAACCAACGACGACGCGGTCGTCGCGCGCGCGGTTACCAACGACGGCGCGGTCGTGAGCCGCGTCTATCTCGCGAGCCCCGGTTTCGCCAACCTCGAGAACTTCCGCCTCGAGATCGTGAAGGCGTTTTACCGCACGTTCGACGAGGTCGAGCTTTCGGACGCCGAGGCGCGCGAGGCCTATCTTCGCACCGATCCGGGAATGAAGGCGCGATTCGAGCGCGAAGAGCTCGCAAAGTGGCTCGCCGGACGTGGTGGCATCTCCGACGAGGAGGCGCTCGCGCGGATGCGGCGAGTGTCCGAGCCGGGACGGGTGGTTCTGTCGGAAGTACTCGTTTTTGCTTCGCGGCTCTTCCTCTATCCGCGCTATCACGACGAGAAGTTCGTCGGCAAATTCGACTGCCTCTCCTTCAAAGACGCGGTGAAATTTGCTAAAATAGACCCGCGAATTCGACTGGCGGCGTACGAGAAGGCGAATCTTCTGCCGGGCTACGGCAACGGGCGCGGAGAGCGAATGCAAGTCGCGGCGCTTCGTTACGCGGAGTTCCTGCGGGAGCTCGCGGCTTGCGAGAAGAGCGAAGAGGAGCTTTTGCGAACGCTGGAAAAGGCGGATGCGGAATTGTGCTTGGCGCTGGAAAGCGCGGGAAGGCGATAAGATGAAGACGAGAAAAACCATAACCGACGGCAAGGTCGACAGCGACGTGCTCGCCTATACGGTGGGCGACGACGTAACGCTCGATCGCGCGCTGGTGAAGTGGGACTGCATGGGTACGGCGGCGCATGTGACGATGCTTTCGGAGATGCCGCTTAAGCGTCCCGTCGTCACCAAGGCGGAGGCGAAGAAAGTCCGCAAGGAACTCGGAAAGATCGTCAAGCTCGCCGCGGACGGCCGCTTCGTCATCCGCGAAGACGATCAAGACGTCCACATGGCGGTGGAGCGCGCGCTCACCGAACGGCTTGGGGATCTCGGCAAGAAAATCCACACCGGTCGGAGTCGCAACGACCAGGTCGCGGTCGACGTCAGATTGCACATGAAGGACGAGATTTTGCGGGTCGAGGCCGAGACGATCGCGCTCGCCGAACGGCTCGATCGCTTCGCGAAGGCGGCGGGTTCGATTCCGCTCGTCGGGCGCACCCATCTGCAGCCCGCGATGCCGTCCACCGTCGAAATGTGGGCGACCGGACACGCCGAGATGATTCTCGACCAGCTCGAGAACCTCGAAGCCGCCTATCGCCTCGCCGATTTGAATCCGCTCGGTTCCGCCGCCGGCTACGGAGTGCCGTTGCCGCTGAATCGTCGGCGCACTACCGAGTTGCTCGGATTCTCCCGCACCATCCACAACTGCTTCGGCGCGTCGATGGCGCGCGGAGAGTGCGAAGCGGCGCTTTTGAGCGCGCTTGCGCAGCTGATGGCGGTGTTGTCGCGGCTCGCGGAGGATTTGATTCTCTTTTCGATGCCGGAGTTCGGCTACTTCAAGCTGCCGCGCGAATACTGCACTGGCTCCTCGATCATGCCCCAAAAGTACAATCCCGACGTTTTGGAGCTCGTGCGCTCGAAGTCGGCGCAAGTCCTCGGCTTGCAGACGGCGGCGATTTCGCTTTTGCACGCGATGCCGGGCGGTTACAATCGCGATCTTCAGGACTGCAAGGGTCTTTACATGAAGGGGCTTGAAGTCGTTCGCACGACGCTGAGAATTCTCGCGAAGGTGGTGGGCGGAGTGAAAGTCGATGCGGCGAAGTGTCGCGCCGCGTTCGTTCCCGGCGTATTCGCGACCGATGTCGCGCTACGGAAGGTCGCCGAGGGTACGCCTTGGCGCGACGCCTACCACGATGTTCGCGATCATCTGGACGCGCTCGAAAGCGAGGATTGCGACCGTGCGGTACGGGCGAAGAAGCACGAGGGAACGTGTCTCGGCGTCGACCACGCGCTTTACGCGAAGCGCGGCGCGCTCGCGCTTAAGTCGATCGAAAAGCGGCTCGGCGTATTGGAAGCGAAATGCGCTGCCTTGTTGAAGTAAACGGCCTTCGCGTTTGCTACGGCGATTACGAAGCGGTAAAGGGCGTTTCGTTTTCGCTTGGCGAGCGCGAAATCCTCGGCATCGTCGGCGAGTCCGGCTCCGGCAAATCGACGATCGCGAAAACGCTGATCGGGCTGGAGAAGCCCTCGGGCGGAACGATTGCGGTAGGCGCGAAGTCGATGCAGATGGTCTTTCAGGACGCGGTCGGCTCGCTTAATCCGCGGCTTACCGTCCGTAGCGCGCTTACGGAGACGTTGCGCCTCAAACGCTCCAAGCGCACCGCCGCCGAACTATTGGAGAGGGTGGGGCTTTCCGAGGCGGTGCTCGATCAGTATCCGCGGGAACTTTCGGGCGGGCAGTGCCAGCGCATTTCCGTCGCGCGCGCGCTCGCTTGCGAGCCCGAGGTGCTGATCGCCGACGAGCCGGTTTCGGCGCTCGACGTCTCGGTGCAGGCGCGAGTCCTGAATCTTCTCCGCGATTTGCGCGACGAGCTGGGGCTTTCGATAATTCTCATCGCCCACGACCTCGCGGTCGTCCGCAACGTCTGCGACCGAATTTGCGTTATGGAGAAGGGGCGCTTCGTGGACGCCGGCGAAGCGGACGAGGTTTTCTCGAATCCGACGAGCGATTACACCCGCAGACTATTGACAGCCGTACCGCGGATTTGATATAGTACACGTCAATCTGCGACTGTCTAAGGAGGTTATCCCTGTTGCGGGTGCTTTCGAATGAAGGCGTTTCATGCGTTCATGGCTCCCGAGTAACCTCCCGGTTGGCGGAAATACCATAGGAAAAAGAAAATGAAAATCGACAAAGCTGCCATCAAGAGCGAGTTCCAGCGCCACGACCGCGATACCGGTTCGAGCGAGGTTCAAATCGCGATTCTGACCAAGGAGATCGAAGCGCTCACCGAGCACCTCAAGGCGAACAAGAAGGATCACAGCTCGCGTTACGGTCTGCTGCGCAAGGTGCAGAACCGCCGCAATCTGCTCGACTATCTCAAGCGCGAGAACGAGGCGAGCTACAAGGAGCTCGTCAAGAAGCTCGGCATCCGCCGCTGATTTACCAACGGAAAAAGAAGTAAGAAAGAAAAGAGTAAGCAATGCAAGGTGCTAAAGAGTTCAAGGTCAACATCGCGGGGACGGACCTCGTGATCGAGACCGGGCTTCTGGCGCAGCAAGCCGCCGGAGCCGTCACCGTTTCGTACGGCGACAACACGGTCTTCACGGCCGTGACCAATACCGACACTCCGAGGGAGGGAATCGATTTCTTCCCGCTTCAGTGCGAGTATCGCGAGAAATTCTACGCGGCGGGCAAGTTCCCGGGCGGATTCTTCAAGCGCGAGGCGCGTCCGACTTCGAAGGAAATCCTGACCGCGCGCATGTGCGATCGTCCGATTCGTCCGCTCTTCCCGGACGGATACTACAACGACGTTCAGGTCAACTCGACGCTGATTCAGTGCGACGGAACCCGCGAGGCGGACTTCCTCGCCGTTAACGCGGCTTCGGCGGCGCTCCACATCTCGGAGATTCCCTTCATGGGCCCGATCGGCTGCGTGCGCATCGGTCGCATCGACGGCGAGTGGATCATCAACCCGACCCACGAGCAGAAGGCGAAGAGCGACATCGATCTTCTCTACGCCGGTCTCAGGGGCAAGTTCCTCATGATGGAGGGTTCGGCTTCGGAAATCAGCGACGAGGATTTCATCGCGGCTTTGAAGCGCGCCCACGAGGAAGTCGAGAAGATCATCGACCTCCAGATCGAGATGCGCCGTTCGCTCGGCCTTCCCGACAAGGACATCAAGGACGTTCCGCAGCCCGCGGACAAGATGGACTTCATCCGCAAGGAGGGCGGCGAGGCGCTCGCGGCGGCGTTGCTCATCAAGGGCAAGCTCGAACGCCAGGGCAAGGTTTCGGCAATCAAGGAAGATCTTCTTAAGAAGGTTTCCGAGAAGTGGCCCGAGATCGACGCGGTCGGTTTCGTCCATCTCTTCGACGCGCTGGAAATCGAGACCGTTCGCAAGAACGTGCTCGTCCACGGCAAGCGCATCGACGGACGCGCCCAGCACGAGATTCGTCCGCTCGCGGCGCAGGTCGGAGTTCTTCCGCGGCTTCACGGCAGCGCGATCTTCTCGCGCGGCGAGACGCAGTCGTTCGCGACGGTGACGCTCGGCACGAAGAAGGACGCCCAGGATCTCGACTCCGTTACCGGCGGCGAGCCCTCGAAGCGCTTCATGCTTCACTACAACTTCCCGCCCTACTGCACGGGCGAGGTCGGACGGCTCGGCTCGACCGGTCGTCGCGAAATCGGACACGGCGCGCTCGCCGAGCGTTCGATCGCCGAGGTGCTGCCCGACGATTTTCCGTATTCGATTCGCGTCGTTTCGGAAATCATGGGATCCAACGGCTCCTCGTCGATGGCGTCGATCTGCAACGGCTGCCTCGCGCTTATGGACGCGGGCGTGCCGCTGAAGCGCACGGTCGCCGGCATTTCGATTGGACTCTTTACCAACGAAGACCAGAGCCAGAAGGTGCTCGTGACCGATATTCTCGGCGCCGAGGACCACTGCGGCGACATGGACTTCAAGGTCGGCGGAACCCGCAAGGGCATCACCGGCTTCCAGGTCGACCTCAAGCTTCGCGGTCTTACCTGGGATCTCGTCGAGGGCGCGGTCAAGGCGGCGCATGACGCGCGGCTCAAGATCATCGACTTCATGGAGTCGGTGATTCCCGCTCCGCGCGCCGAGCTCAACCAGTACGCTCCGCGGATCGAGGAGATGCAGATTCCGGTCGACAAGATCGGCGCGCTCATCGGTCCCGGCGGCTCCAACATCCGCGCCATCGTCGAGACGACGGGAGCGCAGATCGACATCGACGACGACGGCAAGGTCTCGATTTTCGCGACTTCGCTCGAATCGATGGAAGCGGCGAAGCGTCAGGTCGGCGCGGTTTCGGCGGTTGCCGAGCCGGGCAAGATATACGAGGGCAAGGTTACGGGAATCAAGGACTTCGGCGCATTCGTCGAAATTCTTCCGGGAATGGACGGACTCTGCCACATCTCCGAGTTCTCCGACAAGTTCCTCAAGTCGATGGACGGCGTCTGCAAGGTCGGCGACATCATCAAGGTCAAGTGCCTCGACGTCGACGAGCGCGGTCGCATCAAGCTCAGCCGCAAGGCGGCGATGGCCGAACTCGACAAGCAAGCCTAAGGCTATTGGAGGAAAGACAATGGATAACAAACTTCTTAAAGCGGCTCACGAGAAAATCCCGTCCATTCCGGTGCTCGTGAATCTCGTCAGCAAGCGCGAGCGCGAGCTCATCAACGGCGCGAAGCCGCTGGTGCACCTCACCTCGCTCGACGTCGACAAGTGCGACATCGCCTTGCAGGAGGTCGCCGAGGGCAAGCTCATTGCCGAAATCGACTTCGACGGCATGGCCAAGGCCGAGGAGGCCAAGACCAAGTGGAGCGCCAAGAGCGCGAACGTGAACGTCAATTCGCTGTTCGCCGACTGACGAAGTGCTGACGGAAAACCGCAAGGCCCGTCATGACTATACCGTACTCGAAACGCTCGAGTGCGGTATAGTGCTTTCCGGGACCGAGGTTAAATCGGTGCGCAACGGCGGCGTTTCGCTTTCCGGTGCCTACGCGGCGGTTTTGAAGGGCGAGCTTTGGCTCGTCGGCGCGGATATCGCGACCTACGAGCAGGGCAACCGCTTCAATCACGACCCGAAGCGCAATCGCAAGCTGTTGGTGCACGCGAAGGAAGTGCGCGAGCTGAAGATGAAGAGCGAGGCGAAGGGGCTTACGCTCGTGCCGCTCAAGTTGTTTTTGAGTCACGGTCGAATCAAACTCGAACTGGGGGTCTGCCGAGGCAAGGCGCTGCACGACAAACGCGAGGCGCTGAAGAAAAAGGCGATTGCCCGCGACCTCGGTAAAATGGTATAATTCGCCAAAATAAGGGCCTGTAGCTCATCTGGACAGAGCAACTGCCTTCTAAGCAGTGGGTAGTGGGTTCGAGTCCCGCCAGGCCCGCCAAAAAAACGATATGATGGACAAGCATTACGACGCGAAGGCCGCGGAGGCCAAATGGTATCCCTTCTGGGAGAACAACGGTTGTTTTCACGACGAGCCGGGCAAGGGCACGCCCTATTCGGTGGTGATTCCGCCGCCGAACGTAACCGGAATTTTGCACATGGGCCACGCGCTCAATCAGACGATTCAGGATATTCTCGTGCGCTGGCGTCGGATGCAGGGGCGGAACACCCTCTGGCTGCCCGGTACCGACCACGCCGGCATCGCCACGCAGAACGTCGTGGAGAAGGCGCTTAAGAAAGAGGGCAAACGCCGTCAGGATCTCGGTCGCGAGAAGTTCCTCGAGCGTGTCTGGGAATGGAAGCGCCAGTACGGCGGAACGATCGTCCATCAGCAGCGCATGCTCGGTAACTCCACCGACTGGCAACGCGAGCGCTTCACATTCGACGAAGGGTGCTCCAAGGCGGTTACCAAGGTCTTCAAACAGCTTTTCGACGAGGGGCT
>JAZRWB010000036.1:0-2299 GCA_045599445.1 Kiritimatiellia bacterium | reverse complement strand
CTCGCATTCCACAACCATACGCAGCTGAACGCCTCGACCTACGACAGTCCGCTGCTGGACATCAGCGACCGGTTCAAGATCAACTTCGACATCGCGCACTATGTCGCAGCGAACGAGGACGACCCACTCGCGTTCGTGAAGAAGTATCACGACCGTATCGCGTCCATCCACATCAAGGACCGCACGACCAAGGCGCACAAGGCCCGCACGACGCCCTTCGGCGAAGGCGATACGCCGCTCCGCGAGCTCTTCGCGCTCCTCCGGCGCGAGAACTGGTTTTATCCCTGCGACATCGAAATGGAGTACATCATCCCGGTCGGCTCCGACGCGGTCAACGAAGTCTGCCGCGCCCGCCGCTACTGCCGCAGCATCATCGATTGAGGGATGTGAAGATGATTATGACGCGCCGCGATAATTGCATAAAAATGACGAAATTTGACGGGGTGGTGACGCGCTGGATATGGTCGAGCTTGGGTGGGAGATAGAGGCTGCGTTTGATGTTGCGCTAACGCCAGGGGTGCGCGATTCACTGGTGAGTTGCAGGGCGGTTGTAGAATGGTTGAAGGAGTACGGCACCCCGCGGAGGGGGTGCCGTCAGGACGGAGAAGGCGGGGAACAACAAGCGTACGACAGCAAGGGCGGCGGCAGGAGACAACAAGCGTACGACAACAAGGGGAGGCGGGTCGGATATGGCAAGATGCTGTCAGGGCGGAAAATCGGAACGAAAATCGGGACGAAAAAATGGTAAAATATTGGCAATAATTTAGCTGAACAATCGCTGGCTCTTAGCGAATCTGGAAAATTCATAAAGTGGGCCACGAGATTGGGAAGCGCCACAACTGGCGCTCCCTCTCGTGCCCACTTTAGGCTTTCCAGAGCCTGCTAAGAGCACGTTTGGGAGCGCCTTTTCGTTCTCGATGAATATCAGGAGCAGAGTTGGGGACGGGGAATCGATTGTTTGCGGGCCCAGCGTTCGTATTCGGGAAGCTCTGCTGACGATACGGGGTCTTGCGCGGGAAATCGTCGAGGTCGCTGCCGATCCGTCGCGGAAGATGAGCGAGCTTTTTTCGGAAGCGGCTATTCAGGTTAAGGTCGGCGCTTGTGTGGAACTGGCGCTGGCTGTTGCCGCGTGCAGGCGGTGCAAGTGGCTTCGGGCGGTGCGCGCGGAGGTTGAGGCAACTACAGATGTCGTGATTGCCGCTGACAATGCGCTTTCGCCTTGCCTGACGCTCAACCCGGAGACGATGAGTCATGTGCAATGCGTCGAGCTGAAGATTTTCGACCTGATGATTTCGGCGAGTCCGCTGATTCTCGCTCTCGCGAAGCTTGCGCGAATCTTCAAGCCATATTTCATCGCCTATTTGCACAAGGAGTTCGTCGACATTCGCATCCAGCTTCGCATGTCGGAGAACGCTGGGAAGCCGACGGGCGGGCGGCCGCGAAAGGGCAGGCAACCGGCGTTTACGCAGAAGGCGGTCGCCGTGCTGTGCGGGAAGGATGTCAACACCATTGCGAGGTGGGAGTCGGGGGCGATCAAGGCGCCTCTCGACTACACGGCTGAGTTGCGGAAGAAGGGAGGCGTTGGGTTCTTCGACTGGGTCAGGGAGTACAACGCTCACAATGGGGTCGTCGACATCTTCATTCAGATTCAGAAGGGCAACGTGGCCTACACGGAGGGACTGACCGAGCGCGAGAAGGGATTGGTCGAGGAGTACATTCAGGCTCTGCGGCAGGGGTGAAAACTATACGCGAACTATACGCGGCGCAAATAATTTGAGATTTTAATAGCTGGCGGTTTAGAGTGAGAAACCGCCAGTTTCTTTTGTTTGGGTGATTTGCGATGAATCGCAGAGGGCGGTTTTATCCCCAAAACCCTACGCGGCGACTATACGCGACGGGGCATTTGCAGCAAGCGTCGGTAATTCCGCTGGCGCTGAAACGAAAGGCAAATGCAAATGAAGTTGGCGGCAATCGTCCATCAGGATCGGGAGCGCGAAGCGAAAAGTTATCAACATGGCGGCTCTCCGAAGTCAAAGAAAAGGGAAAGTGACATAAAGGGAAAAGAAAATAAACCCGTTGCTTGTAGCAAGGGTTTATTCGCGTGCGAGCGCACCCCCGTAGACGCCGCTAACGCGACTCGCTTCGCTCGGGGGATATCGCGCGGACGCGTGGGGATTCGCAAGCGGCTCATCGAGGCGGCGGTCGAAGACGCATTGGTGGCGTTTTGCGGCAAGCGGCGCAACCCGGCGTTTGACCGCTGCCCGGGGCAAGACCCTTGCGAAGAACGGCTTTGGGCGAG
>JAZRWB010000035.1:0-19211 GCA_045599445.1 Kiritimatiellia bacterium | reverse complement strand
GAGAAGAGCGAGCAGGAGCTCTACTTGCGGCTCTATGGGTTCTGCGGCGCGCCACTCACTGGAAATGATGGTGAGGGAGAGTTCATAATTGTTAGCAACATTAACCCCGATGACGATCTCGATGTCGGCGGCGCATCACTCAATATTTGCAAGACGACGGATGCGGATGAGAAGTCGCCGTGCAGAATCATATTCAATGATGGTATTACTATTCCAGCAGGCGGTTTTATACGGTTGACGCTTGCAAATCAGGGAGAATATAGCTCTACAGTGTGGGAAAAGATACAGAACGGAGATGTGCGCATCACCTTTAGAGCGGTTAACGGCGCGGAGATTCTCTTTGTCGAAACACTTTCGCAAAGTGCTTTGGGCGTGAAGGATGTTGATAAATTTGCGAAGTACGATTGGACGAGCGATACGTGGAGCGCGGTTGATATTACCGAGGCGCCGGGCTATGATCCGCCTCCGCCGCCTCCGCCGGTTGATCTTAATTGGTCGAATACGAATGTGACGGAGAAGATTACGCTCGCGCCTGGCTACACCTATAATTTCGCAAATGTGAATTTCTTGGGCGGGCTTGAATTGCCGGCTGGTGAATACGAAATCAAGAACGACGGTAAGGATTCTATCAACACCGCGGCCTTTGTTTCGGGTGCGGGCGCGAGCATCACGTTTAACGGCAAGGGTAGGTTCGAGATTACAGGAGAAGAGATAACCGAGCCGCTTTTCACGGCGAAGGATCTCTATATTACCAAGGGTACGTTCGCGATTGATGTCACTACTGCTACGGCAAAAATGGCCGCCGTTTCGCTCACCGGTAACTTCGGGCTTTCCGGCGAAGGCAAGCTTGAAATGACCCTTGCGGGAACCCAACCCGTCGGCATTGAGCTTACGGAAAAGAAGATGAAGGCCGATTTCGAGGCAGGATCGTTTACGGCTACTTTGAAAGGCACGAAGCCGTCTGCATTCAAGTTCAAGGGTTCGGATGAGGTGACGCTTTCGGGCGGTACGATGGAGGTTTCGATCGTTGGCACTGGCGCGAAGGTTTTGAACGGTGGCACCATCGTGTTTGAGAATGGATATACCTGCAATATCACTGGTGACGAGACGGCAACCGATGCAACTATCTTCGAAGCGGGCAAGACACTCACGGTAAACGGCGGCACGTTTGATATTGCCGTCCCCGGCGAGGGCTCGCAGATTCTTACGACGACGGATGATCCCGATGAGAAGGATCTGACGCTTACAATCAATGGCGGCGAATTCACCTTGCTGGCGGGCGATGATTGCGTGAAGTCCGCAGGCAACGACGCGGTTACTGACCCTGAGTCGATGAACACGAAGCGCAATGTTGTCATCAACGGTGGCAACTTCTATGGTGTTTCGCTCGGTAACGACGTCATCGACTCGAACGGCGATATTATTATTATGGGTGGCAACATCCTCGCCTACACGACGGCGGTCGAAGAAGACGGGAACGGCTCGACCGGACTCGATGTGAACGAAGGACGCATTATTGATATTCAAGGCGGTAACGTAATCGCGATTGGCGGGCCGAATTCAAGCTTCCATTATGACGGTGGTCTTGCCTATACGGCCGATAGCCTTGCGGCAGAAGACTTTAGCGAGAAGTTTGTTGAGCTTGACGGCAAGGGTAGGGCTACGTTGACGCGGGTTTGGGCGAAACTGCCGAAGCTTACAGTGGACGAGATCTCGCTCTTCTGCTTCACGACGGGAATCGATCCGACGACTTTGCCGAAGGTTTCGGACGAGACACCTCCGGAAGAGTTTGCTACGGGATTCCACGACCTCTATATTTGCGAGCATTATAGCCCTGTTCCTGATTATCGCTATTACTATTACACCGCAACGAAGCCGAACGACGACTTCCCGGCTGAATGGGCTGATCAGCTTACGAATATGCCGTCGGATGTCGTGCTGGTGCTTTCTGGCGAAGGAGAGAACGGTTTCGCGTATTCAAAGAACGGGAATGTAACCTTCAGTAATCTCCATCTCGTCTTTGAGAGTGGCACACACAGCTTCACGCGTATTAACAATGGTCAGACCACACAGTTCGCGAACGGTGCGACGCCGGAGAATCCGACGCTGCTCGTAAAGGATGGTGCGACGCTGACGATTACCGCGAAGGACTTCTCAGGCTGGAATTGCACGGTCGATACGACGGGCATCATCCGCGTCAACGACGGCGGCAGGCTCAATCTCATCAACGACGGCAGCTCGACCTTCTTCTTCAGTCAGCAGCTCTACCTTGACGCAGGGGCGTCTGTTTCTGTGACACAAAGCTCGAATGACCGCTTCCGTTTGAACGGAGGTGTTGATCGCGCCGCGTCGCAAATCTATATGCCGCCGAGCGAGGGTGGCACTGCGACGATTACGATGAACGGCGGCTATCCGCTTAACATCGGCAAGGACAATCACCCCAACGCGGCAATCTTCGTTGGCGATGGCTCAACGCTTGTCATCGATGGCGACATCCAAGGGCTTCCGACAAACGAAGCTGGTCGTGAACTCGTCAAGTACGGGACGGGCAAACTCAAGATTACGGGTAAGATTACGAATGTTACTTACATCGAAGCGGAAAAGTCCACGCTCTGCAAGGTGGATGGACATCCAGCGGGAACCTTTGAGGATGCGCTTCAATTCCTTAAGCTGGAGGGTTCGACCTTCGAGATCGTCGATGCCGAGCGCATGAGCTTCGCAGGCGGAGTGCTGACCGTCGACGGCGTAACCGTTGATCTTGAAGCGAAGGGGCTTACGCTCAGTGAGAAGGAAGGCGTGCTTGTGCTTGCACCGAAGCCCTCGACGAGTACAGGGCCGGTGTTGATTATTTCCGAAATTATGCCGAAGCCGACGGATGCGCAAAATCGTGGAACACTCGAAGGTATGGACCCGAACGGACTCGAATCCGGTTGGGTGGAGCTTGAAAACACCTCTGACGACTGGGCGGATCTTGCGGACTATAAGTTCATTCGCGTCAATCGTTCGAAAGCCAACTCGAAGGGCGATTACGGCAACTTCCCGCATCGTCTCGTCGCGCCGCATTCGCGTACGATCTTCTACACCTCAGAGCGGTACGCGAACTCGGCGGACATGTCGGTAAGCGCATTCGCGACGCCGGTCGATAGCGAGAAGCCGACGATCCTTTCCGATGAGCTTGGTGGACTTCTCGTTTGGCCCGACAAGGTGAATCCTAAGAAGTTCGCGTTCGTGCGGCTTTACTATGCGCCGGCAGAGGGTGAAGAGCAGGTCGTGGATACGGTCGTTATTCCAAGCGATCTCCCGGAGGGCGCGTCCATCATCGTCGGCAAGGCGAATGAAAACGAGGCGACGAAGCGCTGGATCTGCGAAGCGCCGACGAAGGGCGCGGCGAATCCTGCAACGGATGGGCTGGTCGCGCTCGGTCCAAATGTTGGTCCGCTCTACGAAATCAAAGATGGCAAGAAGCACGATAGCGTGAGCGAGTTTGCGCTGCCGGTTGCGCCCGCCGATCCGAATGCGGACTACGCGATTACTTTCGCGGCGAATCCGGTAATGAATCCGAACGGAACGCTCACGCCGCGTGATGAAGATACGTTTACCAAGATCGAAATCGTCTATCGCAAGGATCTCGACAACATGACCTTGAAGACGAAAGAGGTCGATCTTGCGACGCTCAGTAAGGACGCGAAGGACTGGGGCAACAAGTATACGACCACGATTCCTAAGTCCGACTTGCCGGAGCCGGGTCACCTTATTCAGTGGAAGTTCCTGCTGACGGACAAGGCGGGCAACACATGGACGAGCCCGAGCTTTAACAATCCCGATGATGGCTACGAGTGGTACGGCACGATCGTCGAGCCGACGAAAGAGCAGATGTCCGAGAATCTCACGACTTGGCATATGTTCGCGGAAGAGGGCGTAGCTGATAAGCCAGGTGATGGGAGCGCAAGTTATCTAATGAACAAGGACTCCTCCACGAGCGGCTACATAACGCCAGAGCATCCGAATGGTGCGCGCGTGGCGATTTACGATAGTTCCACTCAGCAGTACTACGACTATGTACGCGTCGATCTTCGCGGCAATACGACGGCCAGCTTCAAGAAGAAATCGCATGGACTTAGGTTTGCGAAAGCGCATCCGCTTACGACGAAGGATTGTTTGACCGGAGAGGATGTAGAAGAAATCCGTAAGTCGTCCCTCATCGCCGAATACGCCGACCCGACCTTTATGCGGCAGATGATGGCATTCTGGGTCTTTAATAAGAACGGATCCAAGGCGCCGTTCGACTTCCCAGTTCGCGTTAATATGAACGGTGAGTTCTATCAGCTCGCGTTCCATTCCGAGCGATTTACGGACGAATTGATCGAGGATGTTTACGGTCTCGATAAGTACTGCTACTCCTACAAGTCCATCGGTACGTGGGGCGCGGCTGGCACGGCGGGCGGTATCGAGAAGAAAACTCCGGATGACGAGAATGAATCGGATATCTCCGTATTGACGAAGTTCACCTCGACGCTGCCGACAAAACTCGTTGACAGCGATGCGGACAAGGCGAGATATACGAAGATCGTCGCGGAGAAGATGGATCTTCCGTCATGGTTTAACTATATGGCGCTATCGCGTATTACATATGAGACGGACGATATTTGGGCGAATCTTTGTGGCTACTTGGATGATCCAGCGATGTTGGAAGGCGTGCGCGGCACGGGGGCATGGTATCCGCTTGCCTACGATATGAACCTCTCGTTCGGTCAGTATTATCATCAGGTCGATTGCGGTGGACTTTCTGCGGACGAGGACTGGTTCAAGGCGCATCCGTTCTATGGTGGATTCAAGGTGCGTGCGTACAAGAATGCGGAGATGTCGGCGACCGAGGGTAATGCCAACCACGCTTACGAGGCAATTTACCAGAATGAGAAGTTCCGTCGTCTCTATCTCCGTCGTTTGCGGACGCTGATGGATAAGGAGCTTGGTGAGCCGAACGACGAAGAGACACTTGAAAACTCGACGATTCCATTTGTTGAGAAGATGCGCGAATTTGCCACGCTCATCAATGCTGATGCCGAAAAGGACCGTAAGGTTTGGGGATTTGCTACGAATTCGGCGATTGATGTTTGGCGCGGCGGAACCGAGCCGAAGACTGTTCAGACGGGCCTTGAAGACTTGTGGACGAACTATGTCATTCCGCGCCGCATGCATCTCTATGTTACGCATTCGATAGACGCTGAGAATGTCGGCTACGGCAATGAATACGCCGCAGGCATTCCGCATGAGCAGAGCGCGATTGTGGATCTCCGTGAGGGCATTACGGCTGAGTTTGACGTGAAGCTCGATGCGGTCGTGATTCGCAACGAGAACGAAGAGACGATCGATCTCTCCGGCTGGGAGCTTTCGGGGCCGGTTTCGATGACGATTCCTGCAGGTACGGTCATCGACCAGGCGATGGACGGCGTTCCAGGAGAGGTGTATGTTACGGCAGATCGTCGGGCAACGATTGCGGCGATGACAATTACCGATCAGGTTGTCGTGGGCAATGGCGAGGCAGGTAAGAGCGATGCGAAACTCACGCTTACTGCGGCAGACGGAACGAAGGTTATCTTCGAGCCCTCGCCTGCCTACAACTTTCTCCGCCTCCACTCCTTCGACGGGGTTACGCCGATGCCAGAGGGCGATATGGACGAATGGATTACGCTTACTAACCTCTCAAGCGAAGTTGAGCTTAATCTTGCGGGGGTTTCGGTGAACTTTATTAAACAGGGAGATGCTGAGTCGAAGTGTGAGTTTACACTTGGAGATGGTGTTATTATTCCAGCAGACGGAGCAATTACACTCAGGCAATCCGAAATTGGCTGGAACAAGATTACGAATAACAAAATTTACATCACGATTACGGATGCGGACGGCTCCAAGGTCCAAGATCTCGCCGTCACTCAAAAAGACTTCAAGAATTACTATGGCGAGGGCGGTCCTGGAGGCGCATACTATCTTCAAGCGACGACTTTTGCGCAAGATAGCGAGAGCTTTATTGAAGTTGCCTATCCGGCAACCGAGATTGACGTAAAGCCAGGAGAGATAGTGGAAGTCGAGGCGGAGAGTGTGGAGGCGGCCATTGAGAAGGCGACGCTTGTTGTCGAAGTTCCGACGGAAGTTGAATCGCTCATTACTGAAGACGCTTACAAGGCGTACTTCAAGTTGACGGCGAAGGCGAAGGCCGAGGCGGGTAAGTTTGAAGTTTCGGCGGTGCTGGATCCAGAGACTGTGCCAGAGCCGGAAATTGGTGCGATAGACGATGGGACAGAGCCGCTAACTATTGAAGAGGCGGATGGTGGCGCTGTCGTTACTGTCGGTATTATCAATGCCAAGATCGGGCTTTGGTACGGCTTTGAGGCAACTGGCGACTTGAAGGTGGATTTCGATAATGACTGCGATTCGTTCAAGTTGGCAACGAATCCGAACGAGAAGCTTGAGCTTAAGAGCACTCCGCGCGAAGGCGCCTCCGCGTTCTTCCGGACGAAGGTAAGCGAGGTTAAGCCGGAGCCGCCAAAGAGCGATGAATGATAAAAGCAAAGGGATGCAGAAAGTAGTTATTACATTAGGGGCACTGTTGCCGATGGCGCTAATGGGTGTGCAAAGCGCCGATCCTACTGCATCGGCCAAGGGCGTTATCGAGCGGTTTGTAAAGTCCGCGAATCCTACTGCGGAAAGTCGAGTCGAGCTTAAGCTTAAAGAAGGCGGCAAGACCGATGCCTACGTAACCAAGGTTTCGGCGGGCAAACTTTTAGTTACGGGCAATTCGCCAATTGCGCTTTGTCGCGGATTTTACTCGGCGTTAAAGGCGCAGAAGAAGGGCGTTTCCAGCTGGGCGGGAAATCGCTTTGGCGACGAGCCGTGGGGCAAGGAGGCGGAAGTCAGCGGCTCTACGCCTTTTGATTATCGTTATTACTTTAACGTAGTAACTTACGGCTATACGATGCCGTATTGGACGTGGGAGCGGTGGAGTCAGGAAATCGACTACATGGCGCTTCATGGGATTAACGCTCCGATAGCACTGGTCGCCCAAGAGGCGATTACTGCGCGGGTATTCAAGAAGCTGGGTCTTTCGGAAGACGAGATTCAGTCGTACTTCGTAGGACCCGCCCATCTGCCTTGGATGAGAATGGGGAATATCTCGGGCTTGGATAGTCCTATGCCCAAGGAATGGCATGAAGATCAGATTAAGCTTCAGCATAAGATTCTCGCTCGAATGCGCTCGTTGGGCATGAAGCCGATTTGTCCCGGCTTTGCGGGGTTTGTCCCGCCGGGGCTCAAGAAGATTTACCCCGACCTTGAGCTTATCGAAACAAAGTGGTGCGGGGGAGTGTTTCATAACTGGATGGTAATGCCCAATCATCCGGTCTTCGAGAAGATCGGAACGATGTTCATTAAGGAATGGGAAAAGGAGTTCGGCAAGTGCGACTTGTATCTCATTGATAGCTTTAACGAAATGGAAACTCCATTCCCGCCCAAGGGGTCGGCCGAGCGCTATCAACTCATGAACGAATACGGAGAAAAGGTTTACAAGTCGATTGCCAACGCCAATCCGGATGCGATTTGGGTAATGCAAGGATGGATGTTCGGGTATCAGCGGGGAGTTTGGGATCCCGAAACTTTGGCCGCGCTTTTAAAAAAAGTGCCTGACGACAAGATGCTTCTTATAGACGAGGCGGTTGATTATAGCCGGCATTTTTGGCACAATGGAGTTAACTGGGATTTCCACAAGGGCTTCTATAATAAACTTTGGATTTATTCCGTAATTCCCAATATGGGAGGAAAGTGCGGACTTACGGGAATATTGGACTTTTACGCCAATGGTCACATCGATGCGCTTAACTCCGCCAATAAGGGGCGTTTAGTCGGGCATGGGATGGCGCCGGAAGGAATTGAGAACAATCAAATAGTTTACGAGGTTGTGGCGGATGCGGCGTGGCGCACGGAAAAGGCGGACACGGACGAATTACTTAGAAATTATTCGTGGGCGAGGTACGGCGCGGACGATCCGGCGATCGGTGAGTTTTGGTCGCTTATGCGAAAGTCGGTGTACGGATCCTTTACCGATCACCCGCGTTATAATTGGCAAATGGGTCCCGGCGGTTCGGGCAAGGGCTCGATCAACACTCGGCCCGAGTTCTTCGAGGCGATTGAGAAGTTCGCATCGGTTGCGGATAAATTCGCCGATTCTCCGCTCTATCAAGCCGACCTTATCGAATATACCGCCGCCTACCTCGGGGCGGTTGTGGAAAACCTGATTGTTGCCAGCGAAAAGGCGTTTAGCGAAGGCAACGAAGATGCGTCCAAGGAATACGAAGGGCGTATCGAAAAGTTGATGCTCGCGATGGACAAGCTTCTTGAATCGCATCCGCATTTTTCCATGCAACGTTGGATTGACTTTGCGCGCTCGCACGGGAATGGCGACGAAAAACTCGCCGATTACTATGAAAAGAACGCGCGTCGCATCGTAACTATTTGGGGGCCGCCAGTCGATGATTATGCGGCGAAGATCTGGTCGGGACTTATTCGCGACTATTACCTTGGCCGGCGCAAGCTTTACAACGAAGGACGCTTCAATCCGTCTAAGCGAGTAAATCGCGGTGCATGGGAGCGCAAGTGGGTTGAAGAAACAAAGGGGCTTTCGGAAGTCAAGCCGTATAACGACCCGGTAAAGGCGGCGGTAAAGTTAATTGCCGAGGCCAAGAAAATCGGCAGGACCAATATCGGCAGCTCCAAGACCAAGTCGATCGGCACGTGGTCTCCAAACAAGATCGCAAAGAGCTGGAAGGAGATAAAGTATCCGGTGGAGGCGAGCGATCTTAGGTCGGCTCGCGCGGTACGTCTTACTTATACGCGGGGTGCGGAGCGGCTTGAAATCGACTCGATTAAGATCGAGATGGACGGAAAGATCGTGGCGAAAAGCAAGCGCGGCGGGTTTGCGGGAACGCCATCCAAGGAGAATGTACTTGTCTACAAAATAAATGACCCGACGATTGGCAATAACGGATGCAATATTATCGTTAAAGTTAGGGCGCTTAATAGCGGCGAGAGCTATGGCAATATCGAACTTATATTAAAGGACTAAAGAATAAGCATGAATAAGAAAATAACTACCCTCGTAATCGGCGGAGCGTTGGCGTTAACGGCATTCGCCGAGTATCCGTCGTCAAATTGTCTTTGGTATACGAAGCCGGCTTCCAATTGGGAAAAGGAGTCGTTGCCAATCGGCAATGGGCGCGTGGGCGGAACGATTTTCGGCGGGGATAAAAACGAGCGGATTAATCTAAACGAGATTTCGCTTTGGACCGGCGGGCCCAATCTTCCCGGAAACGGCAGCGGGTATTCATACGGACCCACGGCAAATGAAAACGAGTTCGGCGCGTTTCAGCCCTTCGGCAACTTCTTCGTCGACTTCGAGCTCAAAGACAACAAGACTACCGCGTATTCGCGTGCGCTTAGTCTCAAAAACGGAATTGCGGTCGTCGATTTCGTAAACGGGGGAGTGCATCATACCCGCGAGGCGTTTGTCAGCCACCCCGACGATGTTTTGGTTTATTGCGCAAAGGTCGATAAGACGGGTGCGCTTAACGCGAACTTCTTGCTTACCCCTTGTCACGATGCGAAAATCTCGGCGTTGGGGAAAGATACGCTGGTTATGCGGGGCAAGCTCGCAAACGGAGAAGTCTTCGAGGGAAGGATGTCGGTTAGAGTCGACGGCGGCAAGTTCGCGATTGTGGGCGGCGAACAAAACGTAAAAGTCGATTACGAGGGCAAGGGCGACGGGATGCAGCCCAAGTTCGATCGCAGCGCCATTCCCTTTATTAAAGTCGCAGGCGCCAATTCGGTCGAAGTCTACATTACGCTTGCGACCGATTACAAAGAGGACTTCAAGGCGAATTGGAAAGGCGAAGATCCTGCGAAGAGAAACGAAAAGGTGCTTGCGGGAATTGCAAAGAAGAAATACGGCGCTATCAAGCGCGCGCATATCGAGGATCATTCCGCGCTTTACGATCGCATGTCGATTTCGTTCGGCAAAACCTCCTCGGAAATCGCCAAGCTTCCGACTAACGAGCGCATTGCCAAATACAAGAGCGCCCAAGACGATCCGGAACTGGAGGCGCTCGTCTATCAGTATGGGCGATATATGTTGATTGCGGGTTCGCGCCCCGGTAATTTGCCCCTGACCTTGCAGGGGATTTGGAACGACAAGGTTCATCCGCCATGGGCTTGCGATTACCATAACAACATCAATCTTCAGATGTGCTATTGGGGCGCGGAAGTGGGGAATCTTTCGGAGTGCCACTTAACTTTTATCGATTTCATGAAGGCGATGGAAGAGCCCTTGCATAATATGACCCAAAAGGCGTTTGGCGCGGACAAGAAGGGCTGGACGACGCGCATTTCCCAGAATATTTGGGGCGCGGGCGGATGGGTAATGTGGAATCCGCCGGTGAATGCGTGGTATTCGCTGCATGTTTGGGATCACTACCTTTTTACTCGGGATAAGGAGTTCCTCCGCAATACGGGATACCCGATTATGAAGTCGATTTGCGAATTTTGGGAAACCAATCTAAAGGAAGTCGATGGAAAGCTTCTCTCTCCCAAGGGATGGTCGCACGAGTGGGGTCCGACCGAGGACGGGGTAAGCCACGACCAAGAGCTTATTTGGGAACTTTTCGACAATACGATTAAGGCGGCGAAGATTCTCAAGGTCGATCAAGAGTGGGCGAAGAAGATCGCGGGGCTTAGGGATCGGGTGGAACTTCCCAAAGTTTCGCCCAACGGGTATTTGCAGGAGTGGAGAGTGGATCGCCCGGATATGGTCAGCGGCCATCGCCACACTTCGCACTTGGTCGGCGTCTATCCGGGAAGTATAATCAGCCAAGCCAAAACTCCGGAACTCGCGAAAGCGGCCGCGAAGTCGTTGGAATTGCGCGGGACGACCGGCGATTGTCGTCGTAGCTGGACGTGGCCTTGGCGCACTGCGCTTTGGGCGCGGCTGGGGAACACCAAAGAAGCGTATGAGATGGTGAAGGGATATATTTGCCACAACCTACTCGATAATTTGCTCGGCAACCATCCGCCAATGCAGATGGACGGAACCTATGGTATGACGGGCGGTATGAGCGAAATGCTGCTCCAATCTCATGCCGGTAAGATTGAACTATTGCCCGCCTTGCCTCCGGCGTGGAAGGACGGATACGTAAAGGGTATTTGCTCGCGCGGAAATATCACCGTGGATATGGAATGGAAGAACGGAAAGATAACCTCCTATTCGCTTATGACTTCCTCTCCTAATCCGAAGCCAGTTACGGTAATCGTGAATGGCGAGGCAAAGAAGGTAACGCCCACGGCCAAGAAGTGAGCTTGGCAAATTATGCTATAATATATTCGAATTATGGGTATTGAGTACAAGAAGGAATTCTTCGATCGCGAATACACCGCGCGCGAGGCCTATTCCCGAGCGTGGAAATACGCGCGTAAATACAAGTTTCGCATTTTCGTCGGGATTATCTGCGGTATGCTCACCGCGGGAACGCTCCTGCCGATTTTCAGCATCGTTCAGCCGGCACTCGAAAAAGTGAGCCACAATGAACGGATTGAATCCATTAGAGCGGAGTTTGCGGTTGATGAAGCGGAGGCGCCGGCCGAGGCAAAAGGCGATAGGGTTAAGAAATCGAAATACGCCCGGCAAATGGAGGACGCCTCCAAGATGCCAAGCTGGTATCCCAAGGCAAAGAAGCTGGCCGACAAAATAGGAATACCGCTTGAAGATGAAGAAGGGGCGATGGGCGGCGCGCTTGTTCTAATGGCGGTTATCGGCATTCCATTGGTGGCGCTATGCCGCTTGGCCTTTATCTTTCTTAATCAATATTGCCTCACTTGGTCGGCTTCGAGAGTGGTGATGGATCTTCGAACCGATTTACTCAAGAAGGTGCAGGAGCAGTCGATCGAGTTCCACGGCCGAGTGGACGTCGGGCAGATTATGTCGCGCGCGACGGGTGATCCGCAAATCATGCAAAATATCATCCAGGGAATGCTTGCGGAGCTTTGCCGTGCGCCATTTGAAATTTTTATCGCGATTGCCTTTATCATCTGGTTCGCGATTGAAAACCACATGATGGCGACTTTGGGGATAATTGTGATTGGCATGCCGGCGTTTATGCTGCCGGTGCTCGGGCTTGGCAAAATAATCCGCAAATGGTCGAAGCGTACCTTGGAGAAGAGTTCGGTGGTGGGTTCGAGAATTCATGAAATTCTGACTTGCATTCGAGTAGTCAAGGCCTACAATACCGAGCAGTTTGAAAACGAGAAATACGACCAGGTGAACAATACGCTTTTTAAGACCACAATGCGGGCGACTCGTTGGGGACTTCTGGTAGGGCCCACGGTCGAGACTATCGGGATTCTCCTTATCTGTGCGTTTTTGGTGTGGTGTTTTGCCACGAAAGTGACGCTGGCCAACGTGATTCCGATGCTTGCGCCATTGCTGCTTATCTATAAGCCGATTAAGCAGATGGCGGGGTTGCAAGTTTCCATCGAAACTGCGCAGGCGAGTTTGCAGCGTATTTGGTCGTTGATGGACGTGGATTTGAAGTTGCCGGAGAAGCCGAACGCGATAGCGAAGAGCGCCTTTAACGACAAGATCGTTTTTGAAAATGTTTCCTTCCGCTACTCTACCGCCGATCGTGATGCGGTAAAGGACGCGTCGTTTGAAATCGCTCGCGGCAAGATGGTTGCAATCGTCGGTGGCACCGGCTCGGGCAAGACCACGATGTCGGGGCTTTTGGCGCGATTCTTCGATCCGATGTGCGGCAAGGTGACGTTGGACGGAATCGATCTTAGGGATCTTAAAATCAACTCCTTGCGCTCGCTCGTCGGCTCGGTGCAGCAGGAAACGATTCTGTTTAACGATACTATCGAGGAGAATATCAAATACGGCTCGCCCGCCGCTACTCACGAAGAAGTGGTCGCCGCGGCGAAGCTTGCCAACGCCCACGAGTTCATCGTTTCGCAGCCAGATGGATACAATCGGATGGTGGGCGAGAAGGGTTTTGCGCTTTCCGGTGGCGAGCGTCAGCGCATCGCGATTGCGCGGGCGATTCTCCGCAATCCGCCGATTCTCGTTCTCGACGAGGCGACGAGCGCGCTCGATACGGTAACCGAGAAGCTGGTGCAGGACGCGCTTGTAAAGCTCATGGCGAATCGCACGGTCTTCGCGATCGCCCATCGCCTCTCGACGATTCGCGACGCCGATCTCATCCTCGTTATGCAAAACGGCGAAATCGTCGAGCGCGGAACCCACGCGGAACTTTACGACCAAGGCGGCGTCTATCGCAAGCTTTGCGATATGCAAAAGACGAGCGCCTAAACGAAGTGAAAAGCGCGTTCGCCGCCAATTTGGAGTATTTCGCGCTGCGAGCGATTTCGGGCGCGGTGAACGCCTTGCCCTATGGCGCGGCGATGCGGCTGGCGGAGGGGTTCGCGCTTTTCGCTTCGCGCGTTTTGCGCTTTAAGCGTCGGCGCACGCTATCGCGCATTCGCTCGGTCTTTCCCGATAAAAGCGATCGCGAGCGCGTTTTCATCGCCGAGCGCTCGCTCGTCAACATGTTCTGGACGGCGGTGGAGATGATTCGTGCGCCGAAATTGACTCGCGCGTGGATGGACGAACACATCGAGGACGGCGAACTCTATAAGCAGAAGTTGCAAGCGCTCGTGGACGAGGGCAATGGCGTCGTCATCATGGTTCCCCATTCCGCGAATTGGTATATGGCGGCGTGGTCGATGGCGAAGTACGGCCTTAAGCTCTTCGCGCTCGCCGCCCGGCAGCGCAATCCCAAGCTCGACGCGTGGATGAACCGGCAGTACGGCGATATCGAAGTCCTCGACCGCGACAATCGCGATACGGTGCGAGTTATCGAGGAAAAGCTCGCCGCGGGTCGCGCGTTCGCGATTCTGCCCGATTTGCGCGTCCGCAAACCGGACGTCGAAGCGGACTTTTTCGGAGGCAAGGCGAACGTCTCCCGCGCGGGCGCGCTCTTCGCGGTCAAGTGCGGCGCGCCGATCGTCGTTGCGATTATGAGCCGCAAAAACGGCAAGCACGTTTTCAATCACCTTGCAACCCTTCGTCCAGATGCGAATGCGGCCGACCGCAACGCCGAAGCGCGTCGGCTTACCGGCGAGGCGCTGAAACTTTTGTCCGACGCGATTATGCGCGAACCCGAGAACTGGTTTTGGTATAATAAGCGGTGGATCCTCGAACCTCCGGAAAAACGAAAGGAACGGTCATGAACTACGCCCAAGCGGAAAAGATGTTAACCTCGTGCGGTCAGGAGCACGTACTCGCCTACTGGAAAAAGCTTTCCAAGCGCGAGCAGACGGAGTTACTTAGTCAAATCGCGACCATCGAGCCGAAGAACGTCAAGCTTTGTCAGGGTGCGCTCGCCGCGGGCGGCGACGTTCCCGATTCCTCGAAGGGCAAGGCGCCGAAAGTCGCCTGCCTCAAGGGCACGGCGCTCGCGAAAGCCGTCAAGGCGGGCGAGAAGGAGCTCTCCGCCGGTCGCGTCGCCGTTTTGCTGGTCGCGGGCGGTCAGGGTTCGCGTCTCGGCTACGATGGGCCGAAGGGTTGCTATTCGATCGGACCGGTAAGCGGCAAGCCGCTCTTTTACTTCCACGCCCGCAAGATTCTCGCGCGTTCGCTTAAATACGGCGCGTCGCTGCCGTTTTATGTGATGACGAGCGAGGCGAACAACGCGGCGACCGTGAAGTGCTTTAAGGACAACGATTACTTCGGGCTGAATCCGAAGGACGTCTTTTTCTTCACCCAGGGCATGTGGCCGGGAATGACCAAGGAAGGCAAGATCATCCTCGATAAGCCCGGCCACGTCTTCATGTCGCCCGACGGCCATGGCGGACTTTTGACGGCGCTCAAGCGCTCGGGCGCGCTCGCCGATATGAAGAAGCGGGGAATCAAGTCGGTCTTTTTCTTCCAGGTCGACAACCCGCTCGTCGAGATCGCCGATCCCGCGTTCGTCGGCTACCACGTCCTCAACCGTTCGGAATACTCGCTCAAACTCTGCGCGAAGCGCGATCCGTTCGAGAAGGTCGGAATGCCCATGCAGTTCGGCAAGACCTTCCGCATGGTCGAGTACACGGAAATGACGAAGGAGCAGTGCCTGCGCAAGCAAGGCAAAAAGCTCTACTTCCTTTACGGCTCGCCGGCGATTCACGTTTTCGACCGCGCGTTTCTGGAGCGCGAGGCCTCGAAGACGATGCCGCTCCACCTCGCGTTCAAGAAGATTCCGACCGTGGTAAACGGCAAGGTCGTAAAGCCCTCGGAGCCGAACGGCTACAAGTTCGAAAAGTTCATCTTCGACATTCTCCCGAACGCCAAACGCGCCGCTTTTCTCGCTTTTGAGCAAAAGGACGAGTTTTCGCCGGTTAAGAACGCCGAAGGCAACGATTCGCCCGCGACTTGCAAGGCGGATATGAAAGCGAAATGGGCGAAGGCGCTCGCCGAAGCGGGTGTTATGATCGACCCCGCCGCCAACTTCGAAATCGACCCCGCAAAATTCTTTGTCAGATTCTGACGAGTTAATTCCCTAACCTGATGTAAGCCAAATCAGGCAGAAAGGAAAAAACAATGAAAAAGGCAATAATCGCGGTGGTGGTCGCGGCAATGGCGGTAGGAGCGTTCGCGCGTCCGCACGGAGGTCCTCGTGGACATCACGGTTTCCGGCCGCCCATCCACCACCACTACCATCATCATGGCGGAAGGTATTTTTGGCCGGGATTTGTCGGCGGGGTGGTCGGCGGACTCGTCTACGACTCTTTAGTTACGCCTAATGTCGTCGTAACTCAGCCGGTAGTCGCCGCTCCTGTCGTCACCCAGCCGGTGATCATCAAGGAGACCGTGGTTCAGCCGCCCCAGCAAGTATGGGTCGAAGGGCGCTACGTCGAAAGGGTCGATGCCAACGGCAAGACCGTTCGCGTTTGGGAGCCCGGCCACTACGAGCAGCGTTAAGCGAGCGCGGTTTTGGCGGCGATTGGATGCGGCTTATCGTAGCACTCGAACAGCCGATCGGTGAATCGGCGGTCGGGTGCGCGGGTAAAGGCGCTTACGAGCGGCACGATTGCGAAGCCGGCGAGCATCGCGATCGCGCCGCAGTTAATCGGCGACTGGAGGATTTTCGGTAGCGACTCGCGCGCGAGCATGTCGACGATCATCAGTCCCGAGCCGAAAGCGAACGACGCCCAACACGCGGCCTTGGTCGTGCCCTTCCAATAGAGGGAATAGAGGAACGGCGCGAGGAAGCTGCCCGCGAGTGCGCCCCACGAAATGCCCATCAATTGCGCGATGAAGGTAACGGAGCTTTTGTGTTGAACGAGTGCGAGCGCCGCCGAAATCGCGATAAAGACGACGACGAAGAAGCGAATCGTCAGGACTTCGGCTTTCGGCTTCAGGTTCTTTAGGATCGAGCCCTTGATAAAATCGCTCGTCAGCGTCGAGCTGGAGGTGATGACGAGCGAGGAGAGAGTCGACATCGAGGCCGAAAGGACGAGAATTACGGTAAGCGCGATCAGCCCCGGGCCGAGATTCGAGAGCATCGCCGGAATAATCGCGTCGAAGCCGTCTTTCGCGATGTCTACCTTGTCCGCGAAAAGCCGGCCGAAGCCGCCGAGGAAGTAGCACCCGCCCGCGATTACGAACGCGAAGAGCGTGGAGATGATCGTGCCTTTGCGAATCGCCTCTTCGTTCTTGATGGCGTAGAACTTCTGGATCATCTGCGGAAGGCCCCAAGTTCCGAGCGAGGTCAAAATCACGACGAAAAGAAGATTCAGGGGGTCCGGCCCGAAGAACGACGCGAAAACGCCGGGTGTGGTGCCGGTCGCGCCGTCCGTCACTCGCGCGAGCGAATCGAGCGCCACCATAAATCCGCCCTTGGACGCAATTACCGCCGCGATTACCGCGACGAGGCCGACCAGCATGATGATGCCCTGGATGAAGTCGTTGATCGCGGTTGCGAGATAGCCGCCCGCGATTACGTAAATCGCGGTAAGTACGGACATGAGGACGATGCAAAGCGAATAGTCGATCGAAAACGCCATCCCGAAAAGGCGCGAAAGCCCGTTGTAGAGCGAGGCGGTGTAGGGAACGAGAAAGACGAAGATGATCGCCGAGGCGACGAGCTTCAAGGCGCGCGAATCGAAGCGCTTGCCGAAGAACTCCGGCATGGTCGAGGAATCGAGGTGTTGGGTCAGAAGTCGCGTCCGACGCCCGAGCACCGTCCAGGCGAGCAGCGAGCCGATAAGCGCGTTGCCGATGCCCGCCCAAGTGGCGGCGATGCCGTATTTCCACCCGAACTGGCCGGCGTAGCCGACGAAGACCACCGCCGAGAAGTAGCTGGTACCGTAGGCGAAGGCGGTGAGCCACGCGCCGACCGAGCGTCCGCCGAGGACGAAGCCGGAGACCGACGAGGCGCTGCGGCGACACTTGAAGCCGATGTAGAGGAGGACGGCGAAATAGGCGAAGAGTAGTAGAAGCTTCACGGGTATGTTTCCTTGTTTAGTGCGCGTATTATATCAAAAAAGAGCGGCGCTTCGCGGGCGCTACGCGCAACCTCACTGGTGAGAGGCGCGAATCTCCATATATGGACATGGCCGACTGCTCGGGCGGACGTTTGCTTAGGCGAAAAGTCGTACCTATCACTTTTCGGTCAATTTGGTACACTAGAAAAAGGCGTTACTACCACCAGAAACTTCCGTTATGAACAACGGAATATCACCAAGGCGGGACAATACGCTTTGGGGTGAAACTTGGACGAATGAAAGCAAACAGCAATCGAATATCATCGATGCGTTTCTCGAATATGTAACCGCAGGCGCTGTTTATGCCAAGCATATAAAGTCAACTTCCGTTCGCCTTTGGGCGCATCTTATGGATAAATTGCAACAACTTCAAAGTCGTACGCATAAGTGGTGTGATGCGGAGGATGTGGAAGAGCTCCTTAAGTTTGAGAAGCTTGCGGCCAATCGTCTTCGTCAGGATATGATTATCGAAAAACTTCCGGCCTTTAGAAAGATTCGTGCGAAAGGGCGTCGCTAATGGGTTTTAAGCTAGCAGGGCGAGTTTATTCGGAGATTAAGAATACGACTCCAACCGAACAAGCTATCTTGGCCTATCTTGCGTTTCGGGCGGATGATGCGACTGGTAGGTGCTTCCCGACGAGGGATACTATTCATGCTGCGACACATCTTAAGCCAACCGGCATTTCCAATGGTCTTAATGGGCTTCGCGAAAAGAACATTTTGAAGTGGATTAAGGGCGGCAGGGCGCCTAAAAGCGGCGGAAAGGCGATGGCAAACGAATATTTATTCAACTTTCCGGAGTTATCGACAAAATTGTCAATAAAAGGCGTTAACGAGCATACTACGTTTGACACCATATGCCGCGACGCGGCTACCATCATAAAACATCATAACCAACATCAATCATCGGTCATAAAGGGTGCGCAATCGGAGAATGACCCGATGAAAGATTCTTTTCGTAAGATGGCTATCGAAGTTGGACGGCAGTGGCTGGAAAAACGCCCAGCGCCTAAGACCGAAGAGCCGCGCTCTTTGCTTGAACATGCGCTTGACGCATGTGGATTAACGATAAACAATAGGGATGATTACTGGGCGTTTTGTACGGCAATGAGAGGCAAGGATTATGGGCTTTGCGAGGATGAGATTCTTGCCTTTGAAAGCGAAATACGCCAAGGTGAGCATAAAAACGCACGAAATTTGGCGGCGATCCTAATGAGTCGCCTTCAAAACATTCCTAAAAGTAACAGCCTAAATGAGTGCCCGAAACGAGCTTATCGACATCGAGCGACGTTATAGCGAGAACAGTCGCCCAAACTACTCTTCATCCCGGAGCATTATTTTTATGCTTGATTCTTTCACCAAAATTTTGGTATTCTTCTTTCAAAATTGTGGAAGGTGTATCCGCAGTCGACGGCAAGTAGAGAATGAGAAAGAAGACGACAGAGAAGTTAAAGGTTTATCTGGAAAGCACCATCTCGGGCTTTGCCACGGGGCGTACATCGTCTGATCTTGAGGTGGCTCGCAAACAATCGCTGACTTCAAAGTGGGTAGAGCAATGGATGAAAAAGTGCGATTGTTATGTTTCGGAGTATGTG
>JAZRWB010000034.1:0-29147 GCA_045599445.1 Kiritimatiellia bacterium | reverse complement strand
TCGTCGGCAACCGCACGCGCGTGAAGGTCGTGAAGAACAAGGTCGCGCCGCCGTTCACTGAGGCGGAGTTCGACATCCTCTACACCTGCGGCATCTCCTACGAGGGGAGCGTCCTCGACGCGGCGCTGGCGCGCGGCATCGTCGAGAAGCGCGGCAGCTGGCTCAGCTTCGGCGACGAGCAGCTCGCCCAGGGCTCGCTCGCGACGATCGACTATCTCCGCGAGCACAAGGACGTCACGCAGAAGATCGTCGACCTCGTCAAGGCGACGCCGGTGAATCCGGCCCTGGCCAAGAAAAAATAAACACAGAGACACAGAGGCCATGAAAGCCGTAGTTGTTCTCTCAGGAGGCCAAGATTCGGCGCTTTGCCTTGCTTTGGCCGTGCGTAAGTATGGCGTCTCCGAGGTTGCGGCCATCACCTTCGCGTACGGACAGCGCCATGCGGTCGAGACGAAGTTCGCCCGCCGCCTCGTCAAGTCGATTCCTGCCGCGCTCCGTACTGCCGCTGCTCTCAGCGGCAGCGCCGACAAGGTTCTCCACAAGGTCGTTCGTCTCGACTTCTACAAAGACCTCACGACGAACGCGCTCTTCGACCCCTCGCTGAAGATCAGGAAAGGTCGCCTCGCGCCGCCCAACACCGTGGTCGAGGGACGCAACGCGTTCTTCCTCCTGGCGGCGGCGGTGTGGGCGAAGTCGCTCGGCGCAAAGGTCCTCTACACCGGCGTCTCGCAGACGGACTACTCGGGCTATCCCGACTGCCGCGCCGTCTTCATCCGCGCACAGGAGAAGGCGATTCGCCTCGCGCTTGACTTTCCCGTCAAGATCGAGACGCCGTTCATGAAGATGACGAAGCGAGACGAATGGGCGCTGGCGGACAAGCTCGGCATCTTCGACGTCATCGCGAACGAGACCGTCACCTGCTACAACGGCATTCCCGGAACGGGCTGCGGCACCTGTCCCGCCTGCAAGCTGCGCAATCGCGGACTGAAGGAATACCGTACCCGGCGCGCCCCCGCGCCGCGGCGCTGACCCGATGCTCGTCCTCTTCGAAGATTTCGACATTCTTGTCGTCGACAAGTCGGCGGGACAGATCGTGCATCCGGCGCCGGGGCATGAACGCGGGGCCCTTACGGAGGAGCTTGTGAAGCGGTATCCGGAGATGGCCGGCGTGGGCTCCGCGGAGCGTCCGGGAGTCGTCCATCGGCTCGACCAGGATACGAGCGGGCTTATCGTCGTCGCGAAATCGCAAGCGGCGATGGACGGCCTCGTCAAGGCGTTTTCGTCCCATCGTGACGTCGAAAAGACCTATCTCGCCGTCTGCCACGGAGCGCCGAAGACCGTTTCCGGGCGTATCGAGAACCTGATCGGTCGCCATCCCGTAGACCGCAAGCGCATGGCAATCGTGGAAAGAAACGGCAAACGAGCGGTTACCGAGTGGCGGGTGGTCGAGGGCGGCGCGCAGGGGCTTTCGGTTTTCGAATGCAAAATCGAAACCGGACGCACCCACCAAATTCGCGTGCATCTCGCTTCGCTCGGCTGCCCGATCATCGGGGACGCGACCTACGGAAAGAGCACGCTCGACCGTAAACTCGAAAGAGTTCCGGCGAGACAGATGCTCCACGCCCGAAAGCTCGTTTTGAGGCATCCGACGACCGGCGAGACGATGGAATTCGTTTCGCCGATTCCGCGAGATCTCGAAGCGTATTTATGATATAATTCCCCAGTAATGGGCGAGGCTTCGATAATCTCCAGATTGCAGGATGTGCAGGATCGGCGCGGATACATTCCCAAATCGTCGATTTACACGATCGCCCGCGAATTCGAAGTGTCTCCGGCGAAGGTGATGGGCGTAGCGACCTTCTACTCCCAGTTTCGTTTGAATCGTCCGGGAAAGAACCTGATTGCGCTTTGCGACGGGACGGCGTGCCATGTCAACGGATCCGCGGCGATTGCGGCGGCGGTGAGGGACGAGCTTGGAATCGGCGACGGCGAGACTACGAAGGACGGCCGCTTTACCTTGAAATTCGTCGCTTGTCTCGGATGTTGCTCGCTTTCGCCGGTGATGCTGGTTAACGACGTCGTCTACGGTTCGCTTACGCCGGAAAAAGCGCGCGAGATTTTGAGGAACGTCGAATGAGGATCGTCGTCGGCGAGGGCAGTTGCGGCATCGCCGCCGGCGCGGAGGACGTCCGCAAGGAACTCGTCGGCGACGTTTCGATAGCCGGCTGCATCGGGATGTGCTATCTGGAGCCGATTGTCGATCTTTACGAGAGCGACGAGTTGCGCGCGCGGTTGGTGAAGGTGTCGGCGAAGGACGCGCCGCGCATTTCCGAGGCGGCCGCGAGCGGAGACCTTTCGCTCGTAAGGGATCTTTTGATTTCGCCCGAGGACGAGGAGTTTCTGAAAAAGCAAACGCGCATAGCGCTGCGCAATTGCGGTATCGTCGATCCCGAGTCGATTGCAAGTTATCGCGCGAGGGGCGGTTATCAGGCGCTGGAGAAGGCGCGGAAGATGACCGGCGAGGAGATCATCGAGGAAATTCGCGTCTCGTGGCTGGCCGGGCGCGGCGGCGCGGGCTTTCCGACCTATTTCAAGTGGGCGGCGGCGCGCAAGGCGACGGGCGAGGAGAAATATCTCGTTTGCAACGCCGACGAGGGCGATCCCGGCGCGTTTATGGATCGCGCGATCATCGAATCCGACCCGCATTCGCTCATCGAGGGCATGCTGATCGCCGCGCGTGCGATTGGCGCGAAGCGCGCTTTCGTCTACGTGCGCGCCGAATATCCGCTCGCCATTTCCCGGCTCAAGCTCGCGATTTCCGAGGCGGAGCGCTCCGGCGTCACGGGCGACGTGGAGCTGGAAATCCGCGCGGGCGCGGGCGCGTTCGTCTGCGGCGAGGAGACGGCGCTCATCGAATCGCTGGAGGGAAGTCGCGGCATGCCGCGATTGAAGCCGCCGTTTCCGGCGGAACGCGGATATCGCTCGTCGCCGACGAACGTCAACAACGTCGAAACCTTCGCGAACGTTCCGTGGATTCTCCTTAACGGCGGAGCGGCGCTCGCCAAACTCGGCACCGAGAACTCGAAAGGTACCAAGGTTTTCGCGCTTACCGGCAAGATTGAACGCGGCGGACTCGTTGAAGTTCCGATGGGCAAGACCTTGCGCGAAGTCATTTTCGACATCGGCGGCGGAATCCGCGACAATCGGCGCTTCAAGGCGGTACAGTTGGGCGGACCGTCCGGCGGATGCATTCCCGAATCGCTTCTCGATACGCGTATCGACTATCGGGAGCTCGCCCGAACCGGTGCGATCATGGGCTCGGGCGGAATGGTGGTCATGGACGAAACGACCGACATGGTGGAGATGGCGAGGTTCTTCCTCGAATTCACCGCCCGCGAAAGTTGCGGCAAGTGCGTTCCTTGTCGAATCGGCACCAAACGGCTTTTCGAGCAGTTGACCGCGCTCGCCGAGTGTCGCGCCAAGGAGGGCGCGCTGGAACTGATCGAGGAATTGGCGCGCGGCATCAAGGAGAACTCGCTTTGCGGTCTCGGACAGACGGCGACGAATCCGGTTTTGACGACGCTCAAGTACTTTCACGGAGAATACGAGCGGAGGATGGAGGAGTCGTTGGAGGCGGCGAAACGCGTCTACGTCATTCGCGCCGCGAGTTGCAAGGGATGTGGCGCGTGCAAGCGCAAGTGTCCCGTTCAGGCGATCAAGGGCAAACCGCGTTCGCCGCACACGATAAACGTCGCCGCGTGTCTCAAATGCGGCGCGTGCAAAAAGGCGTGCAAGTTCGGAGCGATTGATGGTTGAACTTACGATAGACGGCAAGCGGATTGAATGTTCGGAGTCGGCGACGATTCTCGAGGCGGCGTCCGCCTCGGCCATTGCGATACCCAACCTTTGCTTTGCGAGCGAGCTCAAGCCTTACGGAGCTTGCGGGTTGTGCGTAGTCGAGGTGGAAGGTTCGCCCAAACTGCTGCGCGCTTGCGCGACCAAGGTCAAGGCCGGAATGGTCGTCCACACTCGCACCGAGCGGGTTCTCAAGGCGCGCAAACTCGCGCTGGAGCTCATTATGAGCGATCACGAGGGCGATTGCCTCGGGCCTTGTAGGATCAATTGCCCCGCGCACACCGATTGCCAGAAATACGTGAAGGAAATCGCCGAGGGCGATTTTGGAGCGGCTTGGCGTACGGTTATGGAGGTTTGTCCGTTGCCCGCATCGCTCGGTCGGATATGCCCTCATCCTTGCGAAACCAATTGTCGGCGTTCGCTCGTCGAAGCGCCGATTTCGATTGCCGCGCTCAAGGCGTTTGCGGCGGACGAGGCGCGAAAGCGGGGGCTTTTGAAGATGCCCGCGGTCGCGAAAAAGACGGGCAAGCGCGTTTTCGTCGTCGGCGCGGGGCCGGCGGGGCTTACCGCGGCCTATCAGCTTGCGCGCAAAGGCCACGAGGTGACGATTTACGAGCAGATGCCGAAGGCGGGCGGTATGTTCCGATACGGAATTCCGGAGTTTCGGCTGCCGAAGAAGATTCTTCAAGGCGAAATCGACGACATCGTTTCGATGGGGGTCAAGATCGTGACTTCCTTCAAGGTCGGTCGCGATGCGACGCTCGCCGATTTGCGTTCGAAATGCGATGCGATGATCGTCGCCAACGGCGCGTGGCTTTCTTCGCCCATGGGCATTCCGGGCGAAAACTCGAAACGGGTCGTCGGCGGCATCGACTTTTTGCGCGAATTGCCGCGACTGGAAGGCGCGGTCGCAATCGTCGGCGGCGGCAACACGGCGATGGACGCTTGTCGAATGGCGCTTCGTCGGGGCGCGAAGAAGTCCTACGTTCTTTATCGTCGAACCCGCGCCGAAATGCCCGCCGAAGCCGCGGAAATCGCCGAAGCCGAGGAGGAGGGCGTCGAGCTCAAGTTCTTGCGCAATCCCGCGGAGATCGTCGAGACGGAGAGCGGATTAAAAGTTAAACTTCAAGTGATGGAGCTGGGGCCGGTTGACGCCAAGGGACGCCGACGCCCGATTCCGGTTGCCGGTAAGTTCGAGGAGCTTGAGGTTTCCACGCTCGTTATGGCGATTGGGCAGCGCGCGGACGAGCGAGGATTCGAAGCGCTTCCGATGGACGGAGTCGAGGTGTGCGGAGACGCGTCTGCGAAGGGCGCCGGGTACGCGATCCAGGCGATTGCGGATGCGAACGAGACGGTGGAGAAAATCTCCGCGTATCTTGCGAAAGAGCCGTATATCGAGAAGCCGATTACGGTGTCGGAGCGCGCGCTTTCAAAGGAGGATTTTCTCGAGTACGAGCGGAAACCGCGCACGGACAGACCGCGAAACGCGCGCGAGGCGAAACGCGAGGCGAAACGTTGTTTGGAGTGCGGATGTCACGATTATCGCGATTGCCGGCTGATTCGGCTCGTCGAGGAAAACCACATCGACGTCAAACGACTCAAGGGCGAGAAGCATCCCGCGTTCGTCGAGCGGTCGCTGGGCGCGATCGAACGCAATCAGGCGAAGTGCATTACCTGCGGAATGTGCGTTAGAATTTGCGAGGAGGTCGCGAAGAAGGGCTTGCTGGGGTTGGTCGGGCGCGGCTTCAAGACGGTGATAAAGCCCGAATTCAAGGGCAAAGCGGCGATCGCCGGTTGCGTTGATTGCGGGTTGTGCGTCGAATATTGCCCGACCGGTGCGCTCAAACGACTGAAAAAGGACGGAGAATGAAAGCGACGCGATTGGTTTTAATCATCGGTCTTCTGTTGTCCGGCGGGTGCGTCGAGCAGCGAGTCGTGGATATTGATTCGGAAAACCCGGTCTTTTCGATCTCCCGCTTGGGCGTCAAGTTCGGCAATCGGTTCGTCGATCCGAGCGAAGCGGTGGAGGCGCTCGAGGACGCCGGAATTCCGAAGCAGCAGACGATTTACATCCACATCGACTCCGATGCGTTGGATATGCGAGTGCCGAGTCATTTGATGGGAGTTTTGGCCAAAGCCGGATACACTCGCCCTATGATTGTCACCAAACGCCATTCGGAGTCCTACAAAGTTGATCGAAAAAGACGATAGCGCGCGGGCGGCGGAACTGCGTCGACTCATCGAAAAGGCGAATCGCGACTATTACGATTTGCACGCTCCTACCGTCGGCGATGCGGATTACGACGCCTGGGAGCGCGAATTGCTCGCCTTGGAGGCGAAGCATCCGGAGCTCGCGGACGCGTCTTCGCCGGTTCGCAACGTCGCTGGCGGAGTGCTGGACGGATTTGCCAAGGTGGTTCACGATCCGCCCATGCAGTCGCTAGACAAAACCCACAAAAAGGACGAGCTCGTGGCTTTCGACGAGTTTTTGCGCCACGAGCTGGGATCGTCCGGATCCGGCGGATGGCATTACGTCGTGGAGCCGAAAATCGACGGCGTTTCCCTGTCGTTGCGATACGAGGACGGCGTCTTGACGCGAGCGGCCACGCGCGGCAACGGACGGGTAGGCGATGACATAACCGCGAATGCGCGAACGATAGCGAGCATTCCGCAGACCTTGCCGTCGGCGGCGCCGAGGGTGTTGGAGGTGCGCGGAGAGGCGTACATGACGCGTGAGGGTTTTGTGGAGCTGAATGCACAAGAGGAGGCGGAAGGGCGGGAGGCCTTCGCCAATCCGCGCAACGCCTGCGCCGGTTCGCTCAAGCAGCTCGACAGTCGGGTAACCGCCTCCCGTCCGCTCGATGTCGTCGTCTACAACGCCGGCGGGGTCGGGTGCGACGACTTCGTCGAACACGGCGAAATGATCTCCGCGTTCGGCGAGTGGGGTTTTCCGGTGGCGCCGTGGTTCAAGATGTGCTCTTCGCTGGAAGAGGTTTTTGCGGCAATCGACGAGTTGGCGGACAGGCGGCATTCGTTCCGCTTTGAGATCGACGGTGCGGTGATAAAGGTGAACGAACGACGATTGTACGATCGGCTGGGGGCTACGGCGCACGGTCCGCGTTGGGCGCGCGCCTACAAGTACGCGCCGGAGCGTTTGGAAACCACGGTCGAGGCCATAACCGTGCAAGTCGGTCGCACCGGTATTCTCACTCCGGTCGCCGAGCTCGCTCCGGTCGAGCTTTCGGGAAGCGTGATCTCCCGCGCGACTTTGCACAACGCCGATCAGATCGCCAGGCAGGACGTGAGGGTCGGCGACAAAGTGTGGCTCGTCAAGGCCGGTGACGTCATTCCGGCGATTGACTCGGTAATCGCGGAAAAGCGCTCTGGGCTGGAGAAGCCGTTTGAAATGCCGGAGAAGTGTCCGGCGTGCGGTGGAGATCTGGTGAAGCTGGAGGACGAAGTGGCGATTCGGTGCGTCAATCCGGCGTGCCCGGCGCAGCTTGCAAGACGTATCGAACATTTCGCCGCGCGAAACGCCATGGACATTCGGACGTTGGGCGAAACGGTAATTGACGAATTGGTGAAAAGCAACGCCGTTTCCGACCCGCTTGATCTCTTCGATTTGTTCGAACGCGATGCGGGTGAGGTGCGGACGATGGAGATATCCGGGCATCGTTTCGGCAAAAACGCCGAAACGGTCGGCAAGGCGTTGTCCGAAGCTCGGAAGTTGCCGCTTCACCGGTGGCTGTACGCGATTGGAATTCCCAACGTCGGCGTTACGGTGGCGAAGGACATCGCCGCCGAACACGAGCGAATGCGCGATCTCGCGGACAGCTCGGTTTTGAAGAAGGTTATCGAAAATGACGCGAAAAGCGGGTCCGAGCACCGGATACTCAAAATCAAGGTCGAGGCGGCGCGGGCGGTGCTAGACTTCTTCGCCGCCGATTACGGCAAAGAGTTTCTCGGTCGGATGGAGAGGTTGGGAATCGATCCGCGTCGCGAAGAGCGCTCGCCGACGAAGGCGGACGGTCCGTTGGTCGGCGTCAGATGCGTACTCACGGGAACGCTTTCCCGCCCGCGCGAAGAATATGCGAGGATGATCGAAAACGCCGGAGGCGTGATTCAAAGCTCGGTCACCTCGAAGACTCGGTATCTGATCGCCGGGGAGAATACCGGCGCTACCAAGACCGAAAAGGCCCGTCAATTGGGAACCGAGGTCATCGACGAGGCTCGGCTTATGGAGTTGCTTGGCTAATGGCGATTTCGCTCGAGCGACGTCAGACGCAACGCATCGCCATTTCGCCGGGAATGCGACTTGGACTGGATTTGCTCGTATTGCCGATTGGCGAGCTTAAATCCGAAATCAAGCGGGAACTGGAAACCAATCCCGCGATCGAAGTCGAGCGGCTTCCGCGTTCGTCGTCGCGGATTCCGCCGGCGGTGGATGCGTCGACGGTGGAGAATCTGCCGGCGGCTGGCGAAAGTCTGGAAGAACATCTTCTGCGGGAGATCGATTTGAGCGGCATGGATGCGCGACGGGCCGAATTGGCCCGGGCGATCATCGCCGATCTCGACGCCGACGGCAGGTTCAAGGGGTCGATTGCGGACATTATGACGGTTACCGGCTCGTCCGCCGACGAGTTGGAGGCGGCGCGACGGGCGGTGATGAAACTCGATCCGCTCGGATGTGGAGCGCGCGATCTCAAGGAATGCTTTCTTTCGCAAATCGAGGCGGTGCCGGAGAAGTTGCGGAAACGATTCGAATCCGAGGTCGGGCGGCTTGAAACGGGCAGACTTTCGCCGGAAATCATCAAGACGCTCAAGGAACTCGATCCGTTTCCCGGGCGTCGGTACGAGCGAGTTCGAACGGATTACGTCGTTCCCGATGTCATCGTTAACGCGCGCGGAGAGGTTCGGATTGACGACGGCGACGTGCCGGAGCTCAGGGTGTCGCCGAAATACGTGGAGATGGCAAAGGACGCCTCGCTCTCTTCGGAGACGAGGGAATACGCGGCGGAACGCGTTAAACGAGCACGGGAATTCCGCGCCGCGGTCATTCGGCGGCGGGAGACTCTCGAAAGGGCGGTCGAAGCCATTGTCGAGGCGCAGTCCGAGTTCGTCGCTCGCGGGCGCTCGAAACTCGTGCGACTTACGATGAGCGAAATCGCAAAGCGGGTAGGGTGCAGCGTCGCCACCATTTCTCGCGCCGCGGCTCGAAAGTGCGTTCGAACTCCGCATGGAATCGTGCCGCTTAGGGACTTTTTCACCACCGCCGATCCGCCATCGGTCGAAAAGCTTCGCGAACTCCTCGTCTCGATTCGGGATCGCGAATCGATTTCGGATCGGGAGCTCTCGGATCGGCTGGGCGCGAGCGGATTTCCGATGGCTCGTCGTACGGTTGCCAAATACCGCCGAAAGCTCGGTTTCTCCCCCAAGAAGGCTTGATTTTTGGTATAATTACCTTGTCGTAAAATAGACAAGGAGTGTACATGAAAATAGCCATTGGGTCGGATCACGGAGGAGTTGATCTCAAGCGCGTTATCGTCGATGCGGTTTCCGCTTCCGCGGAAGTCGTCGATTTTGGTACGGACGACGGGAAAAGTTGCGATTATCCCGATTTCGCGATAAAAGTCGCGACTGCGGTCGCGAAGAAGGACGCTGATGTCGGAGTGCTCATTTGCCGCACTGGAATCGGAATGTCGATGGCGGCGAACCGTTTCCAAAACGTGCGCGCCGGCCTTTGCACGACGGAGACGGCGGCGGAGCTCACGCGCAAGCACAACGGCGCGAACGTGCTTTGCCTGGGGGCGGACGCGGTTTCTTCCGATCTCGCCGTGAAAATCGTGAAGACTTTCCTCGCCACGCCGGTGGACGAAGACGAGCGTCATGCGCGTCGTCGTCGGAAACTCGAGCGCTCTGCCCGTCTGTCGGACGCCTCCGGCTTGATGCAAGCGGATTCGGAAGTGTTCGCGGCGATCGAGGCGCAGACCGCGCAGGAGGACGCCGAGATCAATTTGATCGCCTCCGAAAACTATTCGTCGCGCGCTTGCCGCGAGGCCGCGGGTTCGGTGCTGATGAACAAGTACGCCGAGGGCTATCCGACGAAACGGTGGTACTCGGGGTGCGTGCCGGTGGACATGGCCGAGGAGCTCGCGCGTCAGCGCGCTTGCAAACTCTTCGGTGCCGACCACGCGAACGTCCAGCCGCACTGCGGCAGCGCCGCCAACATGGCGGTCTATTTCGCGACCATCAATCCTGGCGACACGATCTTGTCGCTCTCGTTGGATCAAGGCGGACACCTGTCGCACGGTTCGCCGGTAAACTTCTCGGGGAAGATTTACAACATCGTCGCCTATACCGTCGATCCCAAGACCGAGCGGCTCGACTACGACGCCATCGAGCGCAAGGCACTCGAAGTGAAGCCGAGGATTTTGCTTACCGGCGCTTCGGCTTATCCTCGTACGCTCGATTTTAAGCGCATTCGCGAAATTTGCGACAAGGCGGGGGCGATAATGATGGTCGACATGGCGCACATCGCCGGTTTGGTCGCCGGCGGTGCCCACGTCTCGCCAGTTCCCTACGCCGATTTCGTGACCACTACGACCCACAAGACGCTTGGCGGCCCGCGCGGCGGGTTGGTGCTTTGCAAGGAGAAGTGGGCCAAGGCGCTCGACAGCGCGGTTTTCCCGGGAATGCAGGGCGGCCCGCTCGAGAATATCATTGCAGCGAAGGCGGTTTGCTTCGGCGAATGGTTGAACGGCGCCAAGCGCGGGTACGCGCAGCAAGTGGTGAGCAATTGCGCGGCGTTGTGCAAGACCGTCGCCGATCGCGGATATCGCATCGTTTCCGGTGGAACCGACAACCACCTCTTCCTGGTGGATGTGAAATCGACGCGCGGAATCACCGGCAAGGACGCGGCGGCGGCGCTCGACAACGCGGGAATCATCGTCAACAAGAACACGATTCCGTTCGACACCGAGTCGCCGTTCAAAACCTCGGGCATCCGCATTGGACCGGCGGCGATGACGACGCGCGGCATGAAGGAACCGGAAATGGTCGAAATCGGCAATTGGATCGCCGATGTTCTCGACGACATTTCCAAAGTCGACGTCCAATCGAGGGTGCGCGAGGCGGCGCGAGAGTTGGTGGCGAAGTTCCCGGTTCCGTAAGGAAAATGGCGCGCGTCGCGGTAGTCGGAGTGGTGGGGCGTACGAACGCGGGCAAGTCCACGCTCGTGAACGCCCTCGTCGGCGAGAAGGTGTCCATCGTCTCGCCGGTCGAGCAGACCACTCGCAATACCGTGCGCGGAATCGTCGCCGACGAGCGCGGGCAGCTCGTTCTTCTGGATACCCCCGGGTTGCACAAGGCCGTCGGCGAGCTCGGGCGCTTGCTTAATCGAATGGCGCGCAGTAGCGCCGCTGGAACCGACGTCACTTGCGTCGTGTTCGACGCTTCGGAAGCGCCGAGACTCGAGGACGTCGGTTGGATGCAACGCATCGCGAAGGAAAAGCCGTCGAAAACGCTGTTCGTGCTCAACAAGGCCGATCGCTCGCCGTTTTTCGAGGCCGAATTCCGCGAGGTCTGGGCGGCGGCGGGCGGCGATTTCGAGCCGAAGTGGGTAAAGTCGATCGCTTCCACCGAGGGCGGCGCGAAAGCGGTTTTGGACGCGCTTTTCGATTTTGCGGAAGAGGGAGAGAAGCTCTTTGACGACGAAATCGTGACCGATTATCCGAGAAAGCTTGCGATTGCCGACGCAGTTCGCGAAAAGTATTTGTCGAAGTTGCGCGGCGAGATGCCGCACGAGCTCGGCGTCTTGGTGAAAAAGCTGGAGGAGAACGGAGATCGCTGGACTATCGAAGCCGAGGTTATCGTCAACCGCTCGTCGCAGAAGCCGATTGTCGTGGGTAAGGGCGCGGAGATGGTAAAGTTCGTCCGCAAGGATGCCGAACGGGAAATCGGCAGAATGTTTGGCGTTAAGGCGAGATTGGAACTTTGGGCCAGAGTCGAACCCAATTGGATGAAGAACAAGCGTTTGCTCGCCGAGATGGGATATTTGGGAGGGCTGGTGTGATCTTCTTGCTTGCGATATTCTCCCTTTTCGGCGGCGCTTCCGATTTGGACGTCGCGCGCGAGGCGTTGCGTGATGGCTTGTGGGAAGTCGCCAGAAATCACGCAAGCAAGGATGAGTCCGACGACGCCAAACTGATCGTACTCGAAAGCTACGCTTGCGAGAATCGCTGGGACGATGTAAAGCGCGTGCTTGAGGAGACGAACTCGTCCGGAAGCGGATTCGATTATTACCGCGCCGTGACGCGCGGCGACGTCGATGGCGCCATCGCCGCTCTCGAAAAGGGCGGTTCGCAGGCCGGTTTGGTCGAGGCGAAGATGATGAAGGCCGGATTGTTGCTGAAAAAAGGAGACCGGGCGGCGGCCGAAGGTTTGTGGCAAGAGGTGATTGCGATGACGAACGCTGGCGAGCGGGCGTTTTCCGTCGCCGCGGTCAATCTTGGCGACGTGGCGGCGTTGCGCAAGGCCTATGGTTCGGTGAAGTCCGAGGAATTGCGCTATTTGACGGGGCTGCAATTGGGTCGAGAGCTGATGGGCGACGCAACCACGAAGAAAGAGGGCGAGCGATTGATTCGTCGAATCGTTCAGGAAAACCCCGGCGTCGAGGGCGCGGTCGAGGCGTTTTTGGATCTTGCCCGTACGAAGATGCGCGATGGCGAATGGGAGGCGGCGGAAAAGCTGTATTCCGACGCATGGGAAATGTGGCCGGCGGTGGCCAAGACGGCGATAGCCATGGAGGGACGCGGAGAAGTCGCGATGGCCATGGGCCACGCGGAGCAGGCGTTGGAGTTTTTCCGTTCCGCCGAGCGCGCGTCCGGCGACGACGCGTTGACGGCGCTTGCGATACTGAAGGAGGGCGACGCGCTTTCGGCGATGGGCAAGGGCGAGGAATCGCTAGCCCGCTATCGGCTGGTGCTGGACAAGTATTCCGGTACGGACGTCGCGCGCAAGCTTGAAAACGTCATCAAAATTCGCGAAATGGAGGCGAAGGGCAGGGAGCTTTATCTGGCGTACGATTTTGAAGGCGCGCGCAAGGTGTTTTCCGAGGTGGCGAAAACCGATCCGTCGACGGGTGCGCGAATGGCGTATTTCGAGGTGTTGTGCCTGTACGGATTGGGAATGGACGACGAGGCCGAGAAAAAGGCGATTGCGCTCGCCAGGGAATGTTCGGACGCGAAGATTTCCGGGGAGGTCGCGTTGTGGCTTGCGAAGTTCGCCTACAATCGGTCCGAATGGAAGATCGCGAGCGGTCGATTCGCGCAGTTCGCCGCCGGCAACCCCGACGACGCGGTGGCGCCGGTGGCCCTGTTGTGGTCCGCGCGCGCCGCTTTCGCGGACGCGGATTTCGCCGCCGCCGTCAAGGCCGCTACCGATATTGCGGAGCGCTATCCTGGATCGGAGGTGTTGAACTCCGCACTTTTGGTGCAAGGGGAGGCGCTCATCGAGCTTGCCAGATTCGACGAGGCGGTGCTGGTCTTGGATCGGGTCGGAAAGACGGAAAACGCCGCTTCCGCCGAACGGTTCAAGGCCAAGGTGTTGAAGGCGGATGCGCTTTTCGCCATGGGAGCCGACAATTCCGCGCGTTACGAAGCCGCGCTCGAGGAATATCGCAAGATTGACTTCGACGGAGCGGTCGATTGCAATCTCGCGTTATCGGTGGCGTTTAAGATCGGACGAACGCTTGAGAAGTTGAAGCGTTACGACGAGTCGGTCGATCAATATTATTCGCAAGTCGTCTTGGCTTATCGCAACGGGTTGGAACGCGGCGAGCGATTCGGCGACGAGGCTAAAGCGGTGTTTTCGCGGGCGGCGTTCAGGCTGGTCGACGAATTCGAACGTCGAGGTCGCACTCGGCAGGCGTTGAGCATCTTGCAGCTGGTTTCCGCGAGCGACGTTCCCGCCGCGGAAGAGGCGGCCAGGCGATACGAGCGGATATCCGAGAAAGGGAGGTTTTTATGACGGTTTACTGCGGCCCGGTGTTTTGGATTCTGGCTTTGCTGGCGCTGGTAGCGCTCGTGACCTACTTCGAGCGCTTGGTCGATTTGCGGCGAGCGCGCATCAACTATCAGGATTTTCTCAAAGGCGTCATCAACGTCCTGGATTCCGGCAACGACGAGGAGGCGCTTTCGATTTGCGAGGACACGCTTTCCCCGATTGCGGGAGTGGTGTCGACGGCGATTCGCCAGCGCAGATCGTCCGAGCGGGTGCTCCGCGAGGCGGTTGATGCCCAGGGTCGTTCGGAAATCGGAAGATTGGATCGGCGCATGGCGGTGATTTCCATTATCGCCCAAATCGCCCCGTTGACGGGGTTGTTGGGGACCGTAATTGGTTTCGTGCGCACGGTGATGCTGGTCAATTCTTCCGAAATCGTCGTTCGCGCCGAGTTGATGAACGGCGCAATGGAATCGTTCGTCGTTGCGGCGGCGGGATTGGTGGTTTCGATTGCCGCGGTGATTATGTACGGATCGTTGAGGGTTCGGCTTGATCGGGTCGTGGTCGACTTGGAACAAGCCGCCAGCCAAATCGTGGGATATTTGCTGGAGGGCGCGCGCGAATGAACGGCTGGAATTGGAATCCGAAGCGCTCGGCCGGAATTTGGTGCCACGGTTTGCCGGCATTGAGGCCGCTGGTCGCGGTTTCGCCTTATGTGACGGTGGTATTGCTGGCCGTAATGCTTTGGTTTCTTGGAGATACCATGACGCTCGCAAAGGGCGTGCTTTTCGATCTTCCGAATTCGCAAGTCGCCGATGGCGAAGCGGCGAAAATGGTGGCGCTCGTCATGCCGTTCGAACGCGACACGCTGGTGTTTTTCGACGATGCGCGTTACATACTCGGCGACGACGTTTCCGCCGAGGCGTTGAGCGAGCATTTCCGCGAGCGGACTTCCGAAGCCGGGAATCGTTCGCTATTGGTGCTCGCCGATCGCAATGTGGCCGGGGGCGAGTTGATGCGCTTCGCCTCGCTGGCCCGACAGGGCGGAGTCGAGCGCGTGCTGTTCGCCGAGAAACGGGGGACGGAACGGGAATGAAATCGCTTAAACGAGAGTTCGCGAATCTACTTTTCGTCGTCTTGCTACCGGCGTTGTTGATTTGTATTTTCCCCTTCGACGCCGTGGGGTTTCGCTCGTCGTGGACACCCGGGAAACATTCGCTATGCGTGGAGTTCGTCGAGCTTTCCGCGGAGGCCGAGGCGGAGGCGTTGCAACGCGCCAAGGCTTCGTGGCAAATGGAGAAGGGCACTCGTGACGATTGGCACGTGCAGTTGCGACTGGAGGATCTTCCGGGCGACGGCGACGCCGCTCCGGCGATCGCGTTCGCAATTCCGAATGCGCGGAAGCCGACGGAAGTCGAATATCGATTGCCGGCGTATTTGCCGTCGTCCGGGGCGAAGAGTCCGCGGATCTTGCGCGGAAGCGGCTCCGAAACCGAGTCTCCGGCGTTTTCGCGCGAGGAATTGCTTGAAATCAACGAAAGGTAACGTAAAATGATGAATCAAGAAGAGGTGCTCAAGGCGTTCAAGGACACGGGTGCGTTGTTGGACGGACATTTCGAGCTTCGCTCGAAGCTGCACTCCAACCGCTATTTCCAGTGCGCCAACGTGCTGCGCTATCCGCGTATCGCCGCCAAGCTGTGCGACGCGGTCGTCGAGAAGATGAAGACCGGGTGCGATCTCGGGCGAATTGACGGCGTCATATCCCCCGCGGTCGGCGGAATTCTCGTAGGGCACGAGGTCGCGCGGGCGTTGGACGTCAAGTGCGTGTTCGCCGAGAAGGTTCAGGGCGAGGGCGTCGACGCCACCGGCAAGCCCAATACGGTGCTGGCGATGCGTCGGTTCAAGCTCGAGAAAGGCGAACGTTACGTGGTTGCCGAGGACGTGGTTACCAAGGGCGGGCGGGTGCAGGAAACGATCGATTTGGTGAAAAACGCCGGTTGCGAGATCGCGGCGGTGGCGTTGCTCGTCGATCGGTCCGCCGGCAAGGCGAAGTTCGGCGACATTCCGATGTTTTCGCTCATGCAAATGACGCCGGAGACCTGGACCGCCGAGGAATGCCCCATGTGCAAAGCGGGAGGACATCCGGTTCACCCCGGCTCGTAAGGAGGAGAGCGCAGTTGATGTTCGACGGAGTCGAGAGTTGTCTGGAGGCCTTGCGCGCGGGCGAGATTGTACTCGTTACCGACGACGCGGATCGCGAAAATGAAGGCGACTGCATTTGCGCGGCCGAATTCGCCACGCGCGAGAACGTGAACTTCATGGCGACGCACGCCAGGGGGCTTATTTGCATGCCGATGAGCGCCGCGTGGTGTCGTAAGCTGAATTTGCCCCAGATGGTGCGCGAAAACACCGACAACCACCACACCGCCTTCACCGTTTCGATCGACGCCAAATCCACCACCACCGGGATTTCCGCCGAGGAGCGTTCGATTACCGCCCGCAAATGCGTCGAGGAAGGAGTGACGTCAGGTGATTTTCGCCGCCCCGGTCACATGTTCCCGCTCGAAGCCCGCGAGGGCGGAGTCCTGAAGCGCGCCGGACACACCGAGGCCACGGTTGATCTTTGCCGCTTGGCGGGGCTCAAGGAGGTCGGACTTTGCTGCGAAATCATGAAGGACGACGGTACGATGGCGCGGCTTGACGACGTCTCGGCGTTTGCGAAGAGGCACAAGCTGAAGATGATGACAATCGCCGATCTCATCGCCTACCGTCGGCGCAACGATCGGTTGGTGGATGCGGTGGAAGAGGTGGATCTGCCGACGGAACACGGCCATTTTCGGCTGAAGATGTATCGCAGTCGGGTAAGCGGACTCGAGCATCTTGCGCTCGTCAAGGGCGACGTTGGCGACGGGAATGCGACGCTCGTGAGGGTGCACTCCGAGTGCTTTACCGGCGATGTGCTCGGATCCGAACGTTGCGATTGCGGAGCGCAGCTTCACGAGGCGATGGCGATGATCGAGCGCGAAGGACGCGGAGCGGTACTGTACATGCGTCAGGAAGGTCGCGGCATCGGGCTTGCGAACAAGCTTCATGCCTATCGCAAGCAGGAGGAGGGCTTGGATACGGTGGAGGCGAACGTCGCGCTCGGATTTCCGCCGGATTTGCGCGACTACGGCGAAGGCGCGCAAATTCTGATCGACCTCGGAATCCGCAAGTTGCGGCTAATGACCAACAATCCCTGCAAGATCGCCGGCTTGGAGGGATACGGGATCGAAATCGTCGAGCGGGTTCCGATCGTCATTCCGCCGAACGAACACGATCGGAGATATTTGGACACGAAGAAGTGCAAAATGGGACATCTGCTATGAAAATTGCGGTTATTGGCGACGGTGGATGGGGAACGGCGAACGCGATGTTGCTCGCCGGCTACGGCCATTCGGTAACGCTTTGGGGAGCGTTCCCCGAGTACGTGGAGGAAATGAAGCGGACTCGGCGCAACGAGAAGTTTCTTAAGGGCGTGGAACTCCCGTCCTCGCTTGCGATCACCGCCGATCGCGCGGAGGCCGTCGACGGCGCCGAGGTCGTGGTGTTGGCGCCGCCGTCCAAGTATTTTACCTCGGTGGTCTCCGGCTTCAAGGGGCTCGTCGACGACACCAAGCTCGTGGTCTCGCTTACCAAGGGACTGTGCGAAAAGACCAACCGGCGGATGACCGACCTCGGCAAGGAGGCGTTGGGCGTCGGGGATATCGTCGCGCTGGCGGGTCCGACTCACGCCGAGGAAGTCTCGCGGGGAATTCCGACGGCGATTGTAGCGGCGTGCGAGGACGAGGAAAAGGCGAAACGGGTGCAGCGGATCTGGTCCGGTCCCCGGTTCCGTGTTTACACGTCGAACGATCCGGTCGGGGTGGAGATTGGCGGGGCGATAAAGAACGTTCTTGCGATTGCCGTCGGGTGTTCTGACGGAATGGGCTTTGGCGACAACACTCGCGCCGCGCTCATCACTCGAGGGCTGGCGGAGATGAAGCGTTTTGTAATCGCCTACGGCGGAAAGTCCGAGACGCTCTCAGGACTTGCCGGCATCGGCGATTTGATCGTGACTTGCACCTCGGTGCATTCGCGCAATCACTCGGTTGGCGAACGTCTCGGACGCGGCGAAAAGATCGACGCCATTCTCGGCTCGATGCAGATGGTCGCCGAGGGAGTGTGGAATTCCAAGGTAGTTCACGAAATCGCGCGCAAGTTGGGCGTGGACATGCCGATTTGCGAACTCGTCTACGCGCTTTGCTACAAGGGGTACGTCGCCGCCGATGCGGTCAAGGCGATGATGGAAAGGGACTTGAAAGCGGAATGAAGTTCGTTTGGGCTTTTCTGGGCGCGGCGCTTCTATCCGGATGCTACTACGTATATCCGGCGAGTTCGCCGACGCTTTCGCAATGCAGGTTCGCGAACGAAGACGGCGAAATCGTCGAGCATTTGTTCGTGGAGAATTGCGGATGGTATCTTTTTTACACGATTCCGATTTGCTGCGGAGACACCGACGAGAGCCATTGGTTCCCGCTCGTATTCTTCGACGATCAGGTTACGAACGAGATTATTCAACGGCGCTTCGCCGAACGGGTGAAGGCCAAGGGCGCGCGGGCGGTCGGAATTACGATGGTGAATCGCGATACGGTTACTTTCGACGTTCCGGGACTGCCGTTTCCGGTCGTCGTTCCGTATATCCTGTGCGCTCGCGAGGTGCAAATTTCGGGGACGCTGATACGAGACGTCGGGGAGGAAAAACGCGATGAATAGGTTTTTTGGGACGTTGTTGACGGCGTTGTCGCTCGCCGGTTGCGTTTCGGTCTCGGCTACGAAGGAGCTTGCCGGAATCGGGGCGGAGGGCGGAGCCAAGAACGCGTTGGTGGTGGAAATCGTCGCCAGCGGCTGGTACCTTTTCGATTTGTTGCCGATCGTTACCGCGAACTCGAAGGGCGAGGCGGAGTTTTTCAAGGACAACTTGTGCGCGCAGAGCAATCTCGACGTGCTGGACGAAATTGTGAAAAGCGAGAACGTGCGGCGAATCGGGATGATTTCCAGTCACGAGACGGATGAAGGGGTGCTTGTCTTTCTCGTCAACCGCCACACTTTTCGCACCACCGCCACGCTATTGAAGGATTGAGGGATTTGCCATGACTGCCGAAATCGAAAAGCGAATAATGGAGCTGTCGCTGGGCGAACGGCTCGACTACAATCGCGACGAGACTTTCGTCGACATGTTCCTTCGCCACTCCGAGGAACGTTCCGGCAAGACCGCCGTCGCCGACGTGGACGGCAAAATCTCCTATGGCGAACTCGCGCTCTATACCAAGGTGGTTGCCAACCGCCTGGTCGAATTGGGGGTGAAGCCGAACGATTTCGTGCTCGTCAAGATGCCTCGTTGCAAGGAGTTCATGATCGCCGTAATCGGCGTCTTGCGCGCCGGCGCGTGCTACGTTCCGGTGGATCCGGAGTATCCGGCGGATCGCATCGACTATATGATCGCGGATTGCGGGGCGAAGGTCACGATCGACGTCGATTGGCTTCTGGCGCTCAAGAAGCACTATGGCATCAAGGCGCTTGCCTTGCCGAAGATCAATCTCGCGACCCCGGACGGCCTCGCCTACATGCTCTACACCTCCGGCTCCACGGGACGACCGAAGGGAGTCATGCTTCCCCACAAGGCGCTTCGTGCGTTCATCGCCTGGCAAATCAAGCGCTTTGATCTAAAGCCTGGCTTTCGCGCCGCGGAGCATTGCTCGTTCTGCTTCGACCTTTCGGTGATGGATCTTTGCGGTACGCTCGCCGCCGGCGGCGAAGTGCACGTCATCCACGAGGAAATCCGCAAGGATCTCGACGCGGTGAACGAGTTTCTCAAGGAGCGCAAGATCGAGGGCATGGTTCTCGGCACGCAGTTCGGCACGGAGCTTTTGAACAACTGCGAAGTGCCGCTTCGCTATGTTCTTTTGTGCGGTGAGAAGTTGCTGCCTTTCCGCAAACAGCGCCCGGATCTCGAGGTCGTCAACCTTTACGGTCCGACCGAGTTCACCATCGGATGTTCGGCGCACATCGTCGATCTTGACAAGGACGCCGCCAACATTCCGATCGGTCGTCCCCACCCGAACACCTGGAACTTCATCGTCGACAAGGACATGAAGCTATTGCCGCCGGGCGAGGTGGGCGAGCTTTGTCTTGCGGGCGCGCAAATGGGCGCGGGCTATTGGAATCAGCCCGACAAGACCAAGGCGGCGTTCGTCGATTGTCCTTTTTTGCCCGGCGAGAAGATGTATCGCACCGGCGATCTTGCGAAGTGGAACGAAGACGGCGAACTTTTGTGTCTCGGGCGTATCGACCATCAGGTCAAAATCCGCGGTTTTCGCATTGAACTCGGCGAGATCGAGAACGTCGCGAAATCCTTCGCCGGGGTCGGCATGGTGGCGGCGGCGGCGAAGGAGGTCGGCGGCATCAAGCATCTTGTTCTCTATTATACGGTCGAGAGCGCGGTCGAGAAGTCGGCGCTCAAGTCGCACCTCGAAAAGTCGCTCGCCTACTATATGATCCCGGAGGCGTTTGTCGAACTTCGGGAAATGCCGATGACGCCGAACGGCAAGATCGACCGTAAACGACTGCCCGATCCGGAGATTGGCAGAACCGTGGAATACGTCGAACCGGCGGGTGATCGCGAACGATTGGTGGCGGAGGCGTTCAAGGAGGTGCTAAGTCTTCCCGCCGAAGTCAAGGTCGGTGCGCTCGATAGCTTTTTCGCGCTCGGCGGAGAATCGCTTAAGGCGATTAGACTCGTTTCGATGCTCAAAAAGCGCGGACACGTCGTTACGGTCGCCGATGTGCTGCGGTTCAATACCGTCCGCGAACTCGCGTCGGTGAAGGGCGAGGCCACAAAGGAAGAGCGCGAGCTGATGGAGGAGACGAAGAAGTGGGATTTCGCCAAATGGGGCGAGGACGCGAAGAAGCGCACGATCGAGCATTACGCCGCGCAGGGAATGGAAATCGAGCGGGCGTATCCGGTCGTCGGGCTTCAGGAAGTGATGACCATGGCGACGGACGACGACACCGCTCGCCAGGGTTTCACCGAGCTATTGATGTATCGGCTTGACGTCGTGCCGCGAGCCGTGCACGTTAGACGTGCGCTCGATCGGCTTGCCGAGCGCCACGAGGCGTTTCGCACCGCGATTATCTACCGCAATCTCGACGACCCGCTGCAGATTGTGCTTAAAGGTCGCAAGATCGAGTTTTCGCTCAAAAAGTTCGTTTCGCTCGAAAAGGCGATGAAAGACGCGATTTCCGTTCCGTTCGACTTGGAAGAGGATTCGCTCGCGCGACTTCAGATGTTCAAGTTGAAGGAGGGTGGCTGCATTTTGCTCTTTTCGCTCAGTCACGCGATTTTCGATGGCTGTTGCGTGCAGACCTTCATCGGCGACTTTCGTCGTTATTTGAGCGACGAAATGCGCACCCATCGCGGTTTCGCGGGCAGGATTCAGCGACTGTGGCGACGAATATTCCCCGATGCGCTCGTTCCCGAGCGGGTGAAGCCGTTCCGCTATTGCAAGTTCGTTTGCGACATCACCTCGCGCGATACCGCGCCGGCGATGGAGTATTGGGGAAAATTGCTCGACGGATTTACCAAAAAGTCGGTGATTCCGTCGGCGGGAGCTGACATTCCGCCCGAGAAGCGCGCCGTCGACAATATGTTGACGATTTCGCTTACCGCCGAGGAGACTTCGCGTTTGCAGAAGGTGGCGAGCGAGAGTCGGGCTACGCTCAACGCGGCGGTGGAATACGCTTGGGGCAAGGCGCTACAGGACTTCAATCGCACCGACGACGTCCTCTTTACCAAGGTAGTCGCCCGTCGCGACCTCGCGGACGACGATACTCGCGATGCGATGGGTCTTTACATGGGCGTAATCGCGATTCGCGTCAAATCTCCGGCGGGCGAAACCGCGCGCGAAGGACTCGCGGCGTTGCAGCGCCAAATCGCCGAATCCGCGGCCTACGAATACTGCTCGGAGTACGCGCTTGCGAGCGTGAGTTCGCTCGGCATGGAATCGTTCGAGTCGCTGATGGTGAGTTCCGATTACGGCGACGAAACCGGCGGCGACATCCCCGGAGCGATCCGGTTCCACCAGATCAAGACGCCGATTTCCGCCGGTAATCAGCTGGAGCTGCATCCGCACGTTGACGCCGACGGGCTCAAGATCGATTTCGTGTTCGATACCGCTAAGTATACCACGGACGAAATTCGCTTTGCCGCCGAAGGGCTGAAGCGCCGCCTCCTATGGATTTCGGCGTAAGGAAGTTTAGAGCGCTTCTTTTCGTCGCCACCTGCGGAATGGGGGCGGAGTTCCTACTCGCATTGGCGGATACGGTGATCGCCGGCAACATCGTCGGCGAAACCGCGCTCGCGGGCATCAATCTTTTGCAGCCGGTCTTCAATCTCGTCCAGTTCACCGCCGCGCTCATCGGCACCGGCACGGCGATTCGCTTCTCGCTCGAAATCGGGCGACTCGATTCGCGCCGCGCCTCGGAAATGTTCTCGCAGGGATTTTGGAGCGTGCTGATGTTCGGAGTGGCGTTTTTCGTCGTTTTCGTTCTCGGGCGCGAGGCGTTTCTCGGGTTTTTCGGCGCCGCCGACGCCGCCACCGAGGCGGCACGTTCCTATTGGCGGTGGTACGCGCCGTGTACCGTTTTGCTGCCGATGACGCTGTACTTGATCGCTCTCGTCTACGCCGACGGCGACATGGTCGCTTGCGCTTGCGGATACGCGAGTCTGATCGCCGGCAATATCGTCGCCTCGTTTTTCCTTTGCCGGGTGATGGGCGTCGCTGGTTGCGCGCTCGGCACGGTGATCGGCAACGTGCTTGCGGTTGCGTCGCTTTCGAGCCATTTTTTCAAAAAGGCGAACACCTTGCGCCTCGTGGGTCATTTTCGGTTTGGCGATCTCGTACTCGTATGCAAGAGTTCTTTCGCCGACGCGAGCGTATCGCTTTGCTGGTCGTTGCTCTTCTTCATGCTGGCGAAGCTGGTGATCGTGGAGTTCGGCTCGGAGATGTTGCCGGTACTGTCGGTGGTGCTCGTGTGCATCAACTTGACCTTGCTCTTCAACGGGGTTTCGGCGGCGGTGCAGCCGATAGTCGGTATTTACTTCGGAGAGCGGAACGCGCGAAGCGTGCGGCGGGTGATGAACGATGCGATGAAGGTGGCGCTCGCCGAGGGTATATTGGCGGCGGCGCTTTTCGCGATCTTTCCCGAGCTTGCGGTGCGGCTCGTCGGGCTTGACGATCCGGAGCACGTCGTGATCGCGGCCAAGGCGGTTAGATTGGTGGCGATTGGATTCGTTGGCGCGCCGTTCGTCTTTCTCTTCAATTCCTATTATCTTTTCGTCGAGCGCTACACGCTCGCTTGCGCGCTTACCTTCGTCGCGGACATTCTTGTATACGCGATGCTGTGTCCGCCGTTCGCCCATTTCGCCGGTATTGTCGGGCTTTGGGTGTCGCTGGGAATCGCGCCGGTAGTGGCGGTTGCGGGGTTCGGGTTTTTCGTGGCGCTTATCTACGGTCGTCGGCGGTTTCCGCTCCTGTTGTCGCCGGCGCGCGAGCGCAACCAGTACGCCTACGGTTTTAGGGTTACCGAATCGGAGATCGAAAACGCCGCCGCCAAAATCGCGGAAGAACTCGTTCGGCGCAATATGGGCGGGTTCGCGGCCGAAGCGCGGCGCATTACGACGGAAATATTCGCCTCGGTGCTCGCGCGCAATCCGAATCGCGTCGTCGTCGGCGAAGCGGGATTCGATCTTTCCGACGGCGTGCGGCTTTGTTTCCGCGATGACGGCGTAATCGCCGATCTTTCCGCTTCGGTCACGCATGCGAGCGGACGCCATTTCGTCACCATGGGCTACAACCGCAATCTCTTCGAACTTCTGGATCGCGCATGAATACCGAAACTTTCCGCCTGCTTTTGTCGATACTGGTCTTCGCCTTCGGCGCATCCATCGCCTCGTTTCTGAACGTGGTTATCTACCGCGTACCGCGCGGCGAGTCGATTGTTCGCCCGCCCTCGCATTGTCCCAAGTGCGGCAAGCCGATTCGGTGGTATTGCAATTTGCCGATCGTTTCGTGGCTTTTTCTGCGGGGGCGGTGTTTGGACTGCAAGTCGCCGATTTCTCCGCGTTACCTTTTCGTCGAACTCTTGGGCGGGGCGCTCTTTCTCGCGACTTTTTCGGTCTATGCGGGTTTCTTCGCGCGTGGCGAGGTACATTTACTTGCGGTTTTGTCGGTGGTGGAGTCGTGGATTTGGATTTCGCTTTTGATCGTCGGCTCGTTCATTGATTTCGACCACAAACTCTTGCCCGATTTCGTTACCATCGGCGGGATGGCGCTCGGGGTTTTGGCATCGGCGATTTTGGCGTCGGTGTTCGGCTCGGCTATTCCTGTTTTCTATTCGCTTGCGGGCTTGGCGGCGGGGCTGGGCCTTATGTGGCTTATTCGCTTTCTCGGCACCAAGGCGTTCAAGCGTGAGGCGATGGGTTTAGGGGACGTTCTTTTGATGGGCGCGGTAGGCGCCATTAGCGGGCCGGTGATGGTGATTCTCGTTTTAATTCTCTCCGCGCTGCTCGGCTCGATTGTCGGGCTTACGCTAATTGCGCTCAACAAGGCGCGCCTCGGCAAGTTCGTGGAGATACCCTACGGCCCCTATATCGCCATCTCCGCGATAATCGCGTTATTTTACGGAGTTCAAATCATCAATTGGTATTTGGCGCTAATAGGAGTTGAATTATGACCAAGGCGGACAAGGCGGAGGAACTTTTTAAAAGCGGGCTCAACTGCTCGCAGAGCGTTTTTTGCGCTTTTGCGGAGGATTTGGGCCTTGACCTCGAAACGGCGAAAAAACTTTCGTCGGGATTGGGCGGCGGAGTCGGGCGGCTTCGCGAGGTTTGCGGCGCGGTTACCGGCGCTACCTTGGTAATCGGCATGCGGCGCGGCCCCGACAAGGTGCGCGTCTATCCGGCGGTGCAGAATTTCGCCTTGGACTTCAAGGACGCGTGCGGTTCGATCGTCTGCCGCGAATTGCTCGATGGCGCTTCGACGGGCGGCGCGCCCGAAGCGCGCACGAGCGAATACTACCGCAAGCGCCCTTGCGTCGAAATGGTACGGCTCGCCGCCGAGATTTTGGAGAAGCAGTCATGAAAAAGCTATTTGCCCTCGCCGCCTTCACGCTCGGCGCGGCGGAATTGCCTCCGCCTTGCGAATACGCGGCGGCGAAGACGGATAATGCGCCGACAATCGACGGCAAAGGCGACGACGAGTGCTGGGCGAGCGCGCCGTGGACGGAGGAGTTTTGCGACATCACCGGCGACGAGGCGAAAAAGCCGGTTTATCGGACGCGGGCGAAGATGGCGTGGGACGACGACTACCTCTATGTATTCGCCGAGCTCGAAGAGCCGAACGTAAGTTGGTCGCTGACCAATCGCGACGATATCGTCTGGCACGACAACGACTTCGAGATTTTCGTCGATCCCGACGGTGACGGCGAGAACTACTTCGAATTCGAGTTCAATGCCGCAAATACGCTTTTCGATCTCTTTTTGACGCGACCCTATTCTTCGCCGAACGGAACGCACGTCATGCACCAGTGGAACGCCGAGGGGCTCAAAAGCGCGACCGCTCGCACGAAGGACGGCTGGACGCTGGAAGTCGCGCTCCCGAGCTCGGCGCTGGCGAACGGCTTTAAGCGTCCAATCGAGGCGAACGCCGTTTTGCGCGTCGGCTTTTCGCGAGTCGAGTGGCTGAAGCGCGAGCAGGAGGAGAATTGGACTTGGGGCCCGACCGGCAAGGTGGATATGCACATGCCGCATCGTTGGGGCAAGGTGCGGCTTGTCCAGCCGAAAACGTTCGTTTGGTACGGTTGGAATCGCGCCTCGGTGGACGAGAGCGAACTTCTCAAGCGCTTTCGGGCGTGGGCGGCGAACGGCGTAACCGGGGTGTGCATCGGCGCGGGCGACGATCTTTCCGCGCATGACGTCGCTTCGCGTCTCGCGCACCAATGCGGCCTTGAATATCACGCATGGGTTACGATGATGCTTAAAGGCGATGCGCCGCGCTCGTGGTACGCGGTCAACAAGTTGGGCGAAAGCGCCGCCGACAGGGAAAATCGTCCTTATGTCGAGTATTATGCCGTTCTCGACCCGCACAAAAGCGAAGTCGTCGAATATTTGCGCGAGAAGTGCGCCGCCATCGCTTCGTTCGAGGCGGTGGATTATGTTCAACTCGATTACATTCGCTACGCCGATGTGATTCTCGCCGAGGGGCTGTGGGCGAAATACGCCGAGAAGACCGCCCACGATTGGAAGCACGGAGAATATCCGAAAGCGGATTATTGCTATTGCGATGAATGTCTTAAGGATTACGCCTCGAAGAGTAATACGGTTTCGTGGGCGCAGTTTCGCGAAAAGACGCTGACGAAATGCGTAAATGCCGTTGCCGAGGCCGTTCACGCGAAAGGCAAGAAGGTAAGCGCCGACGTATTCCCCGAGGATCGCGCCGCGAAAATGGTTAGGCAGGATTGGGCGGATTGGGAGGTGGATGCGTTTTTCGCCATGAACTACAACGACTTTTATTTGCAGGGCGTCGATTGGATCGGCGAACGGGTTCGCGGCGAACGGACGGCGGCGCGCGAGCGCGCGCTTTATTCGGGACTGAAGGTCGTTAGGCGCTATCGCGAACGCGAAAACATTACCGACCCCGAGGGGCTCGGGCTTTCGCCGGATGAACTTCGCGAGGCGAAGAAGCTTTCGCTCGCCGCCGGAGCTGACGGAATCGCGATCTTTTCGGCGGATGAGATTACCGCCGAGCATTGGGATGCGCTATAGCGTCACTTTCAACTGGATCTTCGCATTCGCTCGGTCAATTAGAGGTGTTTTTCGTTTGCCTCCTTCGGTGCGGATGAAGGGTGCCAATGGTGTAGGGTAAACGTTATATAACAGTTGTGTGCGCGTTATATGACGGATGGTTGAGCGTTATATAACAGTTGGTTTTGCGTTATATGACGGTTTGGCTGACGGTATATAACGCATTGACAAGTGTTATATAATGCAATAGAATCTCTTATATAACAGTTTGATCGATATCAGGGGCAGTAGTGATAAAATGTGTTGGAAATAATTGCATTTGCCTCGTCAGAATTCGGTTTTGTCCTCGGTAGTATGTCGTTTTGCCATCGGCGGTATATTGAACCTCGTAGCGGGCTATTTGATTTATGACAAACATCCTTACTTTTAACTAAAAGTGAGAATTAAGGCTAACCTCAAATTGTCAAAGAATAGATAACCCGCAAGGTGAGGCTTTGTGGTATAATGTGTGTGCGCGATGGAACTCTCTCAGTTTTGTTAGAAAATGATTGTGTATGTTTTTTGAGCAAATACCAATTTGGATTTTGTATGGTTGCGTTATTGCATTGGCAATATTGACGATTTTTTCTGGGTGTATTGGCTTTGAATGGTTGTTGTCGTATTTTAGTAAAACTGGGATGAGAGGTCATCCCGAGTACAAGCTTTTATTTGGTTTATAGATAATATGTACAGAATTTTATTTCTGCGCTGTTCTTGGCGTTATCGGTTGCAACGGGGTGTATAAATGAAAGCGGATTGGAAATTCGCATATTAGATGTTGCATCGCACGATAATCAGGGGTTTGTTAACCTTAATTGCGAAGTGCGTAATTTGTATGCCGATTCAATTAGATTTGATATAAGTAGTGTAGAAAATGCGTTGTATGATGCTGAGTTTTGTGATGAAGATTGGAGGTGATTATGGACAGGATATTGTTGCGGGTGTTGAAGATCGTCGCTTCATGTATTTTAGTAGGCGGTATTGTGCGGATTTTCATTAACATTAACGTGATGTACATTAATCGCGTGACGTGCTTTGCAGATGTTGTCAGATCGTCCGTGTTGGATGTCCGAGATAAAATGGCTGAACTTGATGGATGTAGCGAGGCGGATGTTGTAAGTGCCTTTGGTGGCGTTCTTGATCAGAAGGTTACATCCGCTGATTTGCATCGCAATGTTATTGCGGAATGTCAGTTCGTGACTATCGGTTTGGAGGATCCTGCCGATTGCCGGTATTCTATATATAGGTTGCCTTTCATAGCCGATTATCGAGGATTAATGGTTGTGAGGTCTAACGCCGAGGGCAGTCTGTTGGACTACATGATCGTATATGACGGGGGTGAAGATGAGCAATCTTGATTCGATCTTGTCGAGGTTGGTGTTTTCGTTGATTTTGATATTTTGCTTTGCATATAGCTTTGAATACTATTGTGGCTGGCGGGCCGTGAGGAAGATAACCGTTAACGGCTCGCGGTTGAAGGGCGAGCAAATCGAATCGTTGTTCGAGCGCACACCGATACTTCCCGATAGGGTTGTGTTCTGTTCAAAATGGCCAAAAACGATAGCGCTGGAGTATGATGCCGGGAGATGGGGGATTCTGAAGTATCCGAAAGCAAATATAATCGCTGTTGGAGATGTAATCGATGATTTCTGGAATGAGGATAACCGTAGGTAGACGACGAAGGGCCGACTGGGGCGGCAACTGGAAATCCGATAGACAATAGTTTGGACGACTGCTCTCGCTATAGCGTCACTCGAAGTCGATAAGCTCGTTTCGGTCATCGCGCGGCCTCATGAGTCGCCGCGCTCGCAAAGATTGACCACTCTGCAAAATACGTTTCCAGGCGAAATATACACCAAACCGCTCTTCATCCCTCTGCTCCGCACTGGGCGCGCATGCGCGATATCACAGGTGAGAGGCGCGAATCTCCATATATGGACATGTAAATCTCCAAGTATGGAGATCGCAATGTCCATACTAGGACATGGTAGGTGTCCATACATGGAGATCGGCGTGTCCATACATGGACATGGAGGGGGTCCATACATGGAGATTGATGTCTCCATATATGGACATGGCCGACTGCTCGGGCGGTTTCAATAACCCGCCATCGCGGACTCAATAACCCGCCTAACAAGGATCAATAACCCGCCGACGAAGAAGCGATAACCCGCCGTAGCCGGAAATCGCCCGGCTTCGCGCAGAGCTTGCGGCAGCGGTCGAACAATGCGGCGACGGCTGCTGCTGTTGCTGACGGTGCGCTTGCTATGGGTTCGGGCCTTACGGTATAGTGTCGGCCAGAAGGGAGAAAAACGATGAAGAAGATACCGACGCTGTTCAAGCGCACATACGATGGCCCGCGCATCAAGGGCAT
>JAZRWB010000033.1:0-29548 GCA_045599445.1 Kiritimatiellia bacterium | reverse complement strand
GCATATCCAATCGTGCTTGCGTAGATCATATTCCCTCTTGATATCGACCAAACTGTTATATAAGAGATTCTATTACCTTATATAGAACTTGTCAATGCGTCATATACCGCCCACCAAACCGTAATATAACGCAAAATCAACTGTTATATAACGCTCAACCATCCGTTATATAACGCGCACACAACCGTTATATAACGTTTACCCTACACCCTTGGCACTCTTCATCCGCACCGAAGGCGGCAAACGAAAAATACCTCTAATTGACCGAGCGAATGCGAAGATCCCGCTGCGGAGCGAGAAGTCGATACAGTCGTTTCGGGCACTCATTTGCACATAACGACCGTTGCGAACGTAGGTGAGCGAAGCAAAAGAGCGAGCGAGTAGCCGCCGAAAAACTTGTTTTGAGGGCCGAGCGTAGCGAGGGGATAGTCGAGGCGAAGCCGAGAGCCGAGGGATACCCGGATCGAGGCCGAAGGCCGACATAGGCCGAGCATGCGCAGGCCCGCGTATTCGCCGTGGGGCCCTGAGGAGCTGCTTTTTGTTCGCGCACCGAAGTGACGCTTAGCCGCGAAATATAAAGAACACTGCCGCGAAAATGCACAGCGCCGCCGCCGCGTAGTTCCACGAAATCGGCGACTTCATAACGAAAATCGCAAATGGCACGAAAGTAAGCAGCGCGATCGCCTCTTGAATGATCTTAAGCTGCTCCAAGCTCATCGTCTTCGACCCCATCCTATTCGCGGGAACCGTCAGACAATATTCAATAAGCGCAATCGCCCACGAAACGAGAATTGCCACCCAAATCGGTGCGCCGCGCATACTCCGCAAATGACCGTACCACGCATAAAGCATCACGAAATTGGATAGAACCAAAAGCCCTACCGTCCACCAATTTACGTTAGCCATTTAAAATCTCCTTTACCTTGGCAAGCGCGCGCCCACGATGCGAAATTAAGTTCTTTTCCTCCGCCGTCAGCTCCGCAAACGACTTCTTATAGCCCTCGGGCACGAAAAGCGGGTCGTAGCCGAACCCCTCGGCACCCGCCGCGCGTTCGGCGATTCCGCCCGGGCAATGCCCTTCGACGATATGCTCGCGCCCTTGCGGATCGACGAGTGCGCAAGCGCACGTAAAGCGCGCACTCCGATCGCGAACTCCCTGCAAGTTCTTTAGGAGCAGCGCGTTATTCGCCGGCGTATTCGAAGGTTCGCCCGCGTATCTGGCCGAGCGCACCCCCGGCTCGCCGTTAAGTGCAAAAACCTCCAACCCCGAATCGTCCGCCATGCACCACTCGCCGGGGTGGCGCGAAGCGATTGCGCGAACCTTGATGAGCGCGTTGCCCTTAAAATCGCTCGCCGTCTCCTCCACTCCCTCGGGATCGTCGGCGATGATTTCCACGCCCGCGAGAATTTCGCCGATTTCCTTTATCTTGTGGGCGTTGTGGGTAGCGACGTAAAGTTTCATGCTTCCGCTCCATTCGGGAAAAGTTCTTCGAGTATCCGTTCCGCGGGAGTCGTCGCCTTCTTCTGGTTGTTGCACTCCTTGCAGCAAGGAACGCAATTTCCGCGAGTGGACTTGCCGCCGCGTGAAACTGGAATTACATGGTCGAGCGTCAGATTCTCCGCGCCCACGATTTTATGGCAGTAAAAGCATTCGCCCTTCGCGATCTTCGCGCGCCACCAATCGGTTGCGCGAAGCGCTCTCGCCTTCTCGCGCTCGCGCCTGACGTTTATCTCGTTTTCCGCCGCTTTCACCATTTCGCCCCCAACTGCATTATTATACCATTTATCGTAGGCGAAATACGAGCGGCAATCGCACCGTCGACTTAATCGCACCCGCTTCCGCTTTAGCCGGCGTGAACGCGGCTTCCTTCACCGCCTTGAGCGCGGCCGCGTCCAACTCCGCCCAGTTCGAACTCTCGTCCACTTTCGCCGCGACGACCTTTCCCGATTCGTCAATCGTCGCTTCCACAACCACCCGCCCCTCGCGGCCTTTGCGCCTTGCGCTTCGCGGATACTCGGGAGTAATCGCCCGCTCGGGACGCGGCGGCGCGATTACGCTCGCGGGATCGCTCGCTTCCTTGCGCTTGGACTCGACTTCCTTCGGCTTTTCCGGCGATAAGCGAGGCGGCTCGGGAGGCGGCGCAATTTCCGGCCATGACTCGATCTCCATCGAGGCGAGGTCGATCTCCACCACGCCTTCCTCGTCGCGCACGCCGCGCGAAGCGCACACCGCCGCGACCACCGCACCATGCAGCGCAAGCGAAAGGAGAAACGCCTTTTTCACGCCGCCGTGTTCATGAGCGAAGTCAGCGCCGCGATGCGATCTTCAAGCGAAGGATGCGTAGACCAGACGGAAGTGCGCTTCCCCTCGGCAATGCCCATCGCCTTGAGCGAATCGGGAAGCGTGCCGGGCTGGAGGTTGCCGAGCCGTCGTAACGCCGCGATCATCGGCGAGGGCGAACCGAGCAACTTCGCGCTCCCCGCGTCAGCGGCGTATTCGCGCCGACGACTGAACCAGAAAACGATTAGCGAGGCGAGAATTCCGAGCGCAATATCGAGTATCCAGACGACGAGCAGGTAAAGCGCGGGATTCCCGCGACTGCGACGATTGCCGTTTCCGGCGTTAGCGACGACATGGGCGATGATGCGCGAAAAGAGAATTACAAAAGCGTTGAGCACGCCCTGGATAAGGCACAAGGTCACCATATCGCCGTTAGCGACATGCGAAATCTCGTGACCCAAAACCGCCCGCAACTCCTCCTTCGACATCTGACGCATGATATCCGTGGAGACGGCGACCAAGGCGGAATTGCGAAACGCTCCCGTCGCAAAGGCGTTGGCGGCGCCTTCGTAAATCGCGACTTCCGGCGTCTTCAAGTTGGCGCGCCGCGCGAGATCCTCGACCGTGGCGACCAGCCAGCGCTCCGCCTCGCCCTCGCTGCCGTCGATCGTCCGCGCGCCGGTGGAGAACTTGGCGATCGACTTCGACATCAGAAGCGAAATGATCGCCGCGCCAAGACCGTAGACGAACGCCCAAACTACGAGGTAGGCGTATTCGCCGAATACCTTTTCAAGCGGAACGCCAAGAAACGTGAAAACCAACGAGGAGACGACCGAAAGCGTAATCATCACCGCGAGGTTGGTGAGCAAAAATAGTAATATTCTTTTCATGCCCCAATTATATCATAAATAAACGAAAGCCGCGGCCTTTATGCGAGCCGCGGCTTTTGTTTCCGATCTTAGATTCGGTTTAGGCGACGCTGCCGCCGGCCTTCTCGATCTTCGCCTTCGCGGAAGCCGAGCAAGGAACCTTCACGGTGAGCTTCTTGGTGAGCTCGCCCGTGCCGAGAATCTTGATCTTCGGGCACTTGTTGTCCGAAAAGCCCGCCTTGGCGAGCGTCTCGACGGTAATCTCCGCGCCGGACTCGAAGTGCTTTTCGAGCTCGGAGAGGTTGACCGCGAGCGCCTTCGCGTTAAACGCGGCGTTGTTGAAGCCGCGCTTCGGCAAACGGCGAACGAGCGGCATCTGACCGCCTTCGAACACGAGTTTCTGCTTGTGACCCTTGCGCGAGCCCTGACCCTTGTTGCCGCGGGTCGAGGTCTTGCCCATGCCCGAGCCGCAGCCGCGGCCCACGCGTTTCCGACGCTCGCGAGCGCCAGGGGTGTTGGTAAGCGAATTGAGTTCCATATCGATTAATCCTTTCTTACGCGCGAACCGCCGCGATCTCCTCGGCGCTACGGAGCTTTTCGAGCGCGCTCATCGTGGCCTTCACCACGTTGAGACGGTTCTTCGAGCCGAGCGACTTGCCGACCGCATCGCGAATTCCGACCGCTTCGAGAACGGGGCGCATGCCACCGCCGACGATGAGGCCCGTGCCGTCCGGAGCGGGCTTCAAAATCACCCGGCCGCCATCGCAGACGCCCTCGACGTCGTGCGGAATGGTCTTGCCCTTGAGGGTGATCTTGTGCATGTCCTTGCGCGCGGCTTCGCCTCCCTTGCGGATCGCATCGGCGACTTCGTTCGCCTTGCCGAATCCGACGCCGACCTTGCCGTCCTTGTCGCCGACGACGATCACCGCCGAGAAGCTCATGCGACGACCGCCCTTGACGGTCTTGGCGCAGCGGTTCACGAATACGGTGTGTTCGTCGAGATTGTCCTCGGCCGCGGCGTCCTGACGCTTGTCGTGATTCATGGCCATGATTACTTCTCCTCCTTCTTCGCGCTGATGGCGACTCCGCCGGCGACCAGCGCCTCGACGATAGCCGCTACGCGACCGGTGAACTTGTTGCCGCCGCGATCGACGACCACGGTCGAGATTCCCGCCGCCTTCGCCGCTTCCGCCGCTTTCGCGCCGAGCGCCTTGGCGACTTCAAGATTGACCTTCGTCTCCTTGAGCGAGCTCGCGGAGGCGAGGGTCTTGCCGGCGTCGTCGTCGATGAACTGGACGTAGAGATGCTTGTTGGTCACGCAGATCGACATCCGCGGACGCGCCGCCGTTCCGATCACGCGCTGACGAAGGCGCATGTGGCGCTTCTGACGCTGAACCTTGCGATTGAACATTAAGCCACCTTCTTTCCTTGTTTGCGGCGGATGTGCTCGCCGACGTACTTGATGCCCTTGCCCTTGTAGGGTTCGGCCGGATAGTACGAGCGAATGCGCGCGGCGGATTCGCCGACGAGATTCTTGTCGATGCCGCTTACGGTCACCTGCAACCCTTCGTTCTCGACCGTGCACTTGAGCCCGGCCGGAATCGCGAAGATCTTCGGGGAGGCGAAGCCGAGCGAAAGCTGGAGCTCCTGTCCCTTGAGCACGGCCTTGAAACCGGTGCCCTCGATCGAAAGCTGCTTGGTGTAGCCTTGGGACACGCCGATCACCATGTTGTTGATCAGCGCGCGGGCGAGACCGTGGAAGTTACCGAACGCGGCATCGTCCGCGCACGCGCAAACGATCTTGCCGTCTTCCACCTTCGCCGTGATGCCGTCATGCATCGTGTAGGAAAGCTCTCCGAGCTTGCCCTTTACCGTCACCTTCTGGCCCGCGATCGTGGCGGTAACGCCTTCCGCGAGCTTGACGGGTTCTTTACCGATTCGAGACATTGTCTTTGGCTCCTTGTACTTAAGCTACCGTGCAGATGAGTTCGCCGCCGAGCCGCGCCTTCTTCGCCTCCGCTCCGGACATGACGCCCTTGGAGGTGGAGAGAATCGCGAGGCCCATGCCGCCCAGAACGACCGGGATCTCGGAGACCGAGACGAATTTCCTCAAGCCCGGCTTCGAAACGCGCTTCAAGTCGGTGATCGCGGGTTCGGCGCGGTCGGTGTACTTGAGCGTGATGACGAGCTTCTTGGGGAATTCCGAGGTCGTGACCGAGTCGGCGATGTAGCCGGCTTCCTTCATGACGCGGGCGATTTCGCCCTTGAGATTGCTCGCGGGAGTCGCGACGGAGTAAAGGCGAGCCTTCAGACCGTTGCGGATCGTCGTGAGCATGTCGGAAATGGGATCGATTACCATATCAGTGATTCCTTTCCTTTACCTTACCACGAGGCCTTGGTAACGCCGGGGATGAGTCCGGCGACCGCGAGTTCGCGGAAGCACAGACGGCACACGCCGAACTTGCGGATGTAGGCGTGGCGACGACCGCAGCGCTGGCAACGGTTGTACGCGCGCACCTTGAACTTGGGGGCCTTCTTCTGCTTTTCGATGAGACATTGCTTGGCCATGATTAGTTCCTCCCTGCGAACGGCATGCCCATGGAGACGAGAAGCTCCTTGCAGGCCTTGTTGTCGGTGGACGAGGTCACGAACGTGATGTCCATGCCGGAATGGGCGCTGGATTCCACGAGTTCGGGGAAAATCGTGTGCTCCTTGACGCCGAGGGTGTAGTTGCCCGCGCCGTCGAAGCCGCGATTCGGAACTCCGCGGAAGTCGCGAATTCTCGGAAGCGCCGCCGAGATGAGGCGGTCGGCGAATTCCCACATGCGCTCGCCGCGCAACGTGACCTTCGCGCCGATTACCATGCCCTCGCGGAGCTTGAAGTTCGAGATCGACTTCTTCGCCTTGCAGAGCATGGGCTTCTGACCGGTGATCGCCATGAGGTCGTCCACCAGCGTCTTCTGCTCGTCCTTGGAGACGATGCCGAAGCCCATGTTGATGACGATCTTCTGAAGGCGGGGAACGAGCATCTTGTTGGTGGTGTTGAGCTTCTTCTCCAGCTCGGCCACCATGCGGCTCGCGTATTCGTCTTTGAGTCTTGCCATGATTTTCGTTCCTTATCCTTAGAGGGTCTTGCCGCTTTTCACGGAGACGCGCGCCTTCTTGCCTTCCTTCTCGCCGGTCCTGACGCGAGTGCCGCACTTCTTGTCGGCGTCGTAGGGCATGAGCTTGGAAAGCAGAATCGGCAACTCCTTGTCGATGAGACCGCCGGCCGTCTTTTCGGTGCGGCGCATCGCCTTCTTGTGGACGTTGATTCCGCCGACGATCGCCGTTCCCTTCTTCGGGTTGACGCTCATCACCGTACCGGTCTTGCCCGCGTCGTTGCCGCGGATGACGATCACGGTGTCGTTCTTCTTGATTCTTGCGATAGCCATTTTCTTACGCTCCTGAATTTAGACCACTTCCGGGGCCATCGAGAGGATCTTCATGTAGTTCTTGTCGCGAAGTTCGCGCGCGACCGGCCCGAACACGCGGGTTCCGATCGGGTTGAGCTTCGAGTCGACGAGAACGCACGCGTTCTGGTCGAAGTGAACCGTCGATCCGTCGGCCCGGCGAATCGGGTTTCCGGTGCGGATGATGACCGCGGTCGCGACCGAGCCCTTCTTGATGGAGGAGGTCGGCGACGCTTCCTTGATCGCCACGCGGATTACGTCGCCGAGATGGGCGTATTCCTTGCGCTGCTTGAGAATGCGGAAGCACATGGCGCGCTTGGCGCCGGTGTTGTCCGCGACTACGAGATTGGAGAGTTCCTGCAACATTGCCTTGGTCTCCTTACTTCACGACGCGCCAGCGCTTCGTCGCGCTGAGCGGCCGCGTTTCCATAATGGTTACGGTGTCGCCGACCTTGACCGCGTCGCTTTCGTCGTGCGCATGATAGTTCTTCGTGCGCGTGACGATCTTGCCGTAGACGGGATGGCGCTCGCGGTAGGAAACCGCGACCTTGACGCTCTTCGCGCCCATCTTGGACACCACGACGCCCTTGCGCAACTTGCGCGCGGTGCGAGTATTGGTTTCAGTGCTCATTAGATCTTTACTCCTGCGCGGGTGATGAACTTGGTGTGGATACCGATCTTGGTGGCCGCGAGACGGAGGCACTCCTTCGCGATATCCTCGGAAACGCCGCCGACTTCGAAGAGCACCTTGCCGGGCAGAATCACGGCCGCCCAGAATTCCGGGTTGCCCTTGCCTCCGCCCATTCGGACTTCGATCGGCTTGCGCGTCACGGGACGATCGGGGAAAATGCGAATCCAGAGCTTGCCCTTGCGCTTCATTTCGCGGTTGATCGCAACGCGGCACGCCTCGATCTGGGTGGCCGTGAGCAAGCCGCGGGTAAGCGCCTTCAAGCCGAATTCGCCGTACGCGAGGTCGGTTCCCGAAGTGGCGTAACCCGAACGGTTGCCCTTCGAGACCTTGCGGTACTTCACTCTTTTAGGCATCAAAGGCATTTTTTACTTCCCTTCCTTCTTGTCTCCGCGCTCGCGACGTTCGCCGCCGCGACGTTCGCTGCGGGGCGCACGGGCCTGGAAACCGTCCTTCTTGCAGATCCACACCTTGATGCCGATCTTGCCGGCGGTGGTGTTGGCTTCGGCGAAGCCGTAGTCGATGTTGGCGCGCAGGGTGTGCAGCGGAACCTTGCCCTCGCGGGACCACTCGACGCGCGCGATTTCCGCGCCGTTGATACGGCCGCCCGCGTGAACCTTGATTCCGTCCACGCCCATATCCATCGCAACCTTCATCGCGCGCTTCATCGCGCGCTTGAGCATGATGCGGCGTTCGAGCTGCTGGGCGATCGACTCGGCGACGAGTTGCGCGTCGGCATCGGCTCCCTGCACTTCCTTGATCTCGAGGTAGACTTCCTTCTTGGTCATCTTCTCGAGCTTGGCGCGGATCGCCTCGACGTCACCGCCCTTGCGGCCGATGATGACGCCCGGGCGAGCGCTGAACAAGGTCACGCGAACGCGACTCAGATAGCGCTCGATCATGATCTTGGAGATTCCCGCCTCGGCGAGCTCCTTCTTGCAGACGTCGCGGATCTGCTGATCCTCGATGAGATAGGCGCCAAAGGTCTTCTTGGGCGCGAACCAACGGCTACCCCAGGCGTGATTAACGCCGACTCTGAAGCCGATGGGGTTGACTTTCTGTCCCATTATTTCGCCTCCTTCTTCTCGTCGGTGAGGATCACCTTGCAGTGGCACATGCGACGCGCGATCGGGTGGGCCGAACCGCGGGCAGTGGGCCAGTAGCGACGCATGCGAACGGACTCGTCCAGCACGCAAAGCTTGATCTTGAGGTCGGCGGCGTCGGCGACGCCGTTGTTGTTCTTGGCGTTCGCAACCGCGCTCAGGATCGTCTTCTTGATGATGATCGCCGCCTTCTTGGGCGAGAACTCGACGATTTTAAGCGCCTCGGAGGCCTTGAGCCCCTGGCAGGAGCGCGCCAGCGGACGGCCCTTGGCCGCGGACATGCGCGCATTACGGGTAATGGCTGTGACTTCCATTTCCTATCCCCTTACTTAGCCTCGACCTTGGCGGCGGCGTTGCCGTGCGCCTTGAAGGTACGCGTCGGGGCGAATTCGCCGAGACGGTGGCCGACCATGTTTTCCGTGATGAAGACCGGCAGGTGCTGACGGCCGTTGTGAATCGCGAACGTAAGCCCGACGAACTCCGGAAGCACCATCGAACGACGGCTCCAGGTCTTGATCGGCTGCTTCTTGCCGCTCGCTTGCATCTTCTCGACCTTGCGGAGGAGGCTCTCCTCTACATAAGGTCCCTTCTTTAGAGAACGCGCCATATGTTATTTCCTCCTCTTGACGATGACTCTGTTGGAGGCCTTCCGCTTCGCGCGGGTCTTTCCGCCCTTCGCGAGCTGGCCCCACGGCGAACGCGGATCCGAACCGCCCGAGGTACGGCCTTCGCCGCCGCCCATCGGGTGATCGACCGGGTTCATGGCGACGCCGCGCACCGTCGGACGAATGCCGAGGTAGCGCTTGCGACCGGCCTTGCCGAGCTTGATCGAACCCCAGTCCTTGTTACCGACCGAACCGACCGTGGCGAGGCAGCGACCGTTGAACATCCGAACCTCTCCCGACGGCATCTTCAGCGTCACGACGTTGCCGTCGCGAGCCATGACCTGGCAGGAGTTGCCGGCCGAGCGGCCGATCTTCGCGCCTTCGCCCGGAACGAGCTCGATCGCGTGAACGAAGAGCCCGAGCGGAATCTGCGCGAGCGGCAGGCAGTTGCCGACCGTGGCCTCGGCCTTGGGACCGTTCATCAGCTTCGCGCCGACCTTGAGGCCTTCCGGCGCGAGAATGTAGGAAAGTTCGCCGTCGGCGTACTGCACAAGCGCGAGATAGGCGCTGCGAGTCGGATCGTAGGCGATGTCCTTGACGGTCGCCTCGACGCCGAACTTGTTGCGCTTGAAGTCGACGATCCTCAGACGCTGCTTCGCCCCGCCGCCGTGATGGCGCGTGGTGATGCGGCCCTGGTTGTTGCGACCCGCGGTCTTGCGAACCGCCTTGGTGAGCCGCTTTACCGGCTTCTTGGCGGTAATCTCCTCGAACGTGGCGGATTCGCGGAAGCGCATACCGCACGAACGGGCTTTGTAGGTTTTAAGTGCCATTTTCTTTCTGCTCCTTACGCGAGTTCGATGCGCTCGCCCGGCTTGACGGTGACGATCGCCTTCTTCCAGGTCGACTCGGTGCGCGTGCGGCGGGTGCCGCGCACGTACTTGACGCCGCCCTTGACGTTAACGGTGCGAACCGCGAGCACGTGCACGCCGAACGCCTTCTCCGCCTCGCTCGCGATCAACGGCTTGCGGGCGTCGGGAGCGACCTCGAGAAGACAGCGATTCTCGACCGAGAGTTGCGAACCCTTCTCGGTAATGAGAACGTCGAGGATGACTCCGTTGGTCTTGGTCTTGAGTTCTGCTTTGGTCATGACCTTTCCCCCTTACTTGGCGATGCGCGCCATCAGCGCGTCGAACCCGGCCTTGTCGCAAACGAGCTTGCGGCAGGCGAGCAGCGTGTAGACGTCGAGCGCCTGCGCGGTCGAGTAGTCGATCTTCGCGAGGTTGGAGGTCGCCAAAACCACCGTATCGTCGACGTCCTTCTGGACGACGCACGCCGTACGCTCGACTCCAAGATCCTTGAGGAGCTTGGCCATGAGCTTGGTCTTCGGGGCCTCGAATTTGAATTCGTCGACGACGATCACGTCGCCGGCTTTGAGCTTGTCGGAGAACGCGCGCGCGAACGCAAGCGCCCAGACCTTCTTGTTGAGCTTCTGCTCGAAGGAACGGGGCTTCGGACCGTGCGCCACGCCGCCGCCGCGCCACACCGGGCTCTGGCGAAAGCCGGCGCGGGCGTTGCCCGTACCCTTCTGCTTCCACGGCTTCTTGTTGGAGCCGGCGACTTCGCCCTTGCCCTTCGTCGAGGCGGTGCCCGCGCGGAGCGCGTTGCGGATCGCGGTAACCGCGTCCTTGACCGCCTGCGAACCCTTGTCGAGAACGAGCTTGGATTCGTCGAAAGTGACTTCGATCTTCTGCATGATTACTTAGCCCCTTTCTTCGCCTTGGCGGCGATCGCGTTGTTCTTGAGGGACTTGCGGACGATGACCGTGCCGTTGCGGGCGCCGGGAATCGAACCCTTGACGAGCAGCGCGTTGTCCTCCGCGCGGATCGCGACGACCTCGAGGTTCATCGCCTTGCGGTTGACGTCGCCCATATGGCCGGGCATGCGCTTGCCCTTCTCGATCCAACCCGGGAGGTCGCGCGCGGCCAAACCGCCGGTACGACGCTTCGAGTGGCCACCGTGGGTCATGTTGCCGCCCGCGAATTTGTAGCGCTTCAAAACGCCCGCGTAGCCCTTGCCCTTGGTAACGCCGGTGACGTCGACGTACTTCACGCCCTCGAAATTGGAAACGGTGACCTTGTCGCCCACCTTGAGCTCCTTGTCACCGTCTTCCATCGCGAATTCGCGGAGAACCTTCATCGCCTCGACTTGGGCCTTCTCGAAATGCTTCTGCTGGGCCTTCGCCAGACGCTTCGCCTTCTGCGCGCCGAAACCGAGCTGCGCGGCGACGTAGCCGTCCTTCTCGAGGGTCTTGAGCTGAACGACCGGGCATGGACCGACTTCGATGACGGTAACGCAAGTGCGGTTGCCGTCCGCGTCGTAGACCTGGGTCATTCCGATTTTCTTGCCAATCAAACCTTCCATGACACCCTCCTATCAGACCTTGATGGTGATGTCGACGCCCGCGGGAAGATTGAGCTTCTTGAGCTCGTCGATCGTCTGCGCGGTCGGGTTGACGATGTCGAGGAGGCGCTTGTGGGTGCGCATCTCGAACTGATCCATCGACTTCTTGTCGACGTTCGGCGAACGGTTCACGGTGAAGCGTTCGACGCGCGTGGGCAGCGGAATCGGGCCCACGACTTGCGCACCGGTGCCACGGGCCGTGTCGATGATGCCACCGACGGCCTGATCCAGCACACGATGATCGTATGCCTGGAGGCGGATGCGTACTCTTTGCTGTTGCATTGTCTTTGCCTTTGTTCTTTTGTTTCGTTGACCTGCGCTTCGACTTTCCTCGCAATCGGCGGACTCCACTCGGAGTTGCCGCCGGAAGCCCATCTTGGCGCTCCACACGCGGTTTCGTCTCCACTCAGTATCCTTGCAAGAAACGAATCGCTCGCGGACACATCACGACCGCGAGCGAAGCTCAACGGTCACGACGCGACGGGATGTACCTGCCCGTATCGCGACCCTCTTCTTGCGAAGATTGGTGTGTATTATATCAAAAAACGCACTTATCGCGCAAGAGGGTAAATTAAACAATTTTTCAGGCCCGCGGATGGGCCGCGGCATAGGCGTCCTTGAGCCGCTCGACCGATACGTGGGTGTAGACCTGAGTGGTGGAAAGCGACGCGTGGCCGAGCATTTCCTGCACCGACCGCAAATCGGCCCCCGCGTCGAGCAAATGCGTCGCGAAGCTGTGCCGCAATTTGTGCGGAGTTATTTCCATCGGTAGCTCCGCTTCCGCGAGATAACGCTTCATCCGTCGCTCCGCGAAACGCGGATACATTCTGTTGAAGGCGTCGGTCATAAATGCTTCGGACTCCAAAGATGCGCATTCCGGTCGATTTTCGACGAGATAACTCCTTAATCGTTCCAACGCCTTGATCGCCGCCGAGCCGAGAATGACGAGCCGTTCCTTGGAGCCCTTACCGAGCACGATCATCGATTTTCGCGTAAAATCGACGGTTTTCCACTTTATAGACACGATTTCGCTTATTCGGCAACCCGTAGAGTACAGAGTTTCGTAAATCGCCGTATCCCGCAAGGCCGGATATTCCGCAATCGTCCCCTCCTTGAAATCCTTCATCGGCTGGGCGAGAAAGCGCTTTACTTCCTCCACCGAAAGCGTCTTCGGAAGCGGTTTTTCCCCGCGAGGGCCGCGCAATAGCGAAAAAGGATTGTCGAGCACGAATTCGCAACGCTGCAAAAAGCGGAAGAACATCCGGGCGGCGGCGAGCTTCCGCTTGGTCGTCGTGGCGGCGGAACCGGCTTTCGCGAACGCACCGAGATATCTCCTGGCGTCGTCCTCGGTATAGGACGCCCAATCGTACGGCGGCTTCGCGTCCTCCCCCCACTTCGCCGTCACCAACTGCCCGAGATCGATAAGGTAACCGACCCGGGTGTGCTCCGAGAGATTGCGTTCGGCGACGAGATACTTCTCGAATCTTTCGAGCAGTTCGTCGCCGGACGCCGCCTTATTTGGCTTCGCCGTCATCTCCGACCTTGATGGAGTAAAGCGAGGCAACGCGCTTCAGCGCTCCGATCTGGCGGGCGGAAAGCGAATTGCGGCGCTCAAACTGATCGCGAATGGACGCGACGAAATCCTCGTCGTTGTAAGTCCGCTTGCCGCGCTTCACCGGAGCGCGCCATTCCTTCACCGACTTGAACGCCTCCAGGATCTTCGCCACCGTCGGGTCGTACTCGGCGTTTTCGAATCCGCCGGGAACGTAGTCGACCAGCTTCGCCCTGACGTCGTTGGCGTCGGCGAGCTCGGACGCGTTTCCGCCGACCGCCCGCGCGAGAATCTGGAATTGCTTGATGGAAAGCCCCTTGCCGCGTTCGAACTGTTCGCGCAGCGAATTGAGGAACGGATTCTTGTCCATTCCGCCGATGCGATCCATCGTCTCGAAGCAGAACCGCACGAGTTCCGGATTCGCCCGCTCCATGGTGGCAACTCCGGCGACCGCGAGCGAAGCGGCCTTGAGCTTGGCCTCGCACTCCGGTATCTGATCGGCGTACATGAGTGCCATCCGAACGAGAAACTGCAATTGACGCGCACTCAAAGGACGCGAGCCGTCCGCCGCCTGCTCCTTCACGCTTTCGACGAACGCCTTGTCATCATAAACGCGCTTACCGACCTTTTTCGCCGGCTTCCATTCCCTGACTTCGTCCAACAAGGCGAAGACGATGTCGAATTTCTCCTTGTCCGGCGGCGGCTCGGAGGAGGAATCGATCTCCTTGAGCAGCTTCTCGTAGAAACGCGAAAGCATGTCGTTCATCGCGACGCCCTTCTCCTCGACCTCGTCGAGCTCCGCCTCCATCTGCGCGGTGTAGCCGACGCTGAAAAGCGCGTCCATCTTCTTCGTCAGCCAATCCGAAACCAAAATTCCGCGTTCGAGCGGCACGAGCTTCTTCTTTTCGGTCTTGGCGTATTCCCGGTTCTTCAACGTCTCGATCGTCGCCGCGTAGGTGGAAGGACGTCCGACCCCGTTTTCCTCCAACATCTTGATGAGCGAGGCCTCGGAATAGTGGGAGGGGCCGCGCGTCTCCTTTTGGTCAGAGAGAAATCTCACCGCTTCCACGGCTTCGCCTATTTCCACCGCCGGCAGATACGCGACTTCGTCGGTGTCCTCGTCGTCCTCGCCGTCCTTGGTCTTTTTCTTGAGGGAGAGCTTCATCACCTTCAGGAACCCATCGAAATCGACGATCGTCGCCGAAGCGGTGAACCGGTAGGAGTGGACGAGCCCGCCCTTGACCGCGTCGAGCGCGATGGTCTTGACCGTGGTTTTCGCATCGGCCATCTGGCTTGCGACGAAACGCCGCCAGACGAGATCGTAGAGCTTGAGCTCCTGCGCGTCCAGTTTGGAGGCCTCGGGCTTCAGCGTCACGTCGGTAGGACGAATCGCCTCGTGCGCCTCCTGCGCCTCGACGCCCGCCTTGGCCTTGGTGGTGAAGAAATTCGGCTTCTCCGGATAATAATCCTCGCCGTATTCGCCGACGATGAAGGCCTTCGCCGCCGCGCGCGCCTCCTCCGAGACGTTCACCGAATCGGAGCGCATGTAGGTTATCCGCCCCTGTTCGTAAAGCGACTGCGCGATTTTCATCGTCTTGCCGGGCGAAAACCCGAGCACGCTCGAGGCCGCTTGCTGCAAGGTGGAAGTGGTGAACGGCGGCAAGGCGTGGCGGGCCTTGGGCTGGGACTTGAGATCGCCGACCGCGAGTTCCGCGCCCGCGAGATCCAAGATCACCTTGTCCGCCTCCTCCTTGCTCCGAATGTCGGGCTTCTCGCCGTCGAACCGCGCGAGTCTGGCGACGAACGTCTTCGCGTCGCCGCGCTTTCTCGCCTCGACGCCCATCAAAAAGTAGGTCTCGGGCTTGAACGCGTCGATTTCCCGTTGGCGCTCGACGAGCAGCCGCAGAGCCACCGACTGGACGCGCCCCGCCGAAAGCGTGCGATTGTTGACGCAATTTATGTTCTTCCAAAGCAGCGGCGAAACCTTGTAGCCGACGAGCCGATCGAGAATTCGCCGCGCCTGTTGGGCGTCGACGAGCGGCATGTCGATGTCCCGCGGTTCGGCAATCGCCTTCAGTACCGCGCGCTTGGTGATTTCGTTGTAGGTAACGCGCTTGAACGGCTTGCCTTCGGCCACCGGCTCCAAGACGGTCTTCAAATGCCAGGCGATCGCCTCCCCTTCGCGGTCGGGATCGCTCGCGAGATAGATTTCGGACGCGCCCTTGGTCGCGCTCTTGAGTTCCCCGACCACCTTGTCCTTGCCCTCGGAAATCTCGTAAGTGGGCGTGAACTCCCACTTCCCGGAACCGTTTTCGACGATTTTTATCGCCCCCGACTCCTTCGGCAAATCGCGAATGTGACCGACCGAGCTTTTGACGACGAATTCGCTTCCGAGATACTTCCCGATGGTTTTCGCCTTGGCCGGAGATTCCACAATCAATAGTTTTTTCGCCATTCCTCGTAAATCCTTCCCTCGTGCGCAATAATACACCACTTCGCGGCTTTTTGTCAATAAGCGAACGTCAGCAGGGATTCTCCGGCCAGTTGTGCTTGGGATAACGCCCGCGCATGTCCTTGCGGACGAGCTGGTACGCGCCGCGCCAGAACCCCGCGAGATCCTTGGTTATCTGAATCGGACGCCCGGCCGGCGAAAGCAGCGTCATCACCACCGGCACCTTGCCGAGCGCGACCTTCGGCGTCTCCGTCATCCCGAAGCATTCCTGCAATTTCACCTCCGCCGTCGGCTCCGCGCCTTCGTAGTGGATCGCGTAAGTCCTCCCCGACGGCACGGCAATTCGCGGCGGCGCGAGACGATCGAGTTCCCGTGCCGAAAGCGAACGCTCCGAGAGAATGAAATTCATGACCGCGATAAGGTCGACGATTTCCAAATCCCGCCATTTGTTCATCCCGCCCAAAAACCCCGCCAGCGCCCCGATCAGCGTTTCGTCGTCGATCCGCGGCCACTTGTCATCGATGCGGCTCAAGAAGTCGATGCGCGCGCGGTACGCGAGCGAACCCTTGTTCCAGCAAGGCAGATTGTCGACGCCCTTGAGTCGAACGCCGTCCAGCAACGCCTCGGTAACGCCCTCCGCCGCCCGATCGGGCTTTTCGGAAATCATCATCTCGCCGAGCAGTTCCCGCTTCACGCTCTTCACTCCGTCGGTGCGCCGATCCCATTCGCAAACCGATTTCGTCCGCAAGCGGTCGCCGAACGCCGAAAGAATCTCCGCTTCGGTTATCGGAGCTGCCGTCCAAATCCGCGCGTCGCCCGGTCGGTCGTCGAGCGAACAGCAGACGAGGTATTTCTCGGAGGCGAGCGGATCGTCCGGTTCGAGAAACGCGCCCCGACCGTTCACCATGCGAAAAGTGCCGTTGCCGCGATTGCGGGCGATGCGTTCGGGATAGGCGAGCGCGAGCGAAGCTCCGGCGGAAAGCCCCCGCTTATCGCCAATCGCGAAGCGCCGCGCGAGCTCCTTGATGCGCGGCGTAATCTTTACGTAGCGAATGTCGGTTTCGCGATCTTTGGACCCTTCTTCGACAATCGCCGCGTAAATCGGATCGCCGCCGCCGAGCACCATGTTCGCAAGCCGAGGATGCATGCTCATCATCGACATTTTCCGTCCTTTGTCGGTGATCTGGCCCGATTCGTCCAACGCCCCCAATCGGCGCAGAAGCTCCGTCGCCCGTTCCCAGTTGCTCGCCGAGGGCGGCGTAAGCCACGGCAAATCCTCGCGTCCGAGCGCGCCCCAGGCGGCGCTGGCGAGTACGAGCGAGGCAAGGTCTTGCTCCAGCACCTCGGGCATCGCCTTTTCGGGACGCGAGACCTCGCCCTCCTTCGTCCACAACCGATAGCAGACTCCGGGTTTTACACGCCCCGCCCGCCCGCGCCGCTGCTCGGCGCGGTCTCGCGTAAGCGGCAGGGTGACGAGCCCCGACATCCCGGTCGAAGGCGAGAACTTCTCCGTCCGCATGAGTCCCGAGTCGACGACCGCGGTCACGCCCTCGACGGTAAGCGAAGTCTCGGCGATGGATGTGGAAAGGATCACCTTGCGCCGAGGTCCGCTTTCGAAAACCCGATCCTGCGCCTCTTTGGGAAGCGCGCCGTAAAGCGGCATCACCTCCGCCGATTCGAGCGAGAGGCGTTGCATCGTCCGCTTGATTTCGCCCTCGCCGGGCAAAAAGCAAAGGACGTCGCCGTCGGTCTCGGCAAGCGCGCGCTTCACCGCGTTTTCCATCGACGTCTCTCCGAGGTACTCGGTCGCGACCGGAAACATCCGTCCCTCGGCGCGCACAAGGACGGCGTCATCGAGATGTTTCATAAGCGGCTCCGCGTCCAGCGTCGCGGACATGACGAGAATTCTTAAATCCGGCCTCAACGCGCGCCGAACCTCCAGCGCGAGCGCGAAAGCGAGATCGCATTGGAGCGAGCGCTCGTGGAATTCGTCGAAAATCAGAAGTCCCGTATCCGAAAGCTCGCCGTCGCCGAGGATGCGCTGGGCGAGAAGGCCCTCGGTCACGACCTCGAGCCGCGTCGACTTGGAAAGTTTGCGTTCCAGCCGAACTTGATAGCCGACCCGCCCTCCGACGTCTTCGCCGAGCTTGCGCGCCATGTAAGTCGCCGAACTGCGCGCGGCGATGCGCCGCGGTTCGAGCATCACGATCTTTTTCCCTCCGAGCCACTCTTCGTCCATCAGCGCCGGCGGAACGCAAGTCGTCTTGCCGCTGCCGGGCGGCGCGGTCAAAACGACGCTCCTGCCGTCGGCGAGCGCGCGCCGGATATCCCCGATTTTCGCTTCGACGGGAAACATCAGTCGAGAATTTTCACCGGCATTTCGCCGCGCGGCGCGCCGAGTTTGAGCTTGGGACGTTCGCCGAAGAGCACGGTTCCGAGACGCACCCACGTCGCGCCCTCCTCCACGGCGACTTCATAGTCGCCGCTCATTCCCATCGAAAGTCGCGGCAGGGAAATCGAGAACTTCCGTTCCGCGCGATCCCGAAGTTCCCGCAAGGCGCGAAACACCGGCCTCGTTTCCTCGGGTTCGGGGGTGAACGGCGCCATCGTCATAAAGCCCTCCAGCGTGACGCGCCGACACTTCGTCGTCAAAAACTCGATCGCCGAATCGACTTCCTCCGGACGCATGCCGCTTTTGGATCTCTCGCCGGAGACGTTGACCTCGAACAGTATGTGCGGCGAAAGTCCGAGCTCGTCCGCAATCGTCTCGATGCGCTCCAGCAATTTCGTCGAATCGACCGAATGAATGAAGTCGAACGTCATCAGCGCCTGCCGAACCTTGTTCGACTGCAAGTGGCCGATGAGATGCCACGAAGGCCCCGAAACGCTCGCGGGCTTCTTCCACGCCGCCTCCTGCACCTTGTTCTCGCCGACGATCGAAAGCCCCGCGTCCCACGCCTCGCGCACGACTTCCGCGCCGTGAGTCTTGGTAACCGCGACGATTTCCACTTCCTCCGGTTTGCGCCCCGCGCGAGCGCACGCCGCGTCGATTCGCGAGCGAACCTCCGCGAGAATATCGCCTATTTCACGCATCGTTCGATCTCCACTCCCGCCGCCAAGGCGAGCACCATACCGTAATTGACGATCGGGATTCCCGCGTCTCGGCAAGCTCCGATTCGCCGCAGAACTTCCCGACGCGAAAGCATGCACCCGCCGCACTGGACGACGAGCTTAACGTCCGATCCGAGCGCGAACTTGTCGCCGCTCGCGAACTCGAAACGCAAATTCTTGCCCGAAAGCTTCTTGAGCGCCGCGGGAATCTTGACCGAGCCGATGTCGTTGCACTGCCGATGATGGGTGCAACCCTCGGCGACGAGCACCGTATCGCCGTCCTTCAGCTTCCCGATTTCGGCAAGCGAGGAAACGTAAACTCCAATATCGCCCTTCTGCCGCGCGAAGAGAATGGAAAAGCCGGTAAGCGGCGCACTCGGCGGGAGGCGCTTGCTTACCTCGGCGAAGGCCTGCGAATCGGTGACGACAAGCGCATAGTCGCCGTTTTCCACGTCCTCCGGCTTGACCACGGTGACGCGAGCGCCGACGTCCAACGCCGCGCGAATGACTTGCACTTGGGGCAAGATGAGCCGTCCCTTGGGCGCCGCCTCGTCAATCGGGCAAACGCAAAGGACGTGGTCGCCCTTCTTCACCAACCCGTCCAAAAGCCCCGTCTGAACATCGCCCAAATCGAGCGCCGCGATTTTCGCGCGCAAATCCTCCGCCGTGTCGCCGCGCCGATGGACGATAATGGGAATCTTCGCCTTTTTCAGTTCCTCGGGAATCGGCGCATCGTTCGCGCCCGCGACCCAAACCGCGACGTCCGCGAGCCGCAAAACCTCCAATGTTCGGCGCACCCTTTCCGCGCCGAGCTCGCCCGCGTCGTCAAGGCCGGCGGTGTCGGTCACGAGACACGGCCCGAGCGGCTTTATCTCCATCGCCTTCGAAACCGGATCGGTGGTCGTCCCGGGAACGTCGGAGACGATGGCGATCGGCGAAAGCGTGAACTCGTTCACGAGCGTGGACTTGCCGGCGTTCCGCAAGCCGAAAAACGCGATATGGACGCGTTCGCCCTTCGGGGTTTCGCTCAGGCCTGCCATCCGTTGTAGCCGTTCATCGCCGCGTCCGCGCCCGACTCGAGAATGCACTTGAGCGCCTTGACGGCTTCGGCGACGACCTTGTCCATGACCTCGCGCGTCGTCGGGTCGAATTTCCCGAGCACATGGGCGAGGACGTTCGATTTGTCCTTGCCGACGCCGAGTTTGAGGCGAATGAAATCCGGCGTGCCCAATCGTTCGATGACGTTGCGAATTCCGTTGTGGCCGCCCGCGCTGCCGCCCTTGCGTATGCGCAATCTGCCGACTTCAAGATCGATGTCGTCCTGCACGACGACGAGATCCGCCGCGCTCGCGTTATGGTATTTTACCACGGGCGCGACCGATTCGCCGGAAAGGTTCATGAAGGTCTGGGGCTTTACGAGCATCACCGCCTCGCCCGCGAAAACGCCTTTTGCGAGAAGGCACTGGAACTGGCGCTTCGCCTCCCATTCCGCGTTCAATTCCCGCGCGAGGGCGTCCACCGCCTCGAAGCCGACCGAGTGCGGAGTATTCGCATACTGCGCGCCGGGATTGCCGAGGCCTACGACGATCTTCATTAGAGGAGGTTGCGCTGGATCTTGCCGCTCGTCGTCTTGGGTAGCTCATCCCTGAAGACCACGATGCGCGGATACTTGTAGGGAGCGGTGTGCGCCTTGACGTAGTCCTGAATTTCCTTCTTCAGCTCTTCGCTCGGCGCCTTGCCCTTGACCAGTTTTATCGTCGCCTTGACGACCTGCCCGCGAATCGGGTCGGGCGCGGCCGAAACCCCGCACTCCACGACGTAGGGAAGCTCCATGATGACGTTCTCGATTTCGAACGGCCCGATTCGGTAGCCCGACGACTTGATGACGTCGTCCGCTCGCCCGACGTAGTGGTAATATCCGTCCTCGTCCTTCCACGCGAGATCGCAGGTGTGGTACATTCCGCCGCGCCAGGCCTCGGCGGTTTTCTCCTCGTCGTTGTAGTATCCGATGAAGACGCCGGGGTGGGGATTCTCGCGCGGAGTGCGAATGACGATTTCGCCGTGCTCGCCGGGCGGCACCGAATTTCCGTTCTCGTCCACGAGATCGACGTCGTAGTCGGGAATGGGCTTGCCCATCGAACCGGGCTTGAGCGCGTCGCCGAGCAGATTGCCGAGCGCGCACGTGGTTTCCGACTGGCCGAAGCCCTCGTGAATCTTGAGTCCCGTCGCGCGTTCGAACTGCACGAACACCTCGGGGTTCAGCGCCTCGCCCGCGGTGGTGGCGTGGTGCACCGAGGAAAAATCGTACTTCGAGATGTCCTCCTTGATGAGCATCCGGTACATCGTCGGCGGCGCGCAAAAAGTGGTGATCTTGTACTTCGCGAACATCGGCAGGATGTTCTCGGCGTGGAAACGCGCGAAGTCGTAGACAAACAGTCCGCCCTCGCACATCCACTGTCCGTAGAGCTTGCCCCAAAGCGCCTTCGCCCAGCCGGTTTCGGAAATCGTGAAATGCAAGCCGTCGCGCTCGACTTGGTGCCAGTACTTGGCGGTGACGTAGTGTCCGAGCGCGTACTTGTAGCTGTGAAGCGCCATCTTCGGATATCCCGTCGTTCCGCTGGTGAAGAACATAAGCATCGGGTCGTTGCCGCCGGGCGAATCCTTGACCCGTCCGAAGACGCGCGAGAACCCGGGATATTCCGAATCGAAATCGCGCCAGCCGGGACGCTTGCCGTTGACGATGAGCTTGACGAGTGAATTAAGGCCCAGCTCCTTCTCCGCCTTCTCCGCTTCGGCGGCGACCTCGCCGTCGGCGGTGCAAACGAGCGCCTTCACGCCCGCCGCCTTGAAGCGATAGGCGAAGTCGTGCACCAAAAGCTGGCTCGTCGCCGGAATCACAATCGCCCCGATTTTATGGAGCGCGAGAATCGTCGGCCAGAACTGGTAGTGGCGCTTCATGACCAGCATCACCCTGTCGCCGCGCTGGATGCCGAGCGACAGGAGATAGTTCGCGACCTGATTGGAGGTCTCGGAAATCTCCTTGAAGGTAAAGCGCCGCTCGGTGAACTCGTCGGAAACGTGAAGCATCGCGAGCTTGTCGGGATACTTCTTCGCGATTTCGTCCACAATGTCGAAGGCGAAGTTGAACTTCTCGATGCCGCGAAACTTGATGCGCTTCAGGCACCCGCGCTCGTCCTCCAGGACGTCGAGGAACTTCTGCACGATGAGCGGCGTCTGGTCGGTGCGCGGACGAATCGTCTCGAGCCCGAGGTGGGAGTCGCCCTCCGGCCCCGCCATCACCATCGCGATGAAGGTCATGGATTTCCCGTCCATCGCGATCATGCCGTGCGGCGTCGAGGACTTGTAGAAAATGGAATCGCCCTCGTGCAGAATCTCGGTATGATCGCCGACGCGAATCTTCATCGTCCCCTTGAGAACGATGTCGAACTCCTGACCGGAGTGCGTGGTCGTCGCAATCGGCGCGTTCACCAGCTTCTCGTCGTATTTGTAAGTCACCCAATAGGGCGTGCCGAGGCGATTTTGGAACATCGCCGCCTGATTGCGAATCGTCATGTACGGCTCGGCGGCGGTGACCGGTCCCTGCCCCGCGCGCGTCACTTCGTAACCCGAAAGATGCGCCGAATTGCCCTCCAAAAGCGAATTGATGTCCACGCCGAAGGCAATCGCGCACTGGTGCAGGAAATTGAAAGTCGGCTCGACCTCTCCCGCCTCGACCGCGCGATACTCCGACTCTTCCGCGCCGACGAGCTTCGCCATCGTCTCGGTCGTGTATCCGATGATCTCGCGCATTTCGCGAATGCGCGCGGCCATGTCCCGCAACTTGTTTTCCGATTCCGCGCTCATTTAAGCCCTTCCAGTATCTTCATCGCCCAGGTCTTCGCGAGCGAAAACTGCCGGACGGAATACGATTCGTTCGGCGAATGGATGCAATCCTCCGGCTGTCCCCAGCCGACGAGCAGCGGCGCCGCGCCGCTGCGCTCCTTGAGCGCCGAGACGATCGGAATCGACGCGCCGTCCCAAATGTACGCGGGACCGCGCTCGTCCATCGACTTTAGAACGTCCTCGGCGATGCGGAAAAGCGGCGAGGAAAGCGGTAGCCGCATCGCCGACGAAAGGCCGCTGTCCTCCGGAAAACTCAGCGTCATTCCGCGCGGACAACGATCCTTGAGATGGCGCTTGATCGCGTCGAAAGTCCGCTCGGGAATCTGCCCGGGGACGAGGCGCGTGGAGATTTTCGCGATCGCTTCGCAGGGAATCACCGTCTTCGAACCCGGCCCGCCGTAACCCGAATGGATGCCGTTGACTTCAATCGTCGGCTCGAAGCCGTTGCGCTGGACGACGGTCTTGCCGAGCTGTCCGCCGCACGGCTCGACGCCGATGTCCTTTTCGAGCTCCGCCTCGCTCGCGAAACCCGCTTCCGCCGCTTCCAGTTCCTCGTGAGTCGGCGGAATGACGCCGTCGCGAAATCCCGCGACCGCGATCGACCCGTCGGCGTTGTGAAGCGACGCCATCAACTCCGCCATGCCCTGCGCGGCGTTGGGGGCGATGCCGCCGTATTCTCCGGAATGGAGATCGCGATTGGCGGCGGTGAGCTTGACCGTGAAGTGGTTGACTCCGCGCAAACCCGCGATAATCGCCGGACGCAGATTCACGCCCGCGCCGGTGTCGCAAACCGCCAAGACGTCGGCGGAAATCCGACGAACGAAATCCTTGTTCTCCAGAAGCTTGAAAAGCGCGACCGAGCCGCTTTCCTCCTGTCCTTCCAAAACGAATTTGAGATTGGGGCGATGCTTGAGAGAGCGCACTCCGCAGAGAAAGGCGAAGAACTGGCCCTTGTCGTCTTGCGCGCCCCGGCAGTATATCCTGTCTCCCTTCACCGTCGGCGTAAAGGGATCGGTATCCCACTTGTCGAGCGGATCCGCGGGCTGAACGTCGTAGTGCCCGTAGACGAGCACCGTCGTCGCGCCTTCGTCGCCTTTCAATTCCCCGACGACCACCGGCGGCGCGAAGCCCTCGGTTACGAGCTCCGCCTCAGCCCCGATCGACTTTAGCCACGTCTTCAACCAAGTCGCGCATTGGGCGCAAGAGCGAAGGTGCTCCTTTTCCGCTCCGACCGTGGGAAACTTCAAGAGTTCGAAGTATTCCCGCGAGTCGCTTGATTTCAGCCACTCTGCCGTCTCTGCGTTCATAGTCTCCATCTGCCACTCACGCCCTTTTAAGCTGCGGAAAGAGGACGACGTCGCGAATCGAATCGCACCCCGTAAGGAACATGACGAGCCGGTCCACGCCGAACCCGAGTCCTCCCGTCGGCGGCATCCCGCACTCCAGCGCGCTGATGAAATCCTCGTCGATCTTCTCGGTGTCCTCGCCCGCCTGATTCTCCAGCGCCTTGCGCTGTTCGATGGGGTCGTTCTGCTCGGTGTAACCCGGACAAAGCTCGCGCCCCGCGACCACGAACTCGAACACGTCCACCAGCGTCGGATCGTCCTTGCACGCCTTCGCGAGCGGCACGAACTCGTGGGGGATGCGCGTTACGAAAGTCGGTTGCATGAGCTTCTTTTCGATCAGCTTGTCGTAGACCTCGTGCGTGAGCATAAGCTCGGTCGTGACGCCGTCCAATTCGAGGTTGGTGTCGGTCTCGCGCCCCTTCGCCTTCGCCTTTTCGAGCTGGGTATTGAAATCGAGCGAAAACCAGTCCTCGCCCATCAATTCCTTCACCAGCGTCTTGTACTCGACCCGACGATAAGGCGGCGTGAAGTCGATCGGAACCTTGTTTTCGCCGTATTCGATTACCCGCTTGCCGACGACCGTGTCGCAAAGGTGCGGCAAAAGTCCCTCCATGATCGCCTCCATCGAGGTTCTATCTCCGTAGGCCTCGTAGATTTCGCAGACCGTGAACTCGGGGTTGTGGGTGCGGTCGATGCCCTCGTTGCGGAAGTCCTTGCCGAGCTCGAAGACCTTGTTCATTCCGCCGACCAGCAGCCGCTTCAGATAAAGCTCCGGCGCGATGCGCATCACGCAATCCTTGTCGAGCGCGTTGTAGTGCGAGAAGAACGGCTTCGCGGCGGCGCCGCCGGCCTGATCCTGCAGAATCGGCGTTTCCACCTCGACGAAACCACGCGACCAGAGGTACTTGCGGATTTCCATCAGAATCCGCGAGCGCGTGAAGAAGCGTTCGCGCGACTCGTCGTTGGTCATGAGATCGACGTAACGCCGCCGATAGCACTCCTCCTGGTCGGCGAGTCCGTGAAACTTCTCCGGCGGCTGTTCAAGCGCCTTGGCGAGCATCGTCCACGTCTTGACGACGAGCGACTTCTCGCCCTTTTGCGTCGTGAAAAGCGTTCCCTCCGCGCCGATGATGTCGCCGAGATTCAGCTGCTTGAAGGCGGCGAAGGCGTTCTCGGAAAGTTCGTCGCGCTTGAAAATGAGCTGGAACTTGCCGGTGCCGTCGTTCATCGTGGCGAAGTTCATCTTGCCCATTCGCCGAATCATCAAAAGCCGTCCCGCGATGCGAGTCGCCTTTCCCTCGACGAACTCCTCGCGCACTTTCTTCAAATCCTCGTGGTCGTACTTCTCGCCGTAGGGATCGTACCCCATTTCGGCGAGCGCCTTCATGCTGGCGAGCCGCTGCTCGCGATATTCGTTGGTTGCTTCCATTTCTTCCCCTACTTGGCGAGCGCCGCGCGCTTATCCGCCCATTCTTCCTTCAAGTTCGGCCAAGTCGCGGTCAAAAGGTCGATTTCCTTCGCCGCTCCCGCCTTGTCGCCGTTTTCGATTCGCCAATTGATCGACTTTACGAGCTCTCCGCGCCGACGATTGAGCTCTTTTACGATTTCAGTCGCCTCGGCCTTGCGCTTCGCGAAAGTCTTGGACTCCGGCATATCGGCGGCTTTCTTGGCATCATCCCTGAAGCGCTTCATCGCCTGGGTGACGGGCTTGCCCAAAACCAGCTTGCCCTTGAGGTTCTTGTATTCGACCAGGATCGACTCGTCAGCGATGAGATTATTCGCGGTCGCGAGATTGGCGAGCGCCTTGTCGATCGCCGCGACGATCTCATCCGGCTTGCGCCCTCCGTAGACGCGCTCGCCGTTGCCGTCGACGACGTAGATATACGGAATCCCGCCGCCGAAGCCGGTGTTCCCCGTCCAGCGCGACGAGAGGTAGAACGAAAACGTAAAGCCGCCGTTTTTAATGAACTCGCGAACCTCGTCTTCCTTGTAGCCACCGCTTACGTGCGAGGCGATGACGACGACCGGGCGATGCTTGTATTTCTCCCAAATCTCCTGGGTATGGGGCATCATCATCCGGCACGGTCCGCACCAAATCGCCCACATGTCGACCAGAACGACCTTGCCGTGCAAGTCCTTGGCGTCGATCTTCGGCCCCGAGATGTAATGCTCGTCGTCGAAATCGACCCACTCCGCGCCGAAGCCGACCTGCGAAATCAGCATCACCGCGAGTGCTATCGCGCACTTTTTCATTTTCGCTTACTCCCCGAACGCGCAATCGAGCGCGTCCGAAATCATGTCCACCGCGTCTTCGAGGTCGCCCTCGCCGAGGCAAAGCGGCGGCAGGAAGCGAACGACGTGCTCGCCCGCGGTAAGCGCGAGAATGCCCTGTCCTTTGAGCGCTTCGACGACGTCCTTGGCCGCGCCGTCGACGACAAGCCCGAGCATCATGCCCTTGCCGCGCACTTCCAGAAGCTTGTCGTACTTGTCGACGAAGCCCTCGAGCGCCTCCTTGAGCTTGGCGCCGATCGCCGTCGCGTTCTCGAGAAGCTTGTCGCTCTCGATGGCGCCGATGACCGCGAGCGCCGCCGCCGCCGCGACCGGATTGCCGCCGAAAGTCGAGGCGTGGGAAGACGGGGTGAATACGTCGGCGAACTTGGCGCTCGCGACGAGCGCGCTCATCGGCAACCCTCCCGCAATCGCCTTCGCGACCGTAAAGAGATCGGGCTTGACGTCATATCCCTGCCACGCGAACCAAGTGCCCGTGCGACCCATGCCGCTTTGCACTTCGTCGCAAATCATAATGAGGTTCTTCTCGTCGCAAAGCGCGCGAACGCCCTTCATGAACTCCTCGGGCGCCGGAGTGACGCCGCCCTCGCCCTGCACCGCCTCGAGCATAATCGCGACGGTCTTGTCGTTCACCGCCGCCTTGACCGATTCTAAGTCGTTGTAGTCGGCGTAGGCGAAGCCGACGGGCAGCGGATCGTACCCCTCCTGGCACCACGCCTGCGCGGTGGCGGCGAGCGTCGCCAGCGTCCGCCCGTGGAAACCCTGGCGCATCGTAATAACTTCGTAGCGCCCTCCGTTCGCTGCGCCCCACTTGCGGGCGAGCTTGATCGCCGCCTCGTTCGCCTCGGCGCCGGAATTCGCGAAAAAGACCTTGCCGCCCAAGCCCGAAAGCTCGACGAGCTTCGCGGCGAGCCGGGTCATCGGCTCGTTGACGTAGAGGTTGGAGCAGTGGGTCAGCGCCGCGACCTGATTCTGGATCGCCTCGACGACGCGCTTGTCGCCGTAGCCGACGTTCTGAACGCCGATACCGCTTGTGAAATCGTAATAGATTCTGCCGTCCAAATCGCGGACGGTTACGCCCTTGCCGCTCGCGATCACCGTTGCGGGCGCGTAGGTCGGCATTACACTGGACTTGTAAAGATCGAGAATTTCCTGACTTTTCGTTAGCTTGCTCATTCCGTTATCTCCGTTCCCACGCCTTCGCGCGTGAATATTTCGAGTAAGAGCGAGTGCGCCATCCGGCCGTCGACGAGGTGCACCTTGCGCACCCCTTCGCGAATCGCCGCGACACAACTCTCGATTTTCGGGAGCATCCCTCCCGCGATGGTTCCATCCGCCTTGAGCGACTCGATGTCGCCGAGATGCAGAGTGGAGAAAAGCGTTTCGGGGTCTTCCGGGTCCTTCAAAAGCCCCGGCACGTCCGAAACCAAAACGAATTTCCGCGCCTTGAGCGCCTTGGCGAGCGCGGCGGCGGCGTAATCGGCGTTGATGTTGTAAAGATGGGCGTCGTCGAGGCCCGTGCCGAGCGGAGTCACGACCGGGATTATCCCCGCGTCCAGCATCTCCACCACCGAGCGCGCGTTGACGCTCTTAACCTCGCCGACGTAACCGCGGTCGGGATTTAAGATCTTCCGCGCGCCGAAAAGCCAGTTGCCGTGAAGCGGCTTGGCGTTCGCGCCCTTGTTGACGAGGCGCTGGACGATATCGGGATTCACGACGTTGTTGAGCGTCTTGCGGACGATCTCCATCGTGGGCTCGTCGGTAACTCTGAGCCCTTCCACGAATTTGGGCTCGTTCCCCGACATCTTGATCGCCTTCGAAATCGCCTTCCCGCCGCCATGCACCACCACGACCTTCATCCCCACGGAGTTCATGAAGGCGATGTCCTCGGTAATGAGTTCGAGGTTCTGCTCGACCTCCATCACGCTGCCTCCGAGTTTGATAAGAACTATCGAACCCTTGAAGTCCTGAATATAAGGAAGCGCTTCGGCGAGAACCGCGGCTTTGGCTTGGGCTGTATCCAATTTATCCATTGTTCGAAGTATTATACCAAAAACCGCTCGGATTTGCTATACTACTGCCATGAAACTTACGATAAACAAGGAGTATTTCCGCCGTCACCTCTTCGTGACGCTTCTGATGGCGGGTCTGGGCGCATGGTTCGGCTACGACGGATTCGTCCGCTATCCCGCGACGAGCGCCGACGCGCTCTACCGCTCGATCGAGAAATCGGCCCCGCCGGCGGGGATGAACCTCGAGGCGTTCAAGCGCCAGAAAATCCAAACCCAGTACGGTTTTACCTTCATTTGCTTCCTCGCCGCGCTCATCGTCGGCCTGCGGCTCAAGCATTCGTCCGTCTTCCGCTTCGAGTACGATCTCGAAAAAGGCGCGTTTACCGCCAACGGAAAGAACTATACTCGCTCCGACATCGCCAAGATCGACCAATCGCAATGGGAATCGAAGCGAATCCTTCGCCTTACGCTTAAGGACGGCACATCCGTCCAGCTCGACGCCTGGCACCACCTCGGGGTAAAGGAGTTCGCACAGGACTTTTTAGCCCTTGCGCCGAAGAAGTAGTTTGTGGTATAATACGCGCCACTTGACCAAATTCGGGCGTGGCGCAGTGGTAGCGCAGTTGACTGTTAATCAATTGGTCGCTGGTTCGAATCCAGCCGCCCGAGCCAAGTAACTTGCTCGCGTCCTATTCAAGGGCGCGATTCTTGTATACCGCAATGGCGTCACTCGAAGTCGACAAGTCGTTTCGCGGCCCAATGGGGTCGGACTATACTGCGGCCCGCCTTCTCGCTCGGCCCACAAAAGTTATCAACATTTTTCGCTCAATGGGGTCGTACCCCACTGCGGTCCCACTGCGGTCCGCCATTGATCAAAAAGATTATTCGTTAAATTGATTTTAGGCAAAAACCCCACACCGATATATCCACCCGCATGACACACGTCTGCCATACAGCTTTTCTTCCCAAGCATTACCTTGAAATATTGTTTCATATTGCCCTCCTTTAACCTTCGTTCAACAATCGTTACCCCGCCAAGCCCTTATAGCGCTCGAAGAGAGTTTGGAGCTTGGCGATAACCGCCTGCTTCTTCTCCTCGCGATTATCGCCGCCGAAGCGCGACATGGGCGGAAGAATCAAATCAACGTCCGTGCCAGTGGTTTTCAAAAAGTCGTCGCGAAGCGAACCTTCGAAGAACTCCACCGTTTCCTCTTGCTTAAGCCGCTCTTCGGCAATCAAGGCATCGAGATCGCGCCGCTTCTGCTCCTTCACAAACGCCATCCATTGCTCTTCAATGTTCCCGTCGGCATTGACACTCGCGATAAACGCCTCGATAAGTTCCCGTTTCGACCTGAGCTCCAACGAACTGCCAATGGCCTTGTCGATAGCGCCTTTAACGGACTTGTCCTTGCAATTCTCCTTGTG
>JAZRWB010000032.1:0-41730 GCA_045599445.1 Kiritimatiellia bacterium | reverse complement strand
AAACTCATAGCCGATGACGGTGCGGCGGTTCACCTCAAAGGGACGCCGACGCCTTCGCACATCGTGGCGGTCGTTCTCCGCGATGGCGACAGCCCCGACAACTGGGAGGACTGCGAGTTGGGCGAACCGACAACCGAGGAGAAGTGACCGAACGGAGTTATTGACTAAAAACCCATCATCACCGACCCACAGAGATGTAGGGTAGTTTGTAAACCAAAAATGGACGAAGGGAGCGAAAAATGACAAGAGAGCAAAAGGAAAGTCTGGCGCGAGAACTTGACGGCGCGATGAAGTCGGGAGATACCGACCGCATCCGTTGCGCCCACGCGAACATCTTGCTCGCGTTGATGGATTGTCAAATGAAGACGAGCGACCGCGTGAAGAAACTCACTTGGAAACTCATCGCCGCGCTTTCGGGCGGCGGTGGTATCATCGGCTACATCGCCGACAAGATTTCGTGGGCGTCGATATTTAACTAATTGGTTAAAAAAACCAAAACGAAAGGAAAACACAAATGAAAGAACTCATCAACGCACTCGACATCAGCACCATCGGCGTAATTTGGAAATACGTAACCGACGGAGTTGGCGGCGTCGCCAAATATTTTGCCCAGGCGATCATGCGGCTATTGAAGCGCGTCCCGTTGGACGAACTCAAGACCTACACCGAGGCCATCAAGAAGCTCGCCAAGTTCATCATCGCCACAACGGACATCTTCATCGTCAATCCCGATTCGCGCAAGGCGGGACGCCTCACCGGCGAGATGATTGACGCAATCGCCTGCCACGCGGAAGACGGCGACTACACGGAGGAGGAACTCGACCAGGACGCGGACAACCTCGCGCTTGTTGTGGAGGCGTGGAAGAACACGACTGATTGCAAAAGTCGCATCACCACCATCATCGCGATGATCGTGGCGGCGACGCTTGGGGCGCTTCTCATCTACTTTGGTAGCGGCTGCAGCACGCTCGTCGCGGTCGACCTCAAGGATTCGAGCGGCGTAAACGTCGGCTCCATATCCTTACAGGACTCGTCCTGGCCGATCGTGAGCTACTTCACCGGCCCGACCTATCGCTTCCGCGTGTACGAGGACTTCGACGGCAGCGTGTGGATCGAAGGCAACGCGGCGCTCACGAACTCTACGAATGCCGCGGGAATCTACGAGTCGAGCGAGGCGAAGAACATTGAAATCAAAATGGGCTTCAACGCCAATAAGGTGGAACGTGTCGAAAAATTAGCGGAGACGGAGCTGGACGCCCAGTAGACCGTCACGCAGGGGCAAGGTTTGGCGAGCAAGCGACCGCAAAGTTGAAATTCTCGCTGCTATCCTTCATATTGCGCGCGCCGGCTCCGCGTGACCCCGATTCTGGCATCAACCATGATTCCACCATATGCGGATTTTGGTGACGATCCAAAAAACGACGCCACCCCATAGTAACGCCGAGCCGCACGAAATGCGGAACGAATGCTCTTCGGGCGTTTCGACCAATCCCGAGTTCGCGCAGAGAATTACGAGACCGCCAATCGCAAGCAGATAGGCGGCGAGCACACACTTCTTGAGCTTCTTGGAAGTTCTCTCGATAACGACGTGCGGCGGTTCATCGCGTTGCGCTTCGGCCGCGACTTCGTGTTTCGCCGCGTCAATCGTTTTCGCGTTGCTTGTCATACGCTTTCGATTTTCGGCGAGAGTCTTGCGTGCCGCCGCTTCTCGCGCCTTTACGTATCCCATTTTTATCTCCGTTTATTTTTTTTTACGCCGTCGATATTATATCACAATTCCGCGATTTTTTTAGCCCGAAAAAAAATTAAAAAACCCCATTGACAACCGTGCGTGTTTTTTGATATTATATAGGCGTCGAGGGAATTCGCCCTCGGCCGAAACGAAAGGAAACGAAAAAATGAGTAAGAACATCAATCGATTCGCCGATTACAATTCGTGGAGAGTTGTGAATGTTGGCAAGACTGAGATCGTCTTGAATGACGACGACACGATTTCGCACATTCGTCGTGGGCGAATGTTCAAGATGTCGTCGGCGGCTGAAGAATATGTAGCGAAGAACGCGAAGCTCGCCAATGCTGTGCGCGAATTCGTTTTGGCGCGTCGGCAAGCGGCGCGCGATTGGAAGCACAGCACTTCGCACTATCGCTACACATGCGACGGCGGTGCGCTCGCCGTAATGGTTAATGGTGTGAAGTTTAACGTTGGCAATCGATACGGCGACGGCGATCACCCGGTCTACATTATTCGCGATCGCAACGTCGCGGCGAGCGAACCGCCGGAGTTCGAGCCGACTGGGTTGTCAATTGACGGCCCGGCGAGGTTGGATGTCCTTGATTACGATGGAGTCAATGGGAAGATTCTTGAAACGATCGAGCTGGTCGCCGGCAAGTCAGCGTGGTTCAAGATTGGTCATTCTGGATCGGTAATCATTGAGTCCTGCTAAGCGATGATGATTCCGGCAGTCAAGGTCTATGAGAAGTTCGGCATCCCGCGATCGATGATCCGCGGGCTTGCCGACGCCGGAATCGTCAAGCGCGAAGAGCGCTCGCTTAATCCAACTCACACACTCGTCCTCTACGACGAGGCCGACATTGAGAAGTATGTCAGCGGAGAATCAACCGATGCCCATGCCATCTAATTCTCCTGTTGACAATCCCACGCTCACGCGCGATCAGTTCGAGTTCATCCTCGCGGGCGTCGAGACGAACTATCAGGCGGCCTTCGAAGCCGCCAAGGGTCTCGCGATCTTGAAGTGCGACGCTCGCGACATCGCCCGGCAGCGTCGGATGAATCAGATGGTTGAGAATGGCATCATCCAACTTGAAGAGCTGACGAACGTCACGGTCGCCTGCACTCGCAACGAGACGACGAATTCGATCCCCTTCCCTCCCCGCATCAATCACGTTCAGACGATGCTCAATTTTGACAATAAGCGATGATAGTGCAAGTTGACATAACTCATCTTACGGTTCCGCCCGCCCCTCGCGCGGTCATAATCCGTCTTGTGCGCACCTCGCAACCGCACGTTTGAAGCCGGCGGCGCTACGTTTGATGATTTCCTCGTCGACGCTACAGCTGAGCCGCACATAGCCTCCGAAACCGAAGCCCTTGCCGGTTACGACGAGAATGTTTTCCTTCAAAAGTTCGTCCACGAATTTAAGATCGTCCTCGACCGGACTTTTAACGAAGAAATAAAACGCTCCCTTGGGCATTTCGAATTCGATGCCCGCGTTGCGCAAGACCTCGGCCATGAGTTTGCGCCGCCGATCGTAAATTTCGAGGTCCACCGTTTCCTCGACGAGCGAGGATGCGAGACGTTGACCGATTACCGGCGCGTTGACGAAGCCAAGCGTCCGGTTGGTGAGCGTAACCGCCGCTACGAGCGACGCCTGATCGGGCATCGCCGGATTGGCGACGAAATATCCGATACGCTCGCCGGCGAGCGACAGCGTCTTGGAGAAGCTGCCGAGAACGCAGACGAATTTGGTCTGCGGCAATATCGCCGGCACCTTCGCGCCGTCGTAGGCAAAAGCGCGATACGGCTCGTCCGCGAGCAGGAAAAGGGGACGTTCGCGGTTGCGGTTGATCTCGTCGACCATAGCCGCAATCCCCTTCACGTCCTCCTCGGAATAGATCGCACCGGTGGGATTGTTCGGAGAGTTGACGATAATCGCCCGCGTCCGCGGTCCAATCGCCCTTCTAATGCCCTCCAAGTCCGGCCGGAAGGTCGGCGGAATCGACGGCACGCTTTTGAGAACGCCGCCGAAGTGTCCGCAATACGCGCCGTATTCGACGAAATACGGCGCCGGGGTAATCACCTCGTCGCCCGGTTCGATTACCGCACGGAAGAAGCTGACGAGCGCCCCCGCCGCCCCGACGGTCATGACAACGTCCTTCGCCGCGACCTCAACCCCCTGCTGGCGGCTTAAATACTTCGCCATCGTCTCGCGCACCTCGGGGATGCCGGCGTTCGGGCAATAACCGAGTCCGAGCGGTTTTACCGCGTTTTCGGCGATGGCCTTGAGCGCCCCTTCCGTCGCCGCCGGCGGCGGCACGTCGGGATTGCCGAGCGAGAAATCGCAAACCGCGTCCGCGCCGTAGAGCTTTTTAAGCTCCAACCCCTTCTCGAACATCTTGCGAATCCAAGAGCTCGAAGCCATCGAGTTTTTGATCTCGGTCGTAATCGTTTGCATCGTCTTTTATTCCTCGCTCGCGGAGAAAGTCAGGTCGGGGAATATCTCCCGCGCCGTCTTCTCGAAGTCCGGGAATTGCCTGACGGTTTCCTGCGCGATCCACTCCGCGCGCTTGGCGGCGCCGGTAACCTCGCCGCAGACGATCCTCATCGTCAGCGCCGCTCCGGTCATCGCATCCGCCCACTCCTTGAGGTTGAGCGAGGCGTTCTTGCGTCCGTCGACTACGAAAAGGTTTATGAGCTCGTTCAAATTGCTCGGATAGTCCTTGTAGAACTTCGTCCATTGAATCTTTTGCGAGGAGCCGTCGACCTTGGCGAGTTTCATCTCGACATCATCCACCGCCGCCACCTTGGCGCCTTTAAGCTTGCTCGTCTTGAACGCATAGCCCTTCTTAAGCTCCTTGACGAACACGTCCTGAACCTTCTTCATCGCGTTCACCTTGTGAATTTGCAAATCCGCCGCGAGTTGCCCTTCCGCCGTCTTGAACTCGGCTTTCGTCGTCTCCAGTTGGCGCAAGGCGCTCTTCCAATCGAGCTGTCTAAGACACCCTTGGCTCGCGATCGCCTCGAACTTGGCGATGCTCTCGGCGCTTTCGCTTTCGATAAGCGCCTGCTTCCTGGCGGCGAGTTCCTCTTGACGCGCCTTTTCGGCTGCGGCGGCCGCTTCCGCCTTCGCCTTGCGTTCGGCCTCGAGCTTCTCGATTCGCAATTTCTTCACCGTCTGATCGACGAGCTTTTTACCCTTCGATTCGATATAGCCCGCGCCCTTGCGTAGCGTATCGGCGCTCTTGGAGCCGGAAATCTTGTCGTGCAATTCCTTCGTTCGCTCCGAGATTTCACCCAAGGTTTTGAGCGCGGCTTCGCTCGTTTCGTTCATGGCGCCGAGCTTGTCGCACTCCTCGACGACCTTGGCGACGTCAGCTTTGATCTCCTCGGCACTCGTCTGGCAGTCGTAGGCGCGATACCAGAGGTCGTGAACGCTCTCGACGATCTCCGGCAAGCCCTCCTTCGGCGCGACGACGCCCTCGACGCCGTTGGTCGGCGCGGGTTTCAGGGAGTCGGCGATCTCCGGCATCAGCCCCGCGAGCTCCTTGGTGATCTTCTCGCACTCCGCAACCGCCTTTTCGCACATCGCGGCGAACTCCTCGCCGTTCCTGACGGTAATTTCGCGATTATGCTTAATCGCTTCGCGCGCCTTGGCGATTCCGCTCGAAATCTCCGTCGCCCTTTCGCGTTCCTGCGCCGCCTTGTCCGCGTGCTGGAACCAGACAAGCGAACCGATGACCGCGCCGACGACCAGAATTCCACCGCCGACGAAAAGCGCGACCTTGCGGCCGATGTTCGCGCCCTCGTCTTCTTCTTCCGGCGCCTCCGTCGGCTTGTCGGTCGGCGTCGCCGTCAGATTCGGCTTCCTGATCGTCATCCGTTTCGGCAAAACCGGCTTCGATCCCGACGGCTTGGGCATTTTTTCGGTGAATCCCGTCGTCATCACTTCCTTGAACGCCTGGACGAGCGCCTCGAAAGTCGGATAGCGATCCTCGCGCTTGAACGCGAGCATCTTCATCACCAGCGCGTCGATTGCCGGCGGGATCCCCGCGCGCACCTCGCTCGGCTTTTTGGGCATGCCGTCGAAGCGCTTCTTGATGACCGCGACCGAATCGTCGCCCTCGAACGGCGCGACACCGGTCAGCGCGTGGTAAAGCGTTCCGCCCAAGCTGTACATGTCGGCGCGGAAGTCGATTTGCGTCTTCTGAACCTTTTCCGGCGAAATGTAATAGGGAGTGCCCCAAATCTCGCTCGTGTCCTTCTGCATCGCGGCGAGACCGAAATCGACGAGTTTGGCGTTACCGTTGGCGTCGAGCAGAATGTTCTCCGGCTTGACGTCGCCGTGGACGAAGCCGAGATCGCTCGCGCATTGCAACGCCTGCGCGACTTGCTGGCCGATTTTCATTACTCGCGTAATGTCCGTCTTTCCGGGTGCGGCGTTCATAATCGTGTAGAGCGAGCCGCCGGCGGCGAGTTCCATCGCGATGTAGGGCATGCCGTCGCAAATGCCGTAGGAATAGATTTGGGCGATGTTCGGGTGGATGAGTCGCGCCGCCGCCTGCGCCTCGCGCTTGAACTTCTCGACGAATTCGGCGTCCGAGCCGTATTCCTTCAGCATGACCTTGACCGCAACCGCGCGATCGAGCATCTTGTCGCGGCCCATGTAGACGCCGCCCATGCCGCCCATGCCGAGCTCGCGCTCCAACAGGAAGTTTCCGTTCTCGCCGAACGTCGTCGGCGTCTTGATCAGGGATTCGCTCATCGTATGATTCTCCATCCGCTAAAAGGCCAGAACACCATCGAGGCCGCGCCCCGCAGGTTCGCCCGCGGTACCGCGCCCCAATAGCGGCTGTCGTTGGAATTGTTGAAATTGTCGCCGCAGGCGAAGTATTCGTCCGCGCCCATGGTCACGACCTCGGGCCGGCCGGCTACCGGATGCTCGAGGCGATAGGTCTCGCCCGGTCGCGCCTTCATGCGCTTGATGTAGTGCGTTCCCTGCGGCAGGCCTTCGATTCCGGTCGTCGAAAAGATCATCACTTCGCCGTTCTTCGGTTGGACGAAATTCCACTTCCAGCGATTGACGAAAATGAAGTCGCCGGTTACGATCTTGCCCTTCCAGAACGTCTCGCCTTTGCGGAAGCTCTTGCCGTAAAGCTCGCGCGCCGCGTCCATCGGCAGCGCCTTCGTCGCTCGTGAAGTCCCGATGCGAACGTCGACCTTGCCGTCGTTGCGCGGCGCCATTCTGACCATCCCCGAAGCCGGCGCTTTCCACTCGACCACCGTCTCTCCCGTCCACGCCCATTTGGCGAGCGAGAGCGGAAAAACGTCCCACGCGCCGCGCTCCACGTTCACCTCGGCGTGATTGCCCCAAAGCGTCTCCTGCATCGAGCCGGTAGGAATCTTGAACGGCTCGTAGAAATAGGCACGGAACGCCATCGCGACGGAAATCGCCACTACCAGCGTATCCAGCCATTCGCGCCCGTAGTCGCTAAACTTCTTGGACATGCGGATATTATATCAAAAATCACCAGCGTTGTCGTCGTCCTCCCCAATAAAAACGCATTTCTCGCGGGGACCCGGGCTACCTCTATGATACCTACCCCTCCCGAGGGGTCGGCCATACCCCTCCCGAGGGGTACCCTTGACCCCTCGGGAGGGGTGCTCGTTATGGAAGCGGTACCATACTTAGGTTTAAGTGCGATATATTAGCACGCTTTGACCGAGATTTCGACTGTTTTATGCCAATACGCGCTTTCAAAAGTGCATAGGTGAACTTTACTGCAAGAACTTGCGCCAGCGCGGGAGGTAGTAACCGCGAATAAGTTCCGGATAGAGCCGATGGGCGTAATCGGCGAGGGCGCTCTTTTCCGCACTCTCCTCGTCTCCCGTCCAAGTGGTAATCATCCGCCAATACGCCTTTTCGCGGCACGGCAATCTCGACAAGGGCGACGCTGAAAGCTTTACCGCCGTGCGCTCGATAGTCGCGAGGAACTCGCGGCGTTTGGCGGGATTCGTCTTGCATTCCGGCAAAAGCGCGCGTAACTCGTTTCCGGCAATCTGCCCGTCCATTTCCGCGCAATCGTAAAGGAAAACGGCGTTTTGCGAAAGCGTTGGATTCGCTTTCGCCGCTCGCGCGAAAAGCTCCCTTGCCTCCACGAGCCGCTTCGGATCGTAATAGATCCCCTCCCTCGGCCCCCAAGCCGAAACGTTCGCTATCTCAAACGCGGGCTTGGCGCAGATAATGTTTTCGACCGCACCCTCTTGCCTGCGCGGACAATTCCAAACCGTCTCTTCGAGAATCGCAAACGCCTCTTCGAGCTCGGCGTTGCTGACACCGTAACGCTTCTCGGCGAAACGACGATAAAAGTCCTTTATCTCCCCTTCGTGCGTCGCCGCCTCGAAAAAGAGCTCGTACATCGCCGCATTGGTGAAAAGCCCTTCGGAAAGCATGCCGAACCCGACGCAGCCCGGCTCGGAGCGAATGGCATCGAGCGAACGGAAGCGCTTCGCGCCGCCGTAGAGCCCGGGATTGCCGCCGAAATTGAGAACTTCGCACCACACCCAGGGAATCGACTCTCCCGTCGTGCGATTCACATACCTCGCGCCGCAAGGACCGGTGCGGCTCATATCCTTGTCGAGGAACTCGATTAGCGTACGCTTGGGGTCGAGCCCGTCCAAAATTCCCTGCGGCGGCGTGCCCTGCCAACTCTGCAAAACCCAAGTCGTCCTCTCTCCGCAATACTTCGCCTGGCTCGCTTGCACCTTGCGGGCGATTTCGGCGAGCGTCTTTTCGTCGAAGCCGCCGCCGCCCTCGTGCATCAAGTCGCCCGCGAGATACTTGGGTGGCTCTTCGCCGTAATCATAAACCTCGGCGAGATGCTTGTACCATGCGGCGGCGAACTTGTCGAAATCCGGCGAAAGCGGCGAAAGAATCGCGGGTCTGCGAAACACCCTGCACCACATCCCCTGTTCGATCGCGCCCTCGGTGCCGCTCGGGACGATGCCGTTAAAGCCCTGCAGAATCGGCTCGATGCCGCGCGCGCGCATTTCCTTGAAAAGCCACTTCCCGAGACGCGCCTTTTTCTCGATTTCCGCGTTCGAAACCGGAGCGCCCAACCCTTCGAGATTGCCCATCAGCCACCACGCTCGCGCCGCCGGATCGGCGATGAAAGACTCTATGCGCTTTTGGGGATATCCCATGTCCTTCAGCGTCTCAAGCCAAACCTTTTCCGTGCCGTCCAAAAGGAGCGCCGCCGTAACCTGGTGTTCGGCGAGACGATCAAGCTCGGCGCGCCATTCGTCTTCTCCCCAATACGCCGTCGTGTAGGAGAGCGTGCAATAGTTGTAGGCGACGAGAAAAGCCGACAGGATAAGCGATCCGTTCATGGCGCTATTATACCATAAACTTTCTCCGAAATATGATATACTACTCGAAATGAGAATTGCCAAACATATCGCCAAGCTCGATCCCTACATCCACGGCGAGCAGCCCCAAGCGAAGGACGTCGTTAAACTCAACACCAACGAGAACGCCTATCCGCCCTCGCCGAAGTGCCGCAAGGCGCTGTCGAGTTTCGACGTTGACGATTTGCGCCGCTATCCGCAGGCGGAATGCGTACCCTTACGCAAGGCGATCGCCAAGTCGCTCCACACCCGCCCGGAAAACGTCTTCGTAGGCAACGGCTCGGACGAAATTCTCTCCTTGTGCGCGAGGTGCTTCGTCGAAAACGACGAGGCGATCGCCTCGCTCGACCCCTCCTACTCGCTCTACAAGACGCTCGCCGCGATTCGCAACGTGCCGTGGATTGGCTTCGACCGCTGCGAGGACGCGATTAACGCGAAACGCAAGCTCGCGCTCTTTCTTCTGACCAACCCGAACGCGCCGACCGGCGCTTTCACTGCCTTGAAGCGCATCGCCGCTTTTGCGAAGCGATTCAAGGGCGTCGTGCTCGTCGACGAGGCGTACGTCGATTTCGCGAAGACGAACGCGATGAAGCTCGCCCTTTCGCCGAAGAACGACAACTTGATCGTTATGCGGACCTTCTCCAAAAGCTACTCGCTCGCCGGCTTGCGCGTCGGCTACTGCGTGGGGCCGAAGGCGCTGGTGGACGCCCTTTACAAGATCAAGGACTCCTACAACGTCGACGCGATCGCCCAGACCGTCGCCCTCGCCGCGTTCGAAGATCGCGCGTGGATGCGAAAGAACGTCCGTAAAATCGTGAAAAGCCGCGCGTCCCTTACCAAGGAACTCGCAAAACGCGGTTGGAAGGTCTTGCCGAGCGAGGCGAACTTCATTTTCGCCAAGCCCCCGCACAACAACGCGAAGTCGCTTTTCAATGCCTTGCGCAAGCGCGAAATCTACATCCGCCACTTCGCCTCCTCGCCGAAAACGCGCGATTATCTGCGCATCACCATCGGCACCGACGATCAACTGAAGAAACTTTTGAAAGCTCTCGATGAACTCGATCTCCGCTAATGACTACCTCGAAGTGAGCGAGCTTCGGGCGTTGCAGCTCGAAAAGCTGCAAAAACTCGTCGCCTACGAATACGAGCGCGTTCCCCTTTTCCGCAGGCGCTGCGACGAAAAAGGCGTCAAGCCGCGCGACATAAAGACGTTGAAGGACATCGCGAAACTGCCCTTCATGAAGAAGACCGATTTGCGCGACGAATATCCGATGGGGCTTACCGCCGCGCCGATCGAGGAAATCGTCCGTTTCCACTGCTCGTCGGGCACTACCGGCAAGCCGATTTGCATTCCGAACACCCGAGGCGACATCGAAGTCTGGGCGGATGCGACCGCGCGGTGTCTTAACATGTTCGGTCTTGGGCCCGAGGACGTTTTGCAAGTCTCCTACGGCTACGGGCTTTTCACCGGCGGACTCGGGCTCCACTACGGCGGCGAAAAGCTCGGTTGCGCGGTATTGCCGACTTCGGCGGGCAACACCGAAAAGCAGCTCATGCTGATGCGCGACCTGAAATCCACCGCCATCGCCTGTACCCCTTCCTACTTCCTGCACATCATGGAAGTCGCGAAGAAACTGGGCATCGATTTTAGACGCGATACTTCGCTCAAGCACGGCATCTTCGGCGCCGAACCGTGGACCGACGAGATGCGAATTCGGATCGAACGGGAAGCCGGCATCGTCGCCCACGACATCTACGGGCTTACCGAGATCTCCGGGCCGGGCGTCGGCGGAAATTGCGAGCATTGTCGAAACGGCCTCCATATCTTCGAGGACCACTACTATCCCGAAATCGTCGATCCCGAGACGCTCGAGCCCCTGCCCGACGGCGAGGAAGGCGAACTCGTATTCACGACCCTCGACCGCTTCGGTACGCCCATGATTCGCTATCGTACGCGCGATCTTACGCGCCTCAGGGCCGAGCCGTGCGAATGCGGACGGACGATTCGCGTAATGGACCGCATCAAGGCGCGGAGCGACGACATGCTCATCATCCACGGCGTCAACCTCTTCCCGAGCCAGGTCGAAACAGCCCTCCTCGCGGTCGAAGGCGTCGAACCCCACTACCAAATCGTCATCACGCCGACCGATACGCTGGACATTCTGGAGATCAAGGTCGAGATCAAGGCCGAGTCGTTTTCGGACAACATCCGCGAGCTCGAATCCCTGCGCAAGCGCGTTTTCGCCGCCGTTAAGTCGATCATCGGCCTTTCGCCGAAGATTACGCTCGTCGAGCCGGGCTCGCTTCCGCGCTCCGAGGGCAAGATAAGGCGCGTAATCGACAACCGCAAATAACGCATGAAGGGTTTTTTCAAGAGCGTTTTAAAACACATCGATCGCCTGGACGCGGCCAAGTTGCGCGAACAGTATCGGCGAGTAACCGACGAATTCGAATTCGTGAACACGCTTCTCGGCGCGCTCGACCGCGGCGTCGTCGCGCTCGACAAGTTCGGCGAAACGACTTATGCGAACCCCGCCGCGCTCGCGCTGCTCGGCAAAGATCTCAAAAACGCATTCGCCCGGCTCGCCATTCTGCCCGGCAAGACCGCGAAGATCGAAACCGAAATCGAATACCCCGAGCGCCGTCCGCTCGAGATTCGGACGCTACCGGTAGCCGACGGCGGAACGCTCGTCTACATCCGCGATCTCTCCGCCGAGAAGGCGCGAAGCGAAGAGGAGCTGCGCGTCGGCGCGACCAAGGCGGTGTGCGATCTCGCCGCAGGCGTGGCGCACGAAATCGGCAACCCCTTGAACGCGATTTCCATGAACCTGCAGCTCTTGGAACGCGATCCGTCCGACAAGGAGTCGATTGCGACTTGCATCGCTCAAGTGAAGCGACTGGACGGCATCATCCGCGAATTCCTCGCCGCACTTCGGCCGGTGAAGCCGAATCTTGCGCCGGGAACTCCGACCGAACCGCTTAAGCGTTGCCTCGCCGCCTTGAAGCAGCAATTCGTCGAGCGCAACGTCAAAATTACGCTCGACATCCCCTCCGCGTTGCCCTCGGCGGCAATCGACGGCTTGCAGATCGAACAGGTGTTTTTCAATTTGCTCAAGAACGCGCTGGAGGCGATTCCCGACGGCGGCGCGATTCACATTACCGTCGCCTCCGACGACTCGGACATTACGACCGTAATCGAGGACAACGGTCCGGGCATCGCCCCCGACGATCTCGCGCATCTCTTCGAGCCGTATCGTACAACCAAGGAAAAGGGAACGGGGCTCGGGCTTATGATCTCGGCGCGAATCGTTCGCGAACACGGCGGCGCCATTTCCGCCGAGTCCGAAGTCGGCAAGGGAACCTCCTTTATCGTCAAACTGCCGCGAATCGAAAAACGGGTGAGGGCGCTGAAATGAAACCGAAGATTCTGATTGTCGACGACGAAAAACCGCTGCGCGACACGGTGGCGAAATGGCTGAAGCCGTCCTACGAGTGCCTGACCGCGCCGGATTCCGAACAGGCGATTAAATTGCTCAAGGAGAACCCCGACGTCGCGCTCATGATTTCCGACGTGAAGATGCCCGGCGAGAACGGGGTCGCGCTCCTTAAGAAGGCGAAGACGCTCAATCCGGCGATGGCGGTTATATTGCTTACGGCCTACGGTACGGTCGATCTCGCGGTCGAGGCGATGCAGAGCGGCGCGGACGACTTCTTCCAAAAGCCGCTGACCGATTTGAAGGCGTTCGAGCTTCGCGTCGCCAAGGCGATTAAAACCTCGTCGCTGGAGCGCGAAGTCGCCGAACTCAAGGCGCAAATCTCCACCGAGCTCGAGAACTTCACCGGCAAGTCGCCGGCGATGGAAAACGTCTACCGCCTTATTCGCAAGGTCGCCCCGGCTACCGCCAACGTTCTCATAACCGGCCCCAGCGGCTCGGGCAAGGAACTCGCGGCACACGCGATCCACAGTCTTTCTCCGCGTTCCGCCAAGCCGTTTGTGGCGGTGGAGTGCGCCGCCCTTTCGCGCGACCTGCTCGAATCCGAGCTTTTCGGCTACGAGCCGCGCGCGTTCACCGGCGCCGATACGAAGAGCCACGCCGGTAAATTCGAAGCGGCCAACGGCGGCACACTCTTCCTCGACGAAATCGGCGAGATCGATCCCGCGACCCAGGTAAAGCTTCTGCGCGTTCTGGAAAGCCGCAAAATCCAGCGCGTCGGCGGCAACGTCGACATCCCGGTGGATTTTCGACTCGTAACGGCGACCAATCGCGACCTCACGGACATGGTGAAAAAAGGCCTTTTCCGCGAAGACCTCTACTACCGGCTGAACGTCATCGACCTCAAGATGCCAGCATTAAAGGACCATCGCGAGGACATCGCGCTACTCGCCTCGCGCTTTTTGAAGGAATTCGCCGCGCTTAACGACCGTAAGGTGGACGGTATCGACCCCAAGGCGATGCACGCGCTTGAAAGCTACCGTTGGCCGGGCAACGTCCGGGAACTGCGGAACGTAATCGAGAAAATGGTCGTTCTTTCCTCCGGCGACAAGCTGACCGAGGAGGACCTGCCCGTCGAGATCACCGCCTCGCCGGTAATCTCGATCGACGTCGGCGCCGCGACGCTCGCGGAATCCGAAAAGGCGCAGATTCTCTCGGCGCTCGACGCTTGCGCGGGCAATATCTCCAAGGCCGCGGAGACGCTCGGCATCTCCCGCCGCACCCTGCAGCGCAAACTGAACGGATGGAAGACGAAAGCTTAAAAGAACGCGCACAGCTTTTGCAGGTGCCGAATCTGATGCTGATCAAGGAAGTCGGATTCGGCGGCATGTCCACCGTCTGGAAGGCGTGGGACACTTTCAAGCAGCGCAATGTCGCGGTGAAGGTGCTGAATCGCGACCTTTCCGGAAGCGAAGAGGACATTCGCGCGTTTCGCGAGGAGGCGATGCGTCTAAAATCCATCCGCCACCCGGGCATCGTCGAGGCCTACGACTTCAATTGCAGCAACGGCAACTGGTTCTACGTAATGGAGTTCGTCGACGGCTACACCTTCGCCGATCTTCTGAAGCGCAAGCAGCACGTCCGCGAATCCGATTGCCTGCTTATTTGCGAATCGGTGGCGGCGGCGCTCGACTACGCCTGGAACGACCACGGACTCGTACATTGCGACATCAAGCCCGAGAATATTATGATTAACACGGACGGCGTCATCAAACTGACCGATCTCGGGATCTCCCATCAGTTCGAGTTCGCCAAAGGCGCGATCGAAACGCCCGACCACGTCCTCGGAACGCCCGCCTACATCTCTCCCGAGCAAGTCTACGGCGATGTGGAGCTCGATTGCCGCGCCGACATCTATTCGCTGGCGGCGACGCTTTACCACCTTTCCACCGGCCGTATGCTCTTTCCGGGGATGAACAACGAATCCACCATGCGCGCCCATTGCAACGAAACCCTGCAAGCGCCCGATCCCCGGCATTACCGCTCCGAGCTTTCGATTGGCTTCGCCCAGCTTTTGGAGGCGATGCTCGTCAAAAACCGGGAATTTCGGATCGCGAGTTGGGGCGACGTGTTCGCAATGTGCCAAAGCGCCGAAAACGGCGCCGCGTTCGATCCGCGCGCCAATTCCTCGCCGTCTTCGATTAAACTCGCCTAAAGTGCCTTAGAACTCCAGCGCCTCGTACATCATCGCGAGGAATTCGCCGTAGTTCATGCGCTTCTGGGCCATCGAGTCGCGTTCGCGCACGGTGAAAGTGCCGTCCTTCGTCGATTGCTCGTCGATGGTGATGCACCAGGGCGTTCCCGCCTCGTCCTGACGGCGATAGCGCCGTCCGATCGCGCCGGAGACGTCCCACATGCAGTTGACCTTCTTGCGAAGCTTGTCGAAGATTTCGCGCGCGAGCTTGTCCTGCGCCTCGTCCTTCTTGATGAGCGGGAAGATCGCGACCTTGATCGGCGCCACCTTCGGGCTGAAACGGAGAACCGTGCGAACGTCCTCCTTGCCCTTCTCGTCGACGAGTTTTTCCTCCTCGTAGGCCTCGCAAAGAAGCGCGAGCATCAGTCGATCCACGCCGGCCGACGGCTCGATTACGTGCGGCACGTACTTGCCGTCGAAGAGATTTTGGCAGAACTTCTCCGCCGCCGCAGCGTCCTTGCCGCGGCTCGTCCAGTCCTTTTGCACCTTTTCGATGAAGGCCTTGCGGGCGTTCTCGTCGAGCTTCTTCGCCGCCTGCTTGAGCGGATCGTCGAAGACCATCTGCGACTCGCCGGAGTGGATTTGGTGCTGGGTAAGGTCGAAGTCGCTTCGGGCGGCGATGCCCTCCAGCTCCTGACGACCGAACGGGAAATCGTATTCGATGTCCACGCACGCGCGAGCGTAGTGGGCGAGCTCGTCGGGCTTTTGCCAGTATTCGACGAAACGCTCCGTCGGCAGCCCCACCGCGTTGAGGAATTTCTTGCGCTGCTCGACCCAGTACTTGTGCCACACTTCCCAGCCCCAGTCGTCGCCCACACTTCCGTTCAAATCGGGATTGTCCGCGAGCGTCTTCACCTTGCCGTAGAGGATTTCGATCGCTTCGTCGGGACGGATGAAGAACTCGAGTTCCATCTGCTCGAATTCGCGGCTCCGGAAGGTGTAGTTGCGGGGAGTCACCTCGTTGCGGAAGCTCTTGCCCATCTGGGCGATGCCGTAGGGAACGGTCTGGCGCGAGGTCGCGGTTACGTTCTGGAATTGCGCGAAGATCGCCTGCGCGGTCTCGGGGCGAAGGTACGCGACGTTCGACGGATCGTCGATCGGCCCCACCACCGTCTTGAACATGAGATTGAACGGCTTCGGCTCGGTAAGCTCGCCGCCGCAATACGGGCAGAAGAAATCGCTTCCCGCCTGTTTCGGCTGGGGTTTCTTCTTCTGCTCGGCGTAGATGTCCTTGATCTGGTCGGCGCGCATCAGCTTCTTGCAGTCCTTGCACATCGTCATCGGGTCGGCGAACGTGTCGAGGTGGCCCGACGCCTTCCAGATCTTCGGGTGCATGATAATCGTCGCGTCGAGTCCGGCGACATCTTCGCGTCCGCGCACGGTGAATTGCCACCACGCCTGCTTGACGTTGTTCTTAAGCTCGCACCCGAGCGGGCCGTAATCCCAGAATCCCGGCATGCCGCCGTAGATTTCGGAGCTGTGGTAGATGAAGCCGCGCCGCTTGCAAAGCGCCGAAAGCGCGTCCAACGATGACTTGTTTTCTTCCGCCATACTGTATTTCCTATTTGTAAAAGTTGCCCATCGAGCGCAATTTCGCGTAGCGCTTTTCGAGAAGTTCGTCCGTCTTCAAGCCCTTCAGCTCCTTGAGCGCGGCGAGAATCGCCTTCTTGACCGCGGAGGCGGCGAGACGGTGGTTCTTTTGGGCGCCGCCCGCCGGCTCCTTGACGATTTCGTCGATTGCGCCGAGCTTCTTGAGGTCTTTGGCCGTGATCTTGAGCGCCGCCGCCGCTTCGGGCGCCTTCGCGCCGTCGCGCCAGAGAATACCCGCGCAACCTTCGGGCGAGATAACCGAATAGACCGCGTTCTCCATCATCAAAATCCTATCTCCGACGGCGATTGCGAGCGCACCGCCCGAACCGCCTTCGCCGGTAACGACGACGACAATCGGAGTCGCGAGCCGCGAGAAGAATTCGAGCGACTTCGCAATCGCCTCCGCCTGCCCGCGTTCCTCGGCCTCGCGGCCGGGGTAAGCTCCCGGGGTGTCGACGAAAGTGACGATCGGCAAATGGAACTTCTCCGCGAGCCGCGCGAGCCGCATCGCCTTGCGGTAGCCGTCGGGATTCGCCATCCCGAAATTCGCCTCCATGTTCTCCTCGACGGTGGCGCCCTTGTGGTGGCCGAGGACAAGAACCTTGGTCTTGTCGATGGTGGCAAAGCCGCCGATAAGTCCCCGGTCGTCGTTCACGAGCCGATCACCGTGCAGCTCGACGAAGTCCGAGCAGATTTCGGCGATAAAGTCCTTGAAGTGCGGGCGCTTCGGATCGCGCGCAAGCTTCACACAGTCCATTGCGGTTTTCGCTGCCATCTTAGAACCCCCAGTAATCGAGCATTTTGGCGATGAACGGCTTCAAGTCCGGCCTCCGGACGATCTTGTCGATAAAGCCGTGCTTTTCGAGATATTCGGCGCTTTGGAAATCGGCGGGAAGCTTCTGGTGAATCGTGTTTTCGATTACCCGCCGACCCGCAAAGCCGATAAGCGCCTTGGGCTCGGTGATGTTGATGTCGCCGAGCATCGCGTACGACGCCGAAACGCCGCCGGTAGTCGGATCGGTCAGGACCGAGATGTACGGAAGATTCGCCTCCTTGAGCCGGGCGATCGCCGCCGAGGTCTTCGCCATCTGCATCAGCGAGAGAATGCCCTCGTGCATCCGCGCGCCGCCCGAGGCGGAAAAGAGTACGAGCGGAAGCCGCTTTTCAATCGCGCGTTCGCAAGCGCGGGCGATGCGCTCGCCGGTGCCCGTGCCGAGCGACCCGCCCATAAAGGCGAAGTCCATGACGCCCAGCATCGCCTTGTGTCCCGCGATCTTGCACTCGCCCATTACAATCGACTCGGTTTCGCCGCTCTTGGCGATCGTCGCTTCGACCTTCGCCTTGTAGGGGCCGGTCGCGTCGTGAAACTCCAGATGGTCGGAGTAGGAAACCGCGCGGAAAACCTCGGCGAAGGAATTCGCGTCGGCGATTTGCGCGATGCGCTCGCGCACCGCGAGCCGTCCGTGGTAGTCGCACTTCGGACAAATCGCGTTGTTCTTTTTCCAAACGGATTTCTCGAAGTGGCTCTTGCACTTCGGACAAATCGCCCAAAGCGCCTTGGCGGGAGGAATCGCGACTTTCTCGGTTTTCGGAACGTACCAGCTCATTCTTTACTCCTTAAAAAGGCATGAAGACGATACCGTAAATCGATGCGGGCTTGCCGTTCATCGCCTTGAGTCCGTGCTTGACGACGGCGTTGTAGTAGGCGGTGTCGCCGGGCTTCAGGACGAATTGCTCGTTGCCGTAGACGAGCTCGACTTCTCCCGCGAGACAAATGATCAGCTCCTCGCCTTCGTGGGACGAAACGTCGTCGACGCCGTTCGCCGCGAACTCGATGCGGAAAGGATCCATGTGGCGATCGGGCTTGCCGAGGGCGAGCGAGTGGGAGGCGTAACCGAGCGCGTTGGTGCCTTCCTCCTGAACCTTCTTCGCTTCAAGATCGGCCGCGCGAGTGATGATCGGATCGGGCTTGAACTGGTCGTCCATGAACGTCCCGAGCCGCTGGCCGAGCGCGCGCGAAATCTTAGTCAGGACTCCGAGCGCGGGCAGAACCTGGCCCTTCTCGATGGAATTAATCACCTTTTCGTCAACCCCGCACTTCTGCGCAAGGTCGTAGACGCTCATTTCCAGCTTTTCGCGATAGGTGCGAATGCGCTTGCCGACGTTGGATTCCGTAATCATATTACTCCACCGTTACCGCGGGCGCGAGGACTTCGAAATCCTTGTCGCTTCCCGCGTATCCGCTCATTACCTTTTCAAGCTCTCCTTCGACGCGCTTGAACTCGTTCGCGAGCCAAAATTCGAGCGCCGCCTTCTTCGCCTCGAACTTCGTCGCCAGACGAACGAAGAGCGCCCCGACGACAATCGCAATCGCCGCGTCGACCAGTTTTCTCGCCGAAAGGTCGAGATACGCCTTGTCGCGCGTTTTGACGAACGCGATGGCCTCGTCGAGCTTCGACTGCAGCGCGTCGATCGCGGACCTCTTCGCCGAGAGCTCTTCGGAAAGTTCGATTCCCTCCAGAATGTCGGCGACGACGTCCTTGGTCATCCCGCCCGTTACGCCCGCGATCGCCGCGACGACTTGCAACTGCGAAGTGCCTTCGTAGATGGTGGCGATGCGGCTGTCGCGAAGATACCGCTCGCAGGGATAGTCCTTCATGAAGCCCGAACCGCCCAAGACGGAAATCGCGCCCTGCGCGTTGCGCATCGACATTTCCGAGCCGTAGTACTTCGCCATCGGCGTCAGCATCTTGTTGAAGTTGGCGTAGCGTTTCGCGCGCGGCCGATCGCCCTTCCGCCCGAGGCCGGTTTCCATATCGACGTTCTTCGCCGCATAATAGGCGAGCGCGCGCGAGGCCTGCAATTCGACGTTCATCGTCGAAAGAAGCTCGCGAATCGCCGGGAAGTTGTCGATCGTATTTCCGAACTGCTTGCGGCTCGCGGCGTAGTCGCGCGCGGCGCGATAGGCCGCCTCGCCGATGCCCGTTCCTTGGGCGGCGATGCCCATGCGCGCGCCGTTCATGAGCGCCATCACATAAGTTATGAGCCCGCGCTTGCGCAGCCCGATCAGTTTCGCCGGCGCCTCGGTAAAGACCATTTCGCAAGTCGGCGAACCGTGGATTCCGAGCTTGTTTTCGAGTCGGCGAACCTTGACCCACGGCCCCTTTTCGACCAGGAGACAGCTGAGTCCGCGTCCGTCGGAGAATTCCGGCTCCGTCCGCGCCAAGACTAAAAGCACCTCGCCGCAACCGTTGGTAATGAAGCGCTTGACGCCGTTTACGAACCAGTTGCCGTTCGCGTCCTGATGCGCGCTCGTCTTTACGCTTTGAAGATCCGATCCGGCGTCCGGCTCGGTCAGCACCATCGCTCCCGTCCACTCGCCGGTTACGAGTTTCGGGATGTAGGTCTTCTTAAGCTCTTCGTCGCCGAACATGTTGATCGTCTCGGCGATGCCCTGAAGCCCGAACAGGTTCATGAGCGAGGCGTCGCCGCGGCTCACCACGTCGTTGCAGGCGGTAAGCACCGTGCACGGCATGTTAAGCCCTCCGAGATAGTAGGGAATCTGCACGCCCAAAAGCCCCGTCTTGCCGAAGAGCTCGAGCGCGAGCTTGATGCCCGGCGCGTAGGTAACCGAGCCGTCGGGATTGAGGACGTTGCCCTTCAAATCCGTTTCCTCGGCGAGCGGCGCGATGCGATTGGCCATGATCTCGCCGCAGACGTCGATTGCGCGCTTGTAGTTGTCGATCGCGTCGGCGGCGTCCTTCGGCGCGAAGTCGTATTCCTTCGCGAACTTGAAGTCCTCTTCGAGGAGCGTCGCGACCTCGGTAAGGTCGAGCGCGTCGAGAACGTTTTCGATATCCTTGTTATCACGGTAAAAATTGCCCATCGCGCTTATCCCTTCGCCTTGATGGCCTTGATCATCTTCGGAATGACGAGGTTGAGGTCGCCCACGATTCCGTAGTGCGCGACCTTGAAAATCGGCGCGTCCTTGTCGGTGTTGATGGCGATGATCTTCGCCGAATCCTGCATCCCCGCCAAGTGCTGCACCGCGCCGGAAATTCCGCAGGAGATGAAAAGCGCCGGCCGAACCGTAACTCCGGTCTGGCCGATTTGGCGCTCGTGTTCGCAATATCCGAGATCGACCGCCGCGCGCGAACCGCCGACCGCGCCGCCCAAAGCCGCGGCGAGCTCGTGAAGCAGCCGGAAATTCTCCTTCGAGCCGACGCCCGCGCCGCCTGCGACGATGACACGCGAACCCTTGAGGTTCACGGTCGATACCTTGCGGACGATCTCCAGGACTTCGGTCGGAATCTCCACGTCCTTCAAGCCGGAATCGTGGCGTTTAATTTCCCCTTCGAACCCCTTGCGCGGTTCGATCGGCTTCATCACGCCCTCGCGCACCGTCGCCATCTGCGGCCAATGCCGCGCGTTCACGATAGTCGCGATGATGTTGCCGCCGAAAGCCGGACGAATCTGGTGGAGGACGTTTTCGAACTTCTCGTTCGTCTTCTTGTCGAGGTATTCGCCGATTTCGAGATCGGTGCAATCCGCCGTCAGCCCGCATCGTAGCGCCGAGGCGACCGCTGGGGCGAGGTCGCGCCCCATATGGGTCGCGCCGAAGATGACGATTTGGGGCGAGCACTCCTTGATGAGCGAAACCATCGCCTCGCGATAGGCCTTGTTGCGGAAGACCTCGAGCTTCTTGTCCTCGACGAGATGGACGACGTCGGCGCCCGCCTCAAATAGCTCCTTCGCCAAGCCCTCCACGTCTTCGCCCAAAAGCGCCGCGCCGACTTTCACGCCCAACTTGTCCGCGAGCTCGCGCGCCTTGCCCAAAAGCTCGAACGGAACTTCGGAGAGCTTGCCCTCCTCCTGTTCGGCGAATACCCAGACTTCACCCGATCGTGTGGTCATCGACAAGCTCCTTGATAAGATGGTTGATACCCTCGTCCGTCGGTTCGATCGCCTTGAACTCGCCGCCCGCGAGAACGACGGATTCGATCTTGTTGACGCTCGTCGGCGAACCGGCGAACCCGCACCGCTCGTCCTCGCAACCGATGTCGGCGCAGGAAAGCGTCTCGACTTCGGCGTTCTTGTACTTCATCACCCGCCGCATCTCGTAGGGACGAAGCTCGCCGAACTTCTCGGTAACCGTAAAGAGCGCCGGCAACTTCGCCTTGCACGTCTCGATTCCCGTGCCGATGTCGCGCGTCGCAATCGCCTCGCGTCCCTTGAGCTCGAGCTTTTCGAGGTAGGTAACGACCGCGCAATCGAGCTTCTCGCCGATTTGCGGGCCGACTTGGGCCGTGTCGCCGTCGATCGCCTGCCGTCCGCAGAAAACGAGATCGGGCGAGAACTTCTTAACCGCCTGGCTCAGGATGTAGCTCGTCGCGAGCGTGTCCGAGCCCGCCGCCTTGCGGTCGGTTACGAGCACCGCGCGATCCGCGCCGCACATCAGCGCCTCGCGAAGAACCGCCGTCGCCGCCGGCAGTCCCATCGTAATTACGGTAACCGTTCCGCCGTAGGTTTCCTTTACCCAAAGCGCCGCTTCCAGCGCGTTTTTGTCCTCGGGATTGAAAATCGCGGGCAAAGCCGCTCGGTTGATCGTGCCGTCCGCCTTCATGGCGTCGCCCGTCACCTTTTTCGTATCCGGAACCTGCTTTATGCAAACAACCGAGTTGTATCCGTTCATATATGGTGTATTATACCATATTGATGTCGGAAACGGACGAAAAACCGTGCCTTTCGCAGTATTGGACGATTCCGTCCGCGACTTCGGAAACGACTTTCGGGTTGGTGAAAATCGCCGTCCCGACCGCGACCGCCCTCGCGCCCGCAAGCAGGAATTCGATCGCGTCCTTCGCTTCGTAAATCCCGCCCATGGCGAGAATCGGGAGCTTGGTCGCCTTATGCGCGTCATAGACGAGCTTTACCGCCGCCGGATGAATCCCGCGCCCGGAAAGGCCGCCCGTGACGTTCGCGAGAACCGGGCGACGCTTTTCGATGTCGATTACCATCGCGGGGATGGTGTTGATCATCGACAAGGCGTCCGCGCCGCCTTCCTCGCAAGCGCGGATGTAGGGCTTTATGTCGGGGACGTTCGGCGCGAGCTTGATGATGAGCGGGAGTTTGGTCGCACCGCGCACGGTTTCGACGACCGACTTCAAAACGGCGGGATCCTGGCCGAAGGTGTGTCCACCCTCTTTTACGTTCGGGCAACTGACGTTAACCTCGATCGCGTCCACTTTATCGCCCATTCTCCGCGCGACCTCGCCGTATTCCTCGACGGAGCCGCCCCAGATATTGGCGATAAGCGGAACCTTGACGTTTTCGCGATACCAAGGGACGGTAAACTTCAAGAAGTGTTCGATACCCGTTCCCTGCAATCCGATCGCGTTTACGAGTCCGCCCGCGACTTCGGCGTGGCGCGGCATCTCGTTGCCCGGCCACGGATCGAGGCGAATCCCCTTCGCCGTAACCGCGCCGAGTTTGGAATAGTCAATCGCGCCGAGATATTCCGTCCCGTAGCCGAAAGTTCCGCTGGCCGTGGCGACCGGCGTCGCCATCTTAAGCCCGCCCAAGTTTACGTTGGTATCGATCATTTGTCGGTTATTATACCAAAACCTCCGCTTTCGCGCACGAGGTTCAAGGTCAGCTGCCAGGAATCTGCGAGTAGCTTGCAATACCGTGTCGGGCTTTTATTTCGGCGGCAAGCGCTCGAACGCTCATCCCCTTTTGAACGAGCGCTTTGATTTCCGCCGCATACGGTTCAAGGACCGATTGAAATGGCTTTCCCGACTTCATTTCGACGCTTGTAACAACTTCCTCACCAAATTCAGTAGTATTGTAACAACTTTTTTCGCCAAAAGCAACAGTGAAGTTGTTACAAACTGGGGACTGTCCCCGAAAACCGTCTTTTCCGTGGTGAAATAAAAACCACGGAAGGAACGGAAACGCAAAACAGCTTACGCCAAGGGTACCGATGTTGCATCAATCAACTTGCCCGACCAAAGATTATCGACAAATAATTTAACTGGCATAATTTCCACTCCATCAACAATCCTCGGCAAAGGTTCTTGACAAACCACCACTCGATGCGCAAATTCCCCCTCCTCGGCAATTGATCTCAATCCTAAAAGATCATTTCGATCAATATGCTTGCCGCTCTTCACTTCAATCGCGGCGTTTCCAACTATGAAATCAACTTCATTCCCCGAAGGCGTTCGCCAATAATTAATGACCCCATCCCGCATTTGCGAATCCAAATATGACCTTAATTCATGGTGAACCCAAGTCTCAAACAAATGTCCGTATTCTATCGTCCCCTCGACTGTTTCAGCGCGGCGTGAAAGTCGACGAGCAACCCCCGAATCAAATAAATAAAACTTCGCCGTCTCCACCGTTTTGCGTTTTAATCCTCGCTTCCAAACCGCAACCTCATTCGCCAACAATGTTTCTTGCAAAATCCTGAAATACTCTTGCACCGTCGAACGCGGAACTTGTGCTTCCCGAGAAATTGCCGAATAATCAATCTGTTCCCCATTGGATAGTGCGGCAATTTCAAGAAATCTACTAAACGCCGGCAAATTGCGAGTAGCTCCTTCGGCAATAATTTCCTGACGAAGATACTCGTCGATATAATCCGCCAACTCCTCATCAGGATCATCCGAAAACCAGACTGGTGGCAGTAGCCCGAAATTAATGGCCCTTTTAAGATCAAAATCTTTGCCCAATTCATAAGCGGAAAATGGATGCAATTGCCTCACTCGCGCACGCCCGCCTAAAAGATTGACGCCTCGCTTGCGAAGTTTTCGCGCACTTGACCCCGTAAGCACAAACCGATAACCCCGCCGCTCTATGAGCCGATGAACTTCATCCAAAAGCCCTGGCAACTTTTGAATCTCATCAATTACTATTGGTTTGCCATCCACACCAACTTCTTCAATATATTCTGGATGTTGCGAGAGACGAATAAACGTATCAGATGAAAGTAAATCCAAAAGATGTGCATCTTTGATAGTATGATCGATAAGCCAAGATTTACCGCATTGCCTTGGTCCAAATAAAAATACCGATTTCTTGTTCAAAATCGAATTAATATCAAGCTTTCGCGCTACTATTCTAGAATTTACCTTCATAGTAGCGACAATTGTACCAAATTGACGATTAGCTTGTCAACGAATCTGCCAACTATGTTGGCATTTTTAGGCCGAATTTGCCGACTGGCTGACTTTTTCGGGGTCCCCGAAAACCATGGTAGGATTTTTAACCACGGAAGGCACGGAAACGCCTTCGGCGGCACGGAAGTGGTTATTGAAAAGAACCCCTTCGGCCTGAGCAACCTTTTATTCATTCCCTTACCTACGAATGCGAACGGTTTGAGCACATTTTCGATGCGCAAGCCCCATTGATTGAACATTTACCAACCATTCCTCGTATCGAAAATGTTCAAACCGCTCGCGTTGGGTAATAAGAAGCGCGAGGATGCCGAAACGGAAAGTATGCGACTCTTCGCCTAAACGAGCGGTCGCTTTGAACATTTTCCGACGGGCCGTGAACACCAAATGAACGATATCTGGTTTGGTCGCAGGAAAATGTGCTCAAAGCGTCCGCAAAACAAAGCTGGGGGTGCTTAAGGGTTGTTCAATGCGAAGCAATCCCTTCGCCAACCGTTTCCGTGTCCTGCTTTAGCAGGCTTCCGTCTTTTCCGTGGTGAAATAAAAACGATATAAAACTCAAACGGCTTGAGGAGACCCCAAGCCGTTTGAAGTTAGCGTTCGGTCGCTCGCTTAGTCGAACTTCAAGCGATAGTAACGAACCTTGGTGTCGCCCATCGGAAGCGGGACTTCAAGCACGTCCTTCACGCCTGCGCTCGGGCTCTTCTCGACCGTGCCAGCCGTGAAGTTCGCATCAGTCGAGCTTTCGACGTAGAACTTCGCCTTCGCGTTAGCCGAATCATCGTCTGCGACTTTCTTTTCATTGACTCCTGCACCATGGAAGAGCTCGAACGCAACCGCATTCGGGTTGTCGGTGTGGACCGCCTTCACGAACGGCTTGTCGGTAGATTCGGTCGGATCGAGGTTGAGGTCGGAGTTGACCTTGTTGCTCTGTCCGTTCTTAATCTCCACTTCCAGAGCGGAGATCGTGAGCACGCCATCCACGAACTTAACAATACGCGTATCGGTACCGATGAAGGAGAGGTCGAAGTCTCCCGCAGTAATGTTGTACGACTTACCCGCCTCAAGCGAGCTCGTATCAATCGCGACATTGGTCTTGAGCGTGACCCTCTTTCCGCCCGCAAGTGCCGCAACCACATCTCCAGCGGTTTCGAGATCCTTCTCGCCATCGTTGGCAATCATGGTATCGATCTCGTCGTCGTTCTTGGCGTTGAACTTGGCGAGTGCGGACGCACCCGAGAAGCTGACGGACTGAATAGCCGCCGCCGATTCGCCACCCCTGGTGAACGCAGAAACCGAATCCTGCGTCAAGGTCGTGAAGGTCGTATCCGTATCGCCCTTGACCGAGTAGGTTACGGTCGTAGCGGTGAACGCCATACGGATAAGGTAGTGTCCGGCGGTGACGCTCTGATCGAGCTTCGCCCAACCATTACCTTCGGTATTCTCGCTATCCACACGATACCAGTTGAACGTTCCTTCCGTAGCGCCCTCGCCGATGGTGAGACCGGCGATTGGCGTATCGGTTTCTGCCGTGAGTTCGGACACGAAGCCCTCTTCGAAGGTAAGATCGTACTCGACCGTATAGTTGCCAGTCGGCGCATTCGTTACGCTGAACACGCTCGCATTATCATCGCTGATGACATACGCATTGTTTTCGATGGTCATCTCGCCTTCCCAATTGCCGCCCTCAACCTCGCTTATACCCGAAGTTGCATCGGCCGAGAAGACCTTTTCGCCCTTGATGAGCGTACCAACCGCGATATTTTCGAGGTCGGCTTCCTTCGAGTCGACGATCTGCGCACCCGTGCCGTCCACGAAGGTGACGTTGAAGTTATAGGCCTCGCCGGCGATAAGATTGCCGATCGTAACCCGATACTTACCCTTCGAGCCGTCAATCGGGCAGAGCGTCGATACCTGCTTACCGGCCTTATCGGTCGTCACGACCTTGATCTTCGTACCCGTAAGGGCCGAGTCGATCGCCGTCACGTCAACCTCAATCACCTTCTCGCCGAAGTTGTAGCCGTCCGCTTCATAGATCTTCGCGTCGAGCGGAAGCTTGCTGACGACGAGCGTCGCGCCCTCGCCGCTGACATTCCAGTCGGTCGTATCGTTGCCGATGAGCGAAACCTTGGAGGTATCCCACACGTATCCGTTCGGTCCGGTGATGATGCGGAAGTTGCCGCTACCCTTATCGCCAAGATCAACCTTGAACGTACCCGTAGCCGGGAGCGTCAACGTATTCTGCACTACGATAGTCTTCGTCGTCGCGGAGATAATCGCATCCGCATCAAGCTTAAACGTCTTGACCGTCGTATTCTCTCCCGTAAACGCTGCCGCACCCTCAAGGACTTGGAATCCGTCGAGTCCGCTCATATCGCCAGTCACGATAATCGTGCCCGCGCCCTTCTTGATAATCGGCTTCCTGCGGTTGACATCCGACGAACCATTGCCCGAAAGGGTCAAGGTAAGTCCCTCTGCGACCTCTACAACACCTGCGTCATCATTACCACCAGGCCCGATTACCGCCGAAATTTCGGCGGTGGTCTCGGTAATGCCCGCTTCCGTTATGAACGACACCTTCGCGCCGGTCTTGTGGAGGTTGATGTGCGCTCCGCCGTCCATCGTCGAATCGCCCGTAATCAACGCGCCCGGATAAATCTTGAAGAGATTGTTCTGGGTAAGCGTCCAACGAACGTTCGGTCCGAAGTGGAGCGTACCGTAAACATCAATCTCGCAAGATTGGTCGTAGTGCGCGAAGTCCTTGATCATCGCGTTGTAGGTCGCGCCCTTGCGGACGATGACCTTGCCGTCAAAGCCGCGATCCTTACCGCCGGCCTCGAAGACGCCCTCGGCAATGTCAATCGTGAGCGTACTGGGAATCGCGAATTGGTTGCTCGACATCTTGAGCGTACCTGCGCCGCTCTTGACGAACGTGCCCGAACCGCTAATAAGTCCGCCCAAGGTGCGCGTCGTACCTTCCGGAACGATAATCTCGAGCGCGCCCGCGCTAATCGCGAGATTCTTCGCATAATCCGCGCCGAGGTTGATTCCCAGCTTGCCCGCGCCGCTCTTGGTGATCGTGCCGTTGACGGTAAGCACACCGTCAATCGTGATGTCGCGCGTCGCGCTGAAGGTAACGTTCTTCACCGTGCGCGGGACTTCGTGGGGAATCTTGATGGTGATGGGGTCGCCCTCGCCCGTGAAGTTCACGCTCGTAGTTTCGGCCGGAACATACGCCGGCGACCAGTTCGCGGAATCGTCCCACGAACCCTGATCCGCGCCGACCCAAGTTACCGCCTGGGCTGGGAGAACATTGCCCTGACCCGCGAGTTCCGTGCCATCGGGGAGGATGAAGATAATGTTCGTCCCCGTCGGAATCGTCGCAGTGGACGTATAGCCACCCGCTTCCTGCTCGGCCGTGACCTTAAGACGAAGTCCCGCGCCGTCGCTGACCACGACGCCCTCTTCGTCGCCCGCGGTCATCTCGACCGTACCGGCCGTAACGTCGATATCGGTGAGAACCGGGCCTTCGAACTTGAGCAAGCCCAAGCCGGCCTTGGTAATCTTCTTACCGTCCTGACCGAAGTCCTTGCCCGAATTCTTCACGGTCAACGTCGCGCCCTCCACGACCTCAATCGTCGAATCCGCCGTCACCAAGTACTTTGTGCTCGTGCTGAAGTTCGACGTCGCCGTAGCAACATACTTACCTCCGGCAAACCGAACATCGGCACAATAATCATAACTCGTATGACCCCAAACATCAAAGCCACCTGCGCCAATATTCAGCGTCACGCCTTGTTTGAAGTCATAGACGTGATAAATCGTACCCGTTGATCCAGCCGAAAGCTTGTTCGCGGTTATGACCATGGTATCATTAGCCGACGTTCCATCGCCGAAGAAGTACCTTCCATAACCGCCGTTCGGACCAGTCGTCGAAAGCGTTCCGCCAACCGTAATGACGCCGGCGTTGAAGTAGGTAAACGCATTCGAACGCTCAACCACACTCATATTACCGGAGACATTAATCTCCGTTCCCGTGGTGAATGTCAAGTTTTGCGTGAAGGCATTGCTGAACGTTAGATTGCCCGTTACATCAAGCGCCGCCGAGAAGTCAATGCTGCCTCCCGCAGAAGATGTAATTGTAGTATTACCCTGAACCTTCAATTTGCCCGCAAGGTTATGCGTATCGATAGTTACCGGGCCGGTGATGGTGCCTTCGCCCGAGAAGACGATGCCCGAGCCGGATACCGTAAGCGAATTGAGCGCCGCCGTATCGCTGTCGATGACAATCGAATAATCCGTCGCACTGCCGACATCGATTATGACGTTATCGCCCTCGCCCGGGACGGCATTGCGAGACCAGTTGGCCGGCTCGCTCCACTCGCCACCGCTCTCGCCAATCCAAACGAAATCGTGAACGATGAAGTCGTCGAATTCCGTGTTGATCTGCTCAACCGAGAGCCTGCCCTCGTAGAAGCGGAATTCATCGATGCCACCGCTCGTGGCATTCTCCGCCTTGCCGGAAATCGCGCCGCCGTGGATACCGCCAAACTGGAACTGCCCTCCCGAGCCCGGCGTGAAGGAGACCTCCGTGCCATACGCTCCGCCATCGATCGAAAGCGCAATCTTGCCCGTCTCGCCATTATACTTGATGGCGTAGATGTGGTAGAGCTGAGATTGTGCGGTAATCTCGCCCGAGGTAATCAAGTCGGTGCCGTCCTTCGTAAAGACCGCGATCGTACTTGTCGTTGCGGTGCGAAGGCCGATGAGCCCGTCAGTCCCCTTCTGGCCACCCAACGAGAAGATGCACTTGTTCGCCGCGGTCGGCGCCTTTACGACGCCAACGATCGTCCAATCCCGGCTATTGCCATAGCCAAAATTGGTACCGTAGTTCTTACCGTCGGTGAACTGAAGCGCACGAGTCCTCACGCCATCCGTATAAGTATGCGGCGCGCCATCGATGCTGAGGGTTGCGGTCGCGGCCGTTTCCTTGTCGAGGTTATCGTTAAACGCATAGCCATAACGGAGGTTGGTGGTTGCGCTCTCCATTACGTAACCCGCGTCCGTCTTCTTGTAGCTGAGGCCGTCCGGGACGTTGCTGATCCTCACATTCTCCGAGCTGGCGGCCGTGCCCGTGAAGAACGTACCGACCTGGGCCGCCGAGGCGTCCAACGTAAGCGTACCCGTAATGGCGCCGTTCAACGTAAGCCCCGTCGCAGGAACGCCGATCTTGCCCATGAACTCACTCGCGTCGATCGCCGTAGCGTTGATTGCGCCAGTTCCGGTGAAGGACACGTTGTTGGCGCCCGTAAGGGTCAAGCTGGCAACCACAGCCGTGTTCGCGGGCAGATTGATCGACTTGGCCTCGCTGGTGGCGTCGATCGCCACCATGTAGCCATCCGCGGGAACGATAGCCGGCGACCAATTCTCGGCCACATTCCAATCCGCACCGCTCGCTCCGGCCCAAGTAATGATCGTAGTCGCGATGATGGACTTGTTGTCCGCGGTCTTGCTGACCGTGATGCCCGACGCGAAGTTCTGCGTGGTGAAGTTATTGATGATGCCGGCGCTCTCACCGAGCGAGATGAGCGTAAGCACGCCATCGATATCGTCAACCTCGATGAGCGAACCATCGACAAAGATTGGCTTATCTTCCACACCGGAATCCTGTGTCCACGAATCCGTAACCACAAATCCATCCGCGTTCGGCTTAAGGATCGCATCCTTTTCAAGCATCAAGCTACTAATTGTGCCATTGCCCGCCAAAGTTGCACCACCTTCCAAATGAATGTTGATGGTGCAATTTACATTATCAAATTCTACAGCACCAGTTTCAACACTAAATGTCATAGAGCCAAACATCGCAGTACCACTAATGGTTCCGCTAATTGTAATTGGATTAGTCGCGTCAGTATTGTTAATGGCTACTGGGCTGCTACCGTCAATACCGCCGAAGCTTGCCCCTACGCCATTAAGAACAAGTCCAGTCATGAAATTCTTGGCTACGAGCAATTTTGCCGTTGAATTTGCAGTAACGGTAATCTCCTCGGTCGTCGTTTCCGCCGGAATCACGGCGATCGAGTTGGCGGTCGGGACGCCATTATCCCAGTTACCGGCCGTATCCCATGCGCCATCATTGGCCGCGCCGGTCCAAGTCGTACGGAGCTGATTGCCCGTATTGACGATCTGAATCGCCGCAAGCGTACCACGACGGCTACCGGTATCCAAGCAAACGAGCGGCTTGATCTTCGTATCTCCGCTAAGACCGGTGATGCGGATGACGTTATGCTCGTACGAGATATCGGTCTGGTTCTCCAATCCCCAAACATCAGTCGCGGTGAAGTCCGCGCTGCTCACAATCGCACCCGTCGAATCGTAAGTGTACTTGAGATTGTCGTTAATCTGGATTGGCGTGAATGTGCGAGAGCCGTCGTCGCCCTGCATGTAAACAACGATATCATACGTCGCAAACGGAACGTTCTTGATCGTCACCGTCGGGCTGCTGTCCTTATTATCATCGAGATAGCCCCTCATAAACGGATAGTTCGAGCCGCTTGGATGATACGTACCGCCATTACCATCAGCGTACGTAACCGTCATACCGCTGATATCGATGGTCTCGTCGCCAACCGAGTCGTAGTACTTGCCGACCGCGACGTCCGTGCCCGAGCCGCCCGTAAGGTTAACCCAGCTCGCATCCGGAATCTGAACGCCCGCAAAGGTATCGGTCTTACCATCGCCCGACATCGACGCATTCGTCTCGTTCGAGCCGAAGTTGAGCGAAATCACCTCGCCTGCCGCCCAATCATACTTGAAGGACGTGAAGCCCTCGTACTCGAACTGCTTCACCTCGGCGAGCGAAACAAACCGACTGTCAGCACCCGGAACGAACTTAAGAACGGTTGCGCCTTCACCCGCGATGAACTTAATACTCGCATTGGGAGTTGCGTCGAACTTGACGGCGGCGTTTTCGCCCTTGATGGTTACGATTGCCGGGGTTGATCCCGCCTGGGTATTGATCGCGGAGATGCTAGCTTCGCCGGTAATCTCAATTTCCGCCGCCGCCACGACCTTAACCGTGCCATTTTCATACTTCAGTACAAACGTGGTCGGCTGACCGCCAATGGTAATCGCCGGGAGCGAAGCCGGCTTGGCGGTAAGTCCGCTAATGATCGTATCGCCCGCAGCGCCGCTAACGAGATTGAGCGTATCGCCGAAAGCAACCGAATCCGCCTGCCAGCCACCATTCACGCGCATCGTCACGCCCGACTTGATGCTAATCAAGCTTTCGGTGCTGGCAGTAACTTCATTTTGCGTGTAACCCACGAAGATCGGACGCGGCGTAGTTGCAGTCTCTACACTACCCATCTTATAAGTGCCAGCCGTTGAAAGGAGCGCACCCTCAAACTCGGAAACATCCGTGACGATGTAAGCGGCTGTAGTTGTTGCTCTGGTCGCCGCCTTGAATGAGCCAGTACCCGTGAACTTCGGGAAGACATACTTGTACCCGCCCGACGAATCTTGAATCTCGATGCCGAGCACCTTGACATCATCTACGGTCTCGTCCTTAAGTTCAAGCGTAACATTCTGGCTGCCGCTATCAACCCAACCGCGAAGACCAGTAACGCAAATCTTGGAGTTATTATTCTTATAATCTCCGAAGTTCTTAATATCCTTCACGTCAGGAATAAGAATGTTCTTAATCCAAACCGTGCCTTGCCAAGCGCTACTCTGGAGCGAGGTCTTATACGCTTCAGGAACCTTGCCGTTGCAAACGAGCGTGCCCGAACCGGTAATGGTTACGCTACCGCTCGCGATGGTAAGACCCGCCGGCAGGATGTTATCAACACTCATTTCCTCGCCTTCATCGATCTCAACCACGACCTTGGCGTTTTCGCCGAGCGAGAGCGCACCAGAAACCGGGGCATCGAAAACGATATTGCCCGTAAAGCCAGTGGCGTCGATAGTTGTCGTCGTAAGCGCGGCCGTGCCACTAATCGTGAAGGTCTTTTCCTGCTCTCCCGTTCCCGGCGCAGTATTCGAGATAACGAGCCTATCGGCAACCGCCGCAGAATCCATCACGATTTCAGGAATCGTATCCGCGTTGATACGCGCGGTAATCGGTGTCGTCTCGTCCGAATCCGTCCAATCAACGAGTTCAGTGCCCTCGCCTTTCTTCTTCAACCAGCTCTTCTCATCGTGCCAAGATTGAATCTCTTCGGAAGAAGCTACACGATCACGAACGCCGTCATCGTCAATCTCGACAATCTGAATACCCGCAAGTCCAAGACGCTTGTTAGCACCAGTATTACGCGTACCGTGGGTAATGTGAATCGTCGAAATATCATCAAGCCCCATCGAGTTCTTGGAGATGCGGAAGCGAATGTAGTTCTTGCCTTCTACGACATTACCCTCATGCGCCCAGCCGTAAGCTTCCCAGCTATCGCTATCAGTCGCCTTCGCAGGCCCCGCATAATACGTCCAATTCTCGCCATCGCACGAAATTACGACCGGGCAAGCGTAAAGATGGTTATTGATGTTATCAATATTGTCCACCACATCCGACGCGATATAGACATAAAGATCGTACATCTCATACGGAATGTTGGAAACCTCAAACTGCCAGCCACGCGCATTCGGCGCCTTGGGAAGCGTAACCGAGCCGCCTGGAATCGTTACGCCCGGCTGCGAGCTCTCGCTAATCGTGTATTGCGTATCCTTGTTTTCTTGGTTATCGTCAAGATAGGAACCGGTCAAACGCATATTGCCGTTTTCCATTGCCGCAGAGTTCTTCGCGTAATAAGTATTGTGCGCACGATACGCGACCGAAACCTGAGTCTGCACCCCATTGCCATCCGTCAAAAGCATATAATCCTTGACCTCGGCCTGGTTGCCATTTGAAATCTTGGTGTTGTTCCAGAATTTACCCGCAACCGGGAAGCCACCAACTCTTTCGTCAGTCGAAAGGATGGACGTCGCCCAGGGGTGATTGTTATCGTCCTTAATCGTACGCGCACCCGTCTTCAAGCTGATCGAGTTCGACTTCTGAGCAACATAGGCCTTGCCGCTTTCTGCCCACGCAAGATAACCTTCCGGCGCACCTGTAACCGTAGTAATATTGACTTCGAGTGTCGCAGGCGAATAAACACCGCCAGCAGGAAGAGCTTCAATCGCGGTCTTATCATCATCGGTAATCGTATATTCCTCGGTGGTATGTTGACCATACCAAAGGAAGCCATCATAGATGCAAAGTTTTTCAATAGTTTCATCGTCCGAACCAATGATCGTAAACGCGCTTACTTCCGTATTCGCCGGAACTGGCGCAATCTTCCGCGGCGCAGTCGCAGCATTGGCAAGATTGATCTTAAATGCGCCCGAGACGAGCGTCGTCGTAAGCGGAAGCGCCTGAGTCGACAAATCGACCGTTCCCGCCTGCGCCGTAATCGAAGTTACGCCCGAAATCGCGTTAGCGACCTTAAGCGCACCCGCACCGGTCTTGGTAAGCGCATGCGCACCCGAAAGCGCGGTAATCGTCGTTTCATTCGCAACCTCGACCGTCGTATCACTCCCCAGCGCCAACGAAGAAACATCGTCGCCAAGCACGAGCGTGGACGCGGTGGCAATCGTGAGGTTCACGTTGTCCGTGCCGTTGACAAGCTCGAAGACGCCTGCGCCATACTTGGTTGCCGCGCGGCCATCCTTGCCCGTGAACGGCGTATCCATAATGAGCTTGGAGTTCGCGCCCACGAAAAACGCAATGCCTTTCGTGCCATCGCTCGCGAGGTGGAATGCACCGCCTAGACCATCCACGACCTGACGAATAATCGCCGGATTTGCGGTCTGATCGGTGTCGCTCGCCGGAACGTAAATCTGCGCCGTCGCCTCAGCCGTACCGCCATTCCAACGGAAGTTCGACTCGGGTCCACCAGTATAGCTGGTTTCCCCGAAATTGAACGTCATGAGCGCACCCGGATCAAGCCAAAGACGCTGATGATAGAAGAAGGTGTTTTCCTCGTTCTGAAGGAAGTTGAGAGTGCCGCCATCATTCACGCGAATAACGCCGGTAATATCCACACTTGTGCTCCAGCCGCTCAAATCCTTCGCCGTGAAGTCGAGCGTGGTCTCATCCTTAACGAGCACGGTCGGATTCTCGCCAGTCGCGCCATTCGCAAAGAGTCGATTGCCGTTTATAATCGTCATCGCATGCTTGCCGCCCTCGAAGACGATGTGCGAAGAAAGCGTCTTGCCGGGATCGCCGAAGTTCAGCGTCGCGCCATTATCGCCATCGCCGATGAACACGAAGGTTATATCTCCGCTATCATTCTTAATCGTGTTCAAAAGCGTGCTATCCACCGTAAGCCCGCTCGTCGCATCGTAACGATAGACAAACTTGCCTGCGAAGCTATCGGTTGCCGAGATCTTGCCAATAAAGGCAGTAATGGCCTCGACCGTGCCTTGAAGCGCAATAATCTGGTTCGCCGAATTGTTGCCGATAATCTTGGCCCCAGCGCACGCCGACTCGTCAAGCGTCAAGATCGCCGAATCAGCCGAGAAGGTAATTTCAACCGCCTTGGTTGCATCGGGCTTTATGTTCCAATTAAGTTCCGACCACTTCGCATTCTCGGAAACCGTCGCCGTAGATGCACTTACCCACGCATACGAAACCGTATTGTTTTCAAAAGTGAGAGTGGCGAAGTCGGTCTTCTCGCCAACCGTAATTTGATACATATCACTCACCGCGTCAGAGAGCGTGCCCGTGCAGATAGTAAACGGCGTATTCTCCGCTAACGTAGACGGGAAAGTGAACGCGGTATGGGTCGCAAGCTTAAAGTCGCCGTTAATCGGCGTTGCCGTCGGGTCAAACGCCGAGAAGTCGAGCGCGAGCGCGGTCGGGCTGAGGACGGCAGTATTGGTGAAAGCCAACTGGCCCGCTTCAACCCTAACACTCTGAATACCGTCAAGCGGTCCATGATCGCCAGTACTGAATCCCGTACTAAATGTCACAGTCCCCGTTCCGCGCTTGACGAAAGCGAGGTTATCGTACGCACGAACGTTCTTACCGCTGCCAAAAACAGTATAATTTCCATCGCTCACAAAGGTGATCGTTCCATGCATGTCAAACCACCCGCCAGGCGTCGGCAGACCATTCGTATTAAGAATGAAAGTTACATTCCTAAAGGTTGGGTCTACTCTATTATCAGCACCGCTTACTCCACCGTTAAAGTAAATATCGCCCGCATCAATCTGAACAGTCGTGCCATCAACCACGAAACCGCTCGCCTTGTTGTTGACGGTCAATCGAGCCGAGCCCTCCTTGATGAGCTTACCCGTGCCTTCGATACCATTGATTGTCTTAGCTGCAGAAAGATTCAACTTCAAAGTCGCGCCATTGGCAATGTCGAGGTGGCTATTCGCAGCCACATCCGTAAGCGTAACCGCGCCAGCGCCAATTTTAAGCGTGCCAGTAGTTGAAAGCGTAGGCGTAATTTCATTTGCGCCGTAATAATCGTAGGTGAGCGCATTCGCGCCCGCATCAACATCAATTTGCGAATAGGCCTCAACAGTAATCGGAATTTTGGAAACAATGCTACCACAGCTATAGGTGTCTAATTGGGTAGTGACGATCATAACACTAGCGCCACTATTGCTCTTAAATGTAAGGCTCTTTGCCGCAAGGGTCAAAGGACACACGCGTAATGTGCCACTGCCTGTAATGTTGATTTCAGCGGGAATATCCGCACTTGGCACTAAATCGTCCCACGTAATTTCAGGAAGATACACCTCCCCTGCCGACGTGTCAATCGTCACCGTCGCCTTGGTCGGAACGCTCGTGACAACCGTGGTAACGGCAAACACCGGCCGCCATTGATCCATGGAACCGCTCAACCTAAGATAACACCCACGGATATTGTCGGTAGTTTTGTAGAGGCGAATGCGGCTACTCGCCGAAGCGCCCATTTCCGCTTCCGTGCCGACGACAATTTCCTGCGGCGTATCGAATGTCCATTTGATTTGCGCCCCCAACCCGGTCATGTCTTGCTTAAACCACTGACCGCCAACACTCGGCGCGCTAGAATTAACGCTCGTCCCCTCGGCATTCTTGAGCGTGATGTAACCGGCCTTGTCGGAGCTCGTGCCCTCGAGAACCAACGTCACGTCCTTAACCGCAAGCCCGACATCGGCAGTAATGCCGCCGACCGGGGAAACGGTCAAACCTTTTGGCGTATATCCACCGACTCCTCCGTCATTAGTCGCCGTGCAATCGCCATTGGCGAACACATATTCGTCGCCAACGCGAATCTTGCGCTCGATAATCATAATCGCCGCAACACAACCACGCGCATTATTGGCATTCTTACCGCTGATAATCGAGAGATCGCCGACAAGGTTGTTGACACGCATCGCATTCCCGCCCATTACGACGGTAGCCGACTTCGACATACCCCAATTATCCGCCCAACCGCTCGCCAACTTCGCATTACCCTTCGCATCTGAAGAGTAAAGAACGCCATTCACCATTTTCGGCGAGAACGGCCTACTATTGGTGTCGGTCGACGCGAAAATAATCACGTCGTAGGCATCGAAGGGAATGCCGGTAATGGAAGTCATTTTTACCTGAGTACTTGCATTATCATCCAAATAACCGCGAATAATCTTCGAACAGCTCATTTGACAATCGTATGTTCCATTCGCAGTCCAATTCGCCTTTGCGTCACATTCGCTAACACTATCCGTCGCCGGATCGTAAACCTTCAGCGCCACATTGCTACCAGAACCGCTATTGGACTGCGTCCATCCCTTGCCGGGGAACGTAAAGCCAGGAACCTCCGCATCATCATTATCTCCCAGCGTCCGATCGGCGTTGGTGTTGTTTCTGAAGTTGATACCGATTAACCGCGCACCCGCTTGCTTGTATCCGCCGGCGATGCGCGAAAAGTCGAATTTAGCCGCTTCCTGCTGGCTGGGGAAGCCGTTGAAGGTCAGCGCACCGCTGCAAACGAAGTTGTAGTTGATGACGGCGGGAACATCAAAGTTAATCGTCGCATTGGCATCAAGCGTCACATTCGCAATCTCGGCGTCCTCCTCCACCAACTCATTGATCTCCGAAATCGAAACCGAGTTGCCGCTAATGGCGATTTCCTGCGCCGCGGGATAAAGTTCTTCGGCATCGGCCTGAATCTCCGCGAGCTTCGTCGGATCCGAGTCATTGTTGCCAGCATTCTCCAGACTGTTCTTTGTCCAGCAAGAACCGGATATAACATTCTTGCTATTCGCTTGTCCGCAAATGATCCTACGAAGCGGACCCGACGTAAACTTCTTGCTTCCATCGCCAATCGTGAAGAGACGATTTCCGTCAAGATTGACAAGCACCGATACAATCTGACTATCCCCACCGGAAAGACCTCGGCGCACCAATATCGCAAACAAATGGCGACCAGCCGTAGCCGACACATCTGATGTTACATTAAAGAGTATATTATTATTCTCATTGCTTCCGCTACAAACCTTTATCGTGTACTTACCATCCCCATCTGTTGCTAACTTAACAATATGATCTCCTGGGATTTTAACAATCTCATAATTAGCGAGCGAATCAGCGGCAAACTCAACCGCAACAGCGATGCCGCATTGATTGTTGGCATATACTATCCCATCTGGATTATACGTGCCCGTATCCGCATTAGTCGCAATAGTCGACCATTGTTCATGGTTCAGCGCCCAGGCGGAGCCGGTTACGAACATAGCTGCGAGCGCAAGCGCCGCAGTAGTAAGCGAACGAATTATCGTTTTCATTTTTGAGTTTCCTTTAATGGTATTAGCATTCATATTCAAGTTCAACCTAAATTCGGCAGTTTTTTTCTCCATTCTTTTCGTCATTTTTAGCTCAAGGGAACACTTACCCCCAAACTACTATCGCGTATAATAGCAAAATGTCGCTTGGCTTGTCAAGCACGGTTTTACGGCGACGGCTTTCGCGCATTTCGCGCGTTTCGCGGCAAAACAAAAAGGAGCGGAAAACCGCTCCTTCCTACTTAGTGTTCATGTTCAAGTTCAAATGGTGAGGGTTAAACGGCTGGCAATGTGAAATCATTTGGAAGAGGAATTGCCTTTAGGGCATCGATAATCTTGTCTTTAAGATTTGGCAATGCAACAGTTGCAACCTCCCATACGATATCATAATCAATCTGCTCGTAGTCAAAGACATGAACGAGGCGATTGCGCATGCCAGCCATCTTACCCCACGGAATCTCTGGATGCGCCGCCTGAAACTCTGGCGATATGTGCGCAGCCGCCTCCCCTATCGTTGAAATATCAAACGCTGTGGCATCCTGAAGGCGCTCATCTGCCTGAAATACATCTTTTGAGACACCAGTAAGCATACGGCCGAGACGTTTTATCGCCTCAATCATATGCAACAGCCGTTGCACGTTCTTGTCAACATACTCTGTCACAAGGCCACCATGTCCTTTTTAGCATTATACGCAAAGCACGGAGAAGTCTCAAGCGCTCGTAAAGGGATTAAATCAACACTACGCCCGAGAACATCTGCAATTTCATCCGAAAAATCACACCTCTGGAAATACGTCATGTCCGAAGGAATGTTCACCAAAAAGTCAACGTCGCTGTCGGGACGTTCCTCGCGGCGAGCAACAGAACCGAAGACCCAAAGCTTCTCGACTTTGTGCTTGCGTGCGATCGCGTAGATTTCATCCCGCTTCGCGCGAATCTGATCGATCAAGTGCATCGCTTGCTGATAGGCAAATCCATTTCTCGCATTCTGCGATTTGTAGTTTACAACATTTCGCTTCGTTCGTCAAGTGCGGGGCGCGGGTCGCGCACGACTCTCTTATGGGAACAAAAGTCAAGGGCAAATCGCGTGCGATTGCCTCTTAGCATCTCTCGCGGGTTCAGTTCATCCTTGCCTTTCTCCGATGTCGCTCGGTTTCAGACCAGCCAGTGATGTCTCTCTCTTATTCGCAATCCGCAGCCTTCGCCGCGCTTGCACGTTATAGTCCGTCGTCAGGGGTGCAATCTTAAGAACACACTGTTGTGCAGAGGTTTGTACGCACTCACCTGGGACGGGACATCTTGAGCTTTTCCGAAGCCGGGCTCTCGGCCGAATGACCTCGTTGATTCTGCCTTGCCCGAAATCTTCTTTCGTTACGCCGCCTTGGCCTTCTTCTCGGCTTTCTCCTTCTTCGCGGCCTTCTGCATCGTGAGGTACTCCAGCTCCGCACGATACCGTTCAAATCCTTTCTTGCCCGCCTCGGACAGCGGGACATACTCTTTGGTCATGTCTTTGAGCAGCGCGATGATCGTCACGGCCATCGTCCGCGCCACGGCGACCTTCGCTTTCCTCTTGGCGATCTTGCCGCCGCGCATGGAGATCCGAAGCCCCTTGAGCTTGATGTCCGTGTCGGGCGCGTTTGACATCATCGCGACGCCCGCGCACTCGACGAGCGCTGTGCGGCAGATATCCGATCCGGCGTGCGTGATGTGGAGCTGCTTGTCGACTTCGCCGGACTGATCCTGCTTCGGGATCATGCCGAGATAGGCGCCGACATCCCTCGAGTGCTCGAACCGGTCGGGACGCCCGCCGATTGTCGCGATGAGCACCGTCGAGCCGATGATGCCGATCCCGTAGAGGACGCGGGCGCGTTCGACCATGTCCTTGAACTCCGGCTCCTCGGCGAGTCTCTCGATCATCTTGTCATAGGCCTTGATTTTCAGGTTGATCGTCTCAAGCGAATCCATCAGCGGCCATGCGACCTCCTCCAGCTCCTTCGGCCATTCGGCCTTGTTCAGCCTGTGGAAGGTCTCCGTCGAGGAATGCTCGATGCGGTACCCGACCGACTTGCCGAATCCGCGGACCTGGTTGACCGTCTGCGTCCGCTGCGAGACAAGCATGTTGCGCGCGTGGTGGCAGCGCAGCATCTTCTGGAAGATCTCGTCACGGAGGAATACGGGGTGGAGCATCTCAGGATCCGCGATTGCCAGTCGGGCCAGCTCGCGGGCGTCGTTGCGGTCGTTCTTCTTGTTCGACTTCGTGATCGACGGTATCTTGCCGGGGTTGGCGATGATGTCCTTAAATCCGAGTCTCCTGAAGCACTTGTCCATCCAACGGCAGTGCGTCCCGGTCTCGAAGATGACGGGCCAGGAGCGGTCGAACTTCGAGAACGCCTCCTCGAACCCGGCCTTCGTCGTTGCGCAGGTCGTCTCGACGATCACGCGCCTTTCGCCTCCGGGCAGCTTCGCCATCACGCAGATTTTCGAAGTGCGGTCGCTCACGTCGACCCCGATTGTGGTAGAATACTCCATTGCAGTCCCTCCTTGGGTTATGTTGTTCTGGTTTTGCACCTCCTCACGGATGAGTGCGTTTTTTACGTCAAATCAATTATAACAGACTCGGGGAGGGGCTGCGCTTTTCCTTTGACGTGGAGACTTGTGAACAGGCGACCGTGCGCGGCGGTTCAAACGCCAAGCGCACGGTCATCCTGTTTGCAAGTCGGACTCTGTTACACGCTCAGTTGTCAAAGAACAATCCTTCTCCTAAGTCCTGGTAAGGCTTGAAAAGAATTGTTCCCATTATATCTGTATCGCTTGAGGTTGACCCTCTCCAGACCCAACGCTCTAAAATTAGGACATCCTGATGGGAAACTCTTGGCTTCCCATCAAGACATCGCATCCCTCGTGCTATCGTTCCTCTGCCTGAATACCATGTTCTTTTGCAAATGCTACGAACTGCTCCCAGGAAACCTTTCGACCACGTCTGGCATTCTTTGGGAACAGAACCAGAGAACCCTGCGAAATCTGAAGTTCACCCATAAAGGTCTTCCCGCTCTTGACCCGAAATCTAACATCAACCTTGCCTACCGGGAACTCCGGCATAATCACGCTAACCGACTTCTTCATGTTATCATCCTTTCGTTGTACTTCTCCCTCGGCACCATGCCGGGGACGGGCAGTGTTTGCCCTTGCGTATACTATTATGCAGACCGACCCCAAATTACCGGTCGATTTTGATGGGCGAAAAATAAAAATTTTTAAAAAGCCCAATAAAAGCGGGGTAAAACATTTTCAAATACCCCCTTGACAGAAAATATTTGGTAACAAAATGTTACCGGTCATAC
>JAZRWB010000031.1:0-26495 GCA_045599445.1 Kiritimatiellia bacterium | reverse complement strand
GAAAACGGAAAAGCGTATAATACGCCCCGTTTTCGCGAATTTGGCGGAAATACAGTCGGAGCGTAGCGCAGCCTGGTAGCGCGTTTGCTTCGGGAGCAAAAGGCCGAGGGTTCAAATCCCTCCGCTCCGACCAATCCCGATATGGTATAATATCCTCCATAATGAAGAGGATATTTTTCGTTTTGTCGACGCTGGCGGTTTCGACGCTGGCGACCGGTTGTTGGACTTTCAATGAAAGCGAGTACCCCGAAGTCGCCATCATGCGCTCGCCCAAGACCGACAAGGGCGCGATCTCGGTGGGGGTAAGCGGTTTCGAGGCGACGGTCGTGGAGTATTCGACCATGCACGGCTACAGCACCGTCTACTCGTCGGGATTTTTCGGTCGCCATCACTACCATCCCGGAGGCTTTGACGTCGTCTCCACCACCGCTACCATCGCCTCCGATCGCAAGACCGATATGTTTTTGAAGCGCGCTCGCGAGAAGCTCGAGGACGCCGGCTACATCGTCGCCGCGAACACGCCCGATTGGACGATCGAGGTCAATTTCTCCGGGCCGTTCGTGACTTCGGCGGATCGGACGAAAAGCGCGTTGTGGATGATTGGGTCGGTGTTCTTCCTCGACTACTCTACCGAGGAGTGGACGGCGAAGCTGCGCCTCCGCGACAATCGCACGGGCGAACTCGTCTTCCATCGCGAATACGCCCAGCGCTACGAAACCAACGTCTTCGGACTTATCCCGATCTTCGGTATCGCCGGATGCGACAAGACCTCCGGCAATTACATGCTCGTCTGGTGTCTCTCGGCGCTGACCGATCGCGCGATAGCCGACGCCACCGCCTTTCTGACGAGCGGGAAGTGACGGATTTCTCCCGATTGCTGAACCCGGAGCAGTGCGCGGCGGCCACCGCGGGCGACGGGCCGCTATTGGTTTTGGCGGCGGCGGGAACCGGCAAGACCCGCACGCTCGTCCATCGCGTCGCCTGTCTCGTCGAGCGGGGAGTGCCGGCGGAGCGGATATTGCTTTTGACCTTCACCAACCGCGCGGCGCGGGAAATGCTCGAACGCGCGCGGCAGGTCTCCGGCGACGCGGTCGCATCAATCTGGTCGGGAACGTTCCACTCGATTTGTGCGCGCTTTCTGCGGCGCTACGGCGGCGCGCTCGGCTACGAACCGGGCTTTCAGATTCTGGACGAGGACGATCAGCGCAAGCTCGTCGGCGACATCATCAAATCGACCGTTCCCGATCCCAAGGACTTTCCGAAGAAGGAGCTCGTCGCGAAGATGATTTCCGAGGCGGCGAACGAAGGTCGCGAAGTCGGCGACATCGCCTCGCGCTGGCAAACCAAGACCGCGGGAGTCGACCCGGACGAAATCGTCAAGGTCGCCGAAAAGTACGCCGCGCGCAAGCTCGAACTCGGCGCGATGGATTTCGACGACTTGCTCGTGAACGGACTGCGGCTTTTGAAGGAGAAGGCGAACGTCCGCGAGCTTTTGCAGGAGCACTTCCTCCACGTCCTCGTCGACGAGTACCAGGACACCAACGGTCTGCAGGCGGAGTTCACCGACCTCATCGCCGCCAAGCACCGCAATTTGATGGCGGTGGGGGACGACTTCCAGTGCATCTACACCTGGCGCGGGGCGCAAATTTCGAACATCATGGAGTTTCCGAAGCGCTGGCGGGATTGCAAGATCGTCAAACTCGAGCGCAACTACCGTTCGGTTCCCGGCGTTCTCGACGTCGCGAACGCGGTTATGAAGGACGCGCCGTCGCAATTCGAAAAAGTGCTGCGGCCGACGCGCGCGGATTCGGGCGAGAAGCCCGCGCTTGCGAAGGTCTACGACGACGAGGTGCAGGCGAGCGAAATCGTGCGGACGATCGGGCGATTGCGCGAATACGGCTATCGCTTCCGCGACATCGCCGTCCTCTATCGCAGCCATTTCCAGTCGATCAAGATCCAGATGATGCTGACGCGGATGCGAGTTCCGTTCAGGATCACCTCGGGCGTGGGCGTGTTCGAGCAACTGCACGTAAAGGACGTTCTCGCGTATCTGCGGCTCGTCGTCAATCCCGCGGACGAACTCTCGTTCTTGCGCTTCATTTGCCTTTTGCCGGGCGTGGGCGAGAAGGGCGCGAAGAAAATCTGGGACAAGCTCGCCCATCGCTTCGACGGCAACCGCAAGGAGGATCGCGAAGCGCTCGACGCGCTTTTGGGCGCGAAGGCGAAGCCCTACTGGAAGCCGCTCGCCAAGTGCTTCGAGGTCGCCGCCGAACATCTGGAGGAGAAAGCGATCGGCGAGATTATCGAGGATTTTTGCGATCTCTTTTACGAGGATCATCTCGGTCGCGAGTGGGAGGAGGCGGAAGCCGAGGATCGGCTCAACGACATCAAGGAACTCGCGAGCCAGATCGCGGGCAACGAAAACGGGCTCGAGGGCTTTCTCGCGGACGTGGCGCTATTGACCAATCTGGACGACCGGCGCAACAATCGCGACGCCGACGAAGTCACGCTTTCGACGGTTCATCAGGCGAAGGGAATGGAGTGGCCGGTGGTGATGGTGCCGTGGCTTTCGGAAGGGATGTTCCCGAGCGGCAAGGCCGCGGAAGAGGGTCGAATGGACGAGGAGCGGCGGCTTTTTTACGTGGCGCTTACGCGGGCGAAGGATCGGCTCTACCTCTATTCGCCGCAAATTCGCAAAACCGCGGACGGCGGAGTGTTTCCGGTGGAGAGCTCGGTTTTCGTCAAGGAAATCCCCGAGGAGCTTCTGGAAACGCGAAGAGTTCTATTTAACCCGATGATGACGAGGAGATGGTAAAATGGTGGCGAAACTGATACTGGACAAGAAGCGCGAAGGACACGCGCTCGGCAGCGCCGAGATTCGCGAATTCGTCGAGGGCTTCACGAAGGGCGAGATTCCCGACTACCAAATGAGCGCGTTCGCGATGGCGGTTTGCTGTATGGGAATGAACGAACGCGAAACCGCCGATCTTACCGACGCGATGATGCGTTCGGGCGCGATGCTCGATTGGAAGGGGCTCGACGTCCCCACCGCCGACAAGCACTCGACCGGCGGCGTCGGCGACAAGCTCTCGCTCGTCGTCCAACCGCTCGCCGCCGCTTGCGGAATCGCGGTGCCTTCGCTTACGGGGCGCGGTCTCGGCATCACCGGCGGCACCGCCGACAAGCTCGAGACGATTCCCGGTTACAACGCCTCGCTGACGCTGGAGGAATATCGGAAGGTGGTGGAGAAGGCCGGTTGCTCGATGACGGTGCAGACGGCGGAAATCTGTCCCGCCGACAAGAAGCTCTACGCCTTGCGCGACGTCACCGGCACGGTGACTTCGATTCCGCTCATTTGCGGCTCCATTCTTTCGAAGAAATGGGCCGAGGGCGCCGAGACGCTGGTATTTGACGTGAAGACCGGTTCGGGCGCGTTCATGAAGAGTCGCGAATCGGCGCGGGAACTCGCGAGTGCGATGGTCAAGTCGTCGAAGGCGGCGGGGCGGAAGGCGGCGGCGCTCGTCACCGACATGAACGCGCCGCTCGGCTACGCGGTCGGCAACGCGAACGAGGTCGCCGAGGCGCTGAAGATTTTGCGCGGCGAGGCGGAGGCGGGGCTCAAGCGGGAGATCGACCTTTGCGTCGAACTCGCCGCGCTGATGGTTTCGCTATCGAGAGGATTTTCGCTCGACGAAGCGCGGAAGCTTTGCCGGGAACGTCTCGCCGACGGCTCGGCGCTCGCGAAGTTCGAGGCGATGGCGAAGGCGCAGGGCGGCGATCTGGAGCGTTTCGCCGAGCTTTTGGCGAAGCCGACGTTCAAGTTCAAGATCCAGGCGATGAAGTCCGGCTACGTCGGCGCAATCGACGCCGAGAAGGTGGGGCGAGTCGCGCTTGCCCTCGGCGCGGGTCGCGAAAAGGCGGGCGACCGGATCGATCCGCTCGCCGGAATTACGCTCGCGGTGCAAGTCGGCGACAAGGTGGCGGTCGGCGCGCCGCTCGCCACGCTCGAAAAGTCGTTCGACCCCGAGGGCCTCGAACGCGCCGCCGCCGAGCTCTACAAGGCCTTTTCGATTTCCTCCGAGGCGCCGACGGTCGGCGATCTCGTTCTCGAACGCATAACGGGAGAAGAATAAGATGCAATTCGTCGCGCTCGCGCTTGCCGCCGTCGTCAACCTCTCGCCCAACGGCGAAGCGGATATGACGGACAAGTTCATAAAAGCCGTTAAAAGCGACTCCGAAATCCGATTGGAGGAGGGAACTTACCACTTCTACAACACCTCGGCGAAGCGTCCGTCGTTCTACATTTCCAACCACGACCAGCCGATTCCGCGTACGGTGCAACTGCCGATCGAAGGCGTGAAGAACTTCAAGGTGCGCGGCAAGGGCAAGGGCGCGAAGTTTGTTTTCCACGGCGAGTCGCTCGGTATTCTGCTCATGGACACCAGCAACGTCGTTTTGGAGAACTTTTCCGTCGATTGGGCGGAGACGACGGTCAGCGAGGCGCGCATCACGGCGATCAGACCGGACGGCGAGCTCGAAACCGAATGGGTTGTGAAAGGGTGCTACGGCGCAGCTCCGATCAGAATGTTGTGGGACAAGGACACGAAATCCATCGTTCCCGAAACCGGCGACTGGTTTCGCAAGGAGAAGGCGAAGGTCGGAGATTTCGTCTCCTATCGCACGGGGCGGCGTCCCGAACCGGCGATTTGCCTTTACCGCGCCAATCGCACCAAGATGGACAAGGTGTTCGTTCACGCCGCGCACGGCATGGGCGTCTTGGGCCAGCGTTCGAGCGATATCGCCTTTCTGAACGGCGGCGTCTGTCCGCGCGAAGGGTCGATTTGCTCGACTACCGCGGACGCGACCCACTTCTCCAACTGCCGCGGCAAGATCATCTTCAAGAACTCCTACTTCGCCGGAATGATGGACGACGCGATCAATATCCACTGCACCTGTCTGCGGATCGAGGAGAAGCTCGGGGAAAACAAATTCCGCTGTCGCTACGTTCACGGCCAGTCCATCGGTTTCGAGACCTTCGCGCCGGGCGAGACGCTGCGTTTCATTCGCGCGAGGACGCTGGATAACGGCTCGGAGACGAAAGTCGTCGCGTTCGAGATGCCCGATCCGCGCACGGCGATCATCACCATCGAAGACGGATCGGCGCTCGCCGGCTATGAGGTCGGCGACGCGGTGGAAAACGCCGATTGGCAGCCCTCGGTCGTCTTCTCCGGCAACAAGGTCGCGAACAACCGCGCGCGAGGAACGCTGTTTACGACCAATAAGCCGGTGCTTATCGAAAACAACCTCTTCGACCACGTTTCGGGAAGTGCGATTCTGCTTGCGGGCGATGCGGCGGGTTGGTACGAGTCCGGAGCTTGTCGCGACGTGACGATCCGGGGCAATACCTTCGTCGATTGTCTTACCTCCGGCTACCAGTTTTGCGACGCGGTCATCACCGCCTATCCGATGGTGAAGGATCTGAAGGCCCAGAAGTCGGCCTATCACGCGAACATCACCGTCGAGAAGAACGTCTTCAAGTGCCCCGGCAAGCGGCTGCAGTCGTGGATTTCCACGGACAACGTCGTTTGGCGCGATAACGTCGAGAAATGATTCCGAAAAAGAAATCCAGCCGCGCGGCGATCAAGGCGATTGCGCGCGAGTACGAGCTCAAGAAGGCGGAGCTTTCCGGTGGCGCGCCCAATCTTCGGAAAGGCCCGGTTTTCTACGCCATCGTGATTCTCGTCTTGCTCGTGGTCGGCGGGCTCGTCCTCTCGGCGGCGAAGGACGGCAAGCTCACGCTCGGCAAGGCGCGAATCGAGCGGAATGCGCTCAACGCGCGCAAGGCGGTCGACTCGCTTTCGGTGGCGCTCGGACGGTACAAGTTTCACGTCGGCGACTATCCCTCGAACGAGGAGGGGCTTGGAGTGTTGGCGCTGAAATCGTATCCGAAGACGGGTTGGGACGGACCCTACGTCAATCACATCGTTCCCGATCCGTGGGGTAACGACTACGTTTACGAACGCCGCGTCGAGGGCGGGCATCCGGTGCTTTACTCGAAGGGCGCGGACGGACGCGCCGGCACTACCGACGACGTCATGCCGGATCAGGCGAAATTCGACGAACCTTTTCGCGACACCACCTGGACGAACGACTGGGCGCCGTATCGTTTGCGAGGAATCGTCGTCGCTCCCGACGCGGCGACCAAACGACGGGTGCAAGAGGAAATGAAGCAATACGACCGGTAAATATGGTATAATGATAGCGTCAATTGAAATCAAGGAGATCGCAGCATGAGACCCGGAATCTGGCAAATCGTAATCATCGTATTGATCGTCTTCGTGCTTTTCGGAGCGCGGAAGATTCCCGAGCTCGCGCGTTCGCTCGGTAAGGCCAAGGGCGAATTCAAGAAGGGTCTCGAGGAGGGCGAGAAGCCCGAGGAGCCGAAGAAGGAGCAGGCCTGAACGAGCTTATTCGAGAGCGGCTTAAAACCGTTCCCCATCGCCCCGGTTGTTATCTCATGCGAGATCGCCGGGGCGTCATCATTTACATCGGAAAGGCGAAGAACCTCAGGCGGCGCGTAAGCTCCTACTTTCGCCCCGGCGCGAAGCACGCGCCCAAGGTGCGTTCGATGGTGGCGAGCGTCCACGATTTCGAGTTTATGACGGTGAAGAACGAGGCGGAGTCGCTTTTGACCGAGGCCTCGCTCATCAAGAAGTACAAGCCGCATTTCAATATTCTGATGCGCGACGACAAGCGCTATCTCGCGCTGAGGGCGGATCCGAACGCCGTCTGGCCGCGTTTCGCCTGTTGTCGGATCGTGCGCGACGACGGGGCGCGGTACTTCGGGCCCTTCCCCTCGGCGCCGGTGGTGCGCGCCGCCAAGGATTTCGTCGAGAAGCGCTACGGTATTCGCGAGTGCGATGCGATCGCGCCGGACGGCGAGACTCATCGCCATTGTCTTGCGGACGTAATTCGCACTTGCAGCGCGCCGTGTCTCGGACGGATAGACGAGCGCGAGTATCGCGCGCGCTTCGAGGAGGCGTGCGCGTTTCTCGACGGCAAGCGCCCCGAGGCGATTGCCGAGGTCGAGGCGAAGATGCGCGAGGCGGCGGAGAAGGGCGACTTCGAAGGCGCGGCGCGATATCGCGACACGGCGTTCGCCTTGCGGGAGATGACCAAGGCGCACTTCGTCCGCAAGACGCCGGAGATGCGCAAGGATGACGCGGCGGGCGCTCTTAAGGCGCTCGCCGAGGCGATCGGGCTCGAGAAGCCGCCGCATATCATCGAGTGCGCGGACATCTCCAATCTCTTCGGCACCGATTCCGTCGCCTCGCTGGTGGTGGCGAGGGACGGCTTGCCGGATCGGCGGTACTATCGCCACTTCAAGATCAAGACGGTGAGGGGCGCGGACGATCCGCGCTCGATGGCCGAAGTGGTGGCGCGGCGCTACGGGCCCGACTCGACTTTGCTTTCGACTTCGCCGCGAGCCGATCTTTTCGTTTGCGACGGCGGCGTTACCCAACTTCGGGCGGCGCGGCGCGAATTCAAGCGGCTCGGGGTCGCGGACATTCCGGTTATCGCGCTTGCCGAAAGGCAGGAGGAGATCGTTTTGGACGACGGCAGGCCCAATTTGCTTTTGCCGCGCGACTCCGAAGCGCTTTTCGTCCTCACTCGCTTGCGCGACGAGGCGCATCGTTTCGCCATCACCTACCATCGTAATTTGCGCGAAAAGTCGATTCGGGAGTCGATTCTCGACGAAATTCCCGGTATCGGGCCGGCGAAGAAGATAAAGCTATTAAAGACGTTTCGTTCCATCTACGGCATCGCCCGTGCTCGCATCGAGGAAATCGCCCGCGTCGCCGGGGTGAGCGAGCGAATTGCGGAAGAAGTTTTTCGGGCGGCGAACGATGCGTCGGGCGAGAAGATTTGATATAATATACACGACATTATTCAATGTAAATTGAAAGGAAATAACAAAATGACAGTCAAGGGCTATGCAAAGTATTTGATGATTATGGCAGGGCTTGGTGGGCTCCTTTATGGAATTGATGTTGGCGTTATTGCTGCAGCACTTCCATATATTCAAAATACAAGCACCTACACTCCGCAACAATTGTCTGGTGTTGTGGCAGCGGTTTTGCTTGGTTCTGTTCTTTCATCGCTCTTTGCAGGTATGCTTGCTGAATGGCTTGGGCGTAAACGGGTTATCATTATTTCGGCTTTACTTTTTACACTATCAATACCGGTTATCTGTTTTTCGAATAATGTGTTTGGCTTTTTGATGGCTGGACGTATTCTTCAAGGTGCATCTGCAGGTCTTGTTGGAGTGGTTGTTCCGATGTATCTTGCAGAATGTTTGGATGCAAATAGTCGTGGTAAAGGTACTGGTATGTTCCAATTCCTTTTGACGATTGGCCTTGTTTTTGCTGCACTTGTTGGACTTGTGGTGACAATGGTAGTTGGTGCCGCGGACAGTGTTGTGGTTTCCGATACATCAAAAATGGTCGCATGGCAAACGATTTTTTGGTGCTCAGCAGTTCCAGGCCTTATTCTTTTCTTTGGTGCATTTCGTCTTTGTGAATCTCCACGTTGGCTTTATCGGCTTGGACGTAAGGAAGAGGCTCTTAAATCATTGGCTGCTAATAATGGAGAGGAAAAGGCTCGGGAAATTTTATCTGAAATGATTGCTGCTGACGAAGCAGAAGCGAAAGCAAAGGAAGCTGCAAAAAATACAGTTAAAGATTCATTGCTTCAACGAAAATATATTATTCCGTTTGTTTTAGCAGTTATTGTGCTTGCCTGCACGCAGGCGACGGGTATTAACTCGGTACTTAATTATTCAGTTAAGGTGCTTCAGCAGGCAGGTCTTGCGGGCGAGACAGCAAATTGGGCGGATCTTGCAATTAAGCTCGTTAATATGGTTATGACGGTTGTTGCTGTTTCACTTGTGGATAAGAAAGGGCGTACATTTTTGCTAAAAGTTGGAACGCTTGGCATTATTGCAGGACTTGTTGGCGTTGGTTTAATGTTTTTGACGATTGAGCATTCACGTATTGATGTAACAGATAAAGTTGCTACATTGGTTAAAGACAAAGCATATATTCAGACAACGGTCAAAGATATTGCAACCGATCTTATTGCCGGACATCCAGAATTGGGGAAGAATGGTGTTTTGAATGATGGGGTTCAGTTGATTGTTACATATAAACAGGGTGATGAGTCTAATCAGTTAGTGGCTGAATATTTTGATCGTGACGCAATTAAAAAAGAAATTTTTGATCTCACTAAGCGGATTGTCAAAGATGTTGACGCAAGTGGTCAAATCAAAACGATTGAGGTTTCGGATGTTAAAATTGATGATGTGATTCCAACTTTTAATGTTGCACTTGAGCAAGCAAAGTTTAAATCCGAACTTGAAATGGAGCAGAGAACGACTGTAAAGGGCGAAAAGAAACTCTCTGAAAAGATCATTGTTGGTGATATTGTTGTTCCAGAGAAAAACAAAAAGCGGGTTATTGAACTTGTTCAGCTTTTGGAGAAAAATTCTGATCGTATATCTCTTGCCCCGGCATTTGCAATGCCTCCATCGATTATGGATAAGATGTGCTTTTGGTCAACGACTGTTGATGCTGGTGCACTTAAAGAAGTAGCTGTTGTCCGAGCTGAAGTTGGTGTAAAGCCAGGTTATGTGACGGGTGTTTTAGTGACACTGTTTTTCATTATCTTTATTGCATTTTATGCGGCAGGACCAGGTGTTTGTGTGTGGCTCGCACTATCTGAACTCATGCCGAATCGTATAAGGGCAAATGGTATGGCAATCGCGCTTCTTATCAACCAAGGAGTTTCAACGACTATCGCTGGAACATTTTTGCCATGGGTCGGTGCAAGTGGATATTCAACTGTATTCTTCTGCCTCGGTGGATTTACGATCATATACTTTATTACTGCGGCGTTCTTTATGCCAGAGACAAAGGGTCGTACGCTTGAGGAGATTGAGCAATATTTCACAACTGGCAAAATGCCAGAAAAGAAGTAAGTGACGTTCTTATTTTTAGGAACTGGGACTTCGGTCGGGGTTCCGCAGATCGGCTGTAAATGCAAGGTCTGCACCTCGACCGACCCTCGTGACAAGCGCCGCCGATGCGGCGCTTATGTGCGTTCAAAGGGGTCGGCGGTATTGATCGACACGCCGCCGGAATTGCGGCTCGCCTGCGTCGAGGCGGGGATCGACAAGGTGGATGCGGTCGCGCTTACCCATGCGCATATGGATCATGTCGCGGCGTTCGACGACGTTCGCCGGTTCAATACGCTCAACGGCGAGCGCGTGGAGTGCGATCCCGACTCTCCGGGTGCGAACGGGCGCGCGTTTAGGATAATCGGTCGGCCGATGAACTGCTATGCGATGCGCGAGACCATCGACCAGATGCACAAGATCTTTCCGTATATCGGGCGGGAAGGCGGGAAGAACGGGTTGTATCGGCCGATGATCAATTTCGTACCCGATGATGAGTTCGAGGTCGGGAATTTGCGTTTCGAGCGGTTGTCGGTGGAGCACGGTTTTCCGTGTTGCGGGTATATGATTTCCGCCAGGGGAGAGGACGCGAGAATAGGATACGTGAGCGATTGCCACGATATCGCGGACGCGGCGGTGGATAAATTGCGCGGGGCGGACGTAATGGTAATCAACTGCTTGCGCGAACGCCAGCATCCCACTCATCTGACGCTCGAGCGGGCGCTCGAATATCTTAAAAAGATCGCTCCCCAAAAGGCGTATCTTACGCACATGTGCCACGATCTAACTCACGCGGAATGGCTGGCGAAGCTCGCCGGAACGAATGTCGAGCCGGCTTACGACGGTTTGGAAATAAGCATCTGAAAGGACGAATACCAATGAAGCGAATCCTTCTACTTCCAATCGTCGCGGCATTCGCGGGAATGACATTCGCGGAGACGAGCGAAATCAGCGTCGACCTCAGGTTGGACAATTCCGACTTCATCGTCGGCGAGCGCGTGCGTGGAGTCGTCAATATCGCGAACTCCTCTCCGGACAAGGTGAGCTACGGCTACTCCAATTCGGAAGACCGCTTTTTCATCGAGGTTTTTCGCTCGAACGACATGACGCAACTGACCAAGGTCTCGAACGGACCGTTTGTGGCGACGTTCGTCATCGAATCCGGCGAAGGGCAGAAACTCGAAACGTTTCTCGGCGACCATTACGCCTTGCAGGAAACCGGGCGGTATCTCGCGCGTCCGGTGCTCGCGCACGGCGGGGTGCGCTACGAGGGTCAGCTTCGGGCGTTCGACATCATCGCCGGCATTCACGTCACCAGCGCGATGCAGATGTTCTCCAACCGGCGCGGGCTTCAGCGCGAGTTCGAGCTGGTGTACTGGATGCGCAAGCACAGCGAACACGTGTTTTTGAAATCTCGCGACGCGGGTAACAGTTCGAAGCGCTGGGAGACGCGCGATTTGGGACCTATTTTGCGTATCGACCCGCCGTCGATCAGCGTGCTCGCGAGCGGCGAGATCGTGGTTTTGCATCGGCTCAATCAAGACCAATTCGTACGTAGCGAGTTCTGGTCGTTGCCGGATGCGCTTGAGTATCGTAAGCGCGAGGCGGTACAGGACCCGGAAGTCGCCGGAACCGAGCGGGTCAGGGAGCTTTACAAGGAAGGCGGGGTCAAGCCTAAGTCCAACCCCTGGTGGAAGTTCTGGTAAGATGGATATTCTCGGCATCGAGACGAGTTGCGATGAGACCGCCGCCGCGATTGTGCGCGACGGACGCGAGGTCGTCTCGAATGTCGTCTATACCCAGATTCCGCTGCATCAGCCCTACGGCGGCGTAGTGCCGGAAGTCGCCTCCCGGGCGCATGTCGAGAAAATCGGCGAGGTGGTTCGCGCCGCGCTCGGCGAACGCAAGGTGGACGCGGTCGCGGTCACTTACGGGCCGGGGCTTTCGCCGGCGCTGATCGTCGGGCTTAACGCCGCGAAGGGGATCGCGAAGGGTTTGGGAGTGGAGCTCATCGGCATCAACCACATCGAAGCCCACTTGCACACGCCGTTTCTTTACGACGCCGGCGAGCGACCGAACGCGTGCGATCCCGTCGAGGCGATGCCGGCGTTGGGGCTCGCGATTTCCGGCGGGCATACCAATTGGGTGGATATGCCGGAATACGGAAAGTACGAGATCATCGGGCAGACGTTGGACGACGCCGCCGGCGAGGCGTTCGACAAGGCGGCGAAATTGCTGAATCTTGGGTATCCCGGCGGGCCGATTGTGGATCGAATCGCGAAGGAGTATCTCGCGTCTCCCCATCCCGAACTCGTTCCCTTCCCGAAGGGGCGCCCTCGCGACGGCGTATCGGCGCTGGCGGGGCTGCCGGCGGAACTTTGCGTTTCGTTCTCGGGGCTCAAGACCGCTTTACTGCGATACGTCCAGACTCGGCATCCGTCCGCGGACGAGATTCCGCGGGTGGTTGCGTCCTATCAGGAGGCGATTGTGCAAGCGGTCGCCGATCGTACTCGCACGGCGCTCAAGCGTCGCGCCTATCGGGCTTTCATCCTCGGCGGCGGCGTGTCGCTCAATTCTCGACTTCGGGCGGTGCTCGCCGAGGTCGCGAACGAGGCGCGGGTCGAGTTTTTGACGGCGAAGCCGAAGTTCTGCGGCGACAACGGCGCGATGATCGCGGCGCTCGCCTACTATCGGCGCAACCACGTCGCGGACGCGATGGAGCTCGACGTCAATCCTTGTTTGGAGGTCGGGGAATGAAACGGTATTGGTTGCTGGCGATAGCATCTTTCTTCGTTCTCGCCTTCGCGGCGGTGTGGATGGGCGCGCTCAATCAGGACGAAGGTTGGTATCTCTACGCGGCGAATCTCGTTGCCGCGGGCAAGGTTCCCTACGTGGAGTTCGATTTTACCCAAGGGCCGGTGATGCCGTACTTTTATTCCGTTTTCGCCTTCATCTGGAGGAACGGAGGAATTCTGGGAGCGCGGATTTTCACGCTTACCCTGGGGTTCGTCGGTATTGTCTTCGCGGCGCTCTTCGCGCGTAGATTGGCCGACGAGGAGCATCGTGAAAAGGCGTTTTTCCTCGTTTTCGTCCTTCTGGCGCTCAACCTTTACCACATCTACTATTTGGCGATCCCCAAGGCGTACGCGCTTTCGGCGATTTTCGTTCTGATCGGGTTTTACGTCCTTTCGTTCGCTCGCTATTATTGGCTCGTCGGAATCGCGCTTGCCTTGGCGACGGGAACGCGCCTTTCGTTCGGAATCTTGCTGCCGGTTGTTGGCGCGTATTTGCTTTGGTGCCGAAACTTCAAAGCGACCATTGCCTTTGTCGTCGGTGCGCTCGCGGCGCTTGCGCTGATCTTTCTGCCGTTCGCCGTCATTGACTTCGGGGCGATAAAATCCTGCCTAATCGATTATCACCTTTCGCGCGAAGGGATGGGGCTTTTCGGCAAGGTCGGATCGCTAAGCCGACTCGTCAGATGGTATTTGCCGATTTTCATTTTGCTGGGGCTTGGAGATTTCAGGCGCAACCGGCTTTTGCTCGTCTCGTTTATCGCGGTGTTTGCAGTTCAATTCCTCTCGCCTTGCCCCTACGACGATTACCAAGTGCCGATTATGGCGCTGCTTGCCGTGTTCGCCGTTCTTAACGTAAAGTCGCAACGCGTCGAGCTTTTGACGCTTGGTCTCGCTTTCGCCTGCGCCTTCGGTTCGCCGCTTTTGGAGAAATGGACGACCGACGGGCGGGATCGCTTCTGGACAATCGGGAAAGATCAGACCGAGCTCGCGGGTCTTCGCGACGCCGCAAGGGTAATCGAAGAAGCCGATCCAAGCGGAAAGACGCTTCTTACTCAGGATCTCTATCTCGCCATCGAGACCGATCGCGCGGTGCCGAAGGGATTGGAAATGGGGCCGTTCGCGATGCTGACGGACGATAAGTGGCGCAAGCTACTTTCGGAGACGGCGCCGGACGAGTGCGCGGTGGCCGCTCTTTCCGGCTATACTTTCGCCGTCAATCCGCCGAAGTGCGACGAGCGTCCGCTTGAACAGCAGATGGAATACTGGGAGCTGCTCAAGACGCGCTTTTCCCTCGTCGAACGGATGGAGAACTTCGGGCAGAATTCGACCACCTTGCTGATTTTGAAACGCAAATGAACTCGGGCGAGATCAGAAAACGCATTATCGACGTCGTTCTTGCGAACGGCGGGCATCTCGCTTCCTCGTTGGGGGCGGTGGAGATTGCGATGGCGTTGAACGAGGTCTTCGACGCGAAGAAAGATCGCGTAATCTGGGACGTCGGTCATCAGGCGTACGCGTGGAAGATTCTCACCGGCCGCGACAATCGGTTCGACACTTTGCGCAAACTGGACGGACTTTCGCCTTTCCCGAATCCCGCGGAAAGCGTTGCCGATGCGGCGGTTTCCGGGCACGCCGGCAGCGCGCTTTCGGTGGCGCTCGGGCTGGCGGCGGCCCGTGATCTCAAGGGTACGGACGAGCATGTGGTGGCGGTGGTGGGCGATGCGTCGATGGCGAACGGACACAGTTTCGAGGCGCTCAACAACTGCGCCGTGGAGACGAAGAAGCTGATCGTCGTTTTGAACGACAATGAAATGAGCATTTCCCGCCCGACCGGCAGTTTCGCCAAGTTGCTCGGGCGAATCATCACCAATGTGCGCTACAATCGCGTGAAGATCGCGGCGGAGAACGCGGGTCATCGGTTGCGGCTAACCTTTTTGCGCGATATCTACCACAAGGCGGAGAGCCGCCTGAAGGCGCTCTTTTTGGGTAACGCCTTTTTCGAGCGTTTTTCGATTCGTTACATCGGGCCGGTGGACGGACACGATCTCGAGGCGCTGAAGAACGCGTTCACGGTTGCGAAGGAGGACAAGCGCAGCGTGTTGGTGCACGTGGTGACGAAAAAAGGCCGCGGTTACGCACCGGCGGAGAACGACCCGACTTACTATCATGGAATCGGTCCCGCGAAGAAGGACTCCTCGGCTCCGGCTGGTCGCGGTTGGTCGGAGGCGTTCGGCGAGGCGCTTTTGGAAATCGCCGACAAGGATCGTCGGGTGGTCGCGCTGACCGCGGCGATGAAGGACGGCACTGGCCTTGTCCGTTTCGCCGAGGCGCATCCGAATAGAATCTTCGACGTCGGCATCGCCGAAGGACATATGGTTTCGCTGGCCGCGGGCTTGGCCGCGGGCGGGATGCGCCCGGTCGTCGCGGTCTATTCCACGTTTTTGCAACGCGCCTTCGATCAGGTGGTGCACGATGTGGCGATTGCCAATTTGCCGGTCGTATTCTGCGTGGATCGGGCGGGAGCGGTCGGCGCGGACGGGGTCACGCATCAAGGAGTGTTCGATATCGCCTATTTGCGCTCGATTCCCAATTTGACGATCTGCCAACCGAAGGACGCGGCGGATTTGAAAGCGCTTTTGGCGGAGGCGATTTCCCGCAACGGGCCGACGGTGATTCGCTATCCGCGCGGCAAGGCTCCCGAGTCGGCGGAGCCGCTGGTTGCTTCTGCCGCCGCCACCGCCATATGGGCCACCGGCGACCAAATCGAAAAGGCGAACGCGGTCGCGCGGAAAATTGGCGCCGAGGTGGTGTATGCGCGATATCTGAAGCCGTTCGACGGAGAACTTTTGAAGCGTCAGCGCGCGAAGGGAATGCGTATCGTGTCGATCGAGAACGGATCGATCGTCGGCGGCTTCGGCGAGGCGATTCAAGCGGATCGGCGATTCGGCTGGCCGGACGAGTTCATTCCGCATGGTACGGTAGCCGAGCTTGAACGAAAGTACGGGTTCGATGCGGATTCGATAACGGAGGCGTTGAATGGCTAGGGAACACGGGGTTGCCGGAGAGTGGGCGCGCGTCAAGGGAACGGTAATCGGTCTTCTGCCGCTTTTTCTCGGCGTGTTCGTTTGCGGGTTTGCGTTGGCGACGATGCTCGTCTCGGCGCTTTTGGGCGCGATCTTCCTGGTGTTGGCGGTAATGTTCAGCGGTTGGATGCTGGTGAAGGGCTTGCATCGCGTCGAGAGCTTTTACAAGGGAGCGCGCGGTGAGGAACGGGTCGCCGGCATTCTGAAAACGCTGCCCGACGCCTATCGCGTATTCAACGATTTCGTGGCCTGCGGTCGTCACGTCGACCATGTGGTCGTCGGGCCGGCGGGAGTGTTTGCGATCGAAACCAAGTACTGGAACGGCAAGGTGACGATCGAGGACGGATATATTTTGTTGAGCGGCAAGTTGCCGGACCGTTCGCCGATCGCCCAGGTCTTGCGCGAAGCCGATGCGGTCCGCGAAGAACTCGCGAAAGGCGGATTTGTCGGCGTCGTCACTCCGGTGCTCGCCTTCGCCTCCGATACGTTCGAGGCGAAAATCGCCGAATATCGCGGAGCGGTTATCCTGAATTCCAGTCATTTGCGCGAAAGCTTCGACACCGAGCGCGTGGTGTTGCCGCCGGCGGAGCTGGAGCGGCTTGTCAGACTTATGGAGAACGAACGATGAAGATGGCGATTTTACTTATGGCTTCGGCGTCGACGCTGATTGCGTTCGGCGATCTCGAGCCGCGCAATTACGACGGACGCATCGCCCAGCGATTGGCGGATACGCTCGTTACTTCGCACGTTCTCCAGCGTCAGCTCGACGACGAGATGTCTCGTCGGGCGTGGACCAATCTCGTTTCCTTCTACGACTTCGACCATTCCGTTTTCCTTAAGCGCGACCTCGAACGTCTCGCAACGCGCGAGTGCAGGCTCGACGACGAAATCCGCAAGGGCGACGCGAGCTTCGGCTTCGACGTCTACAACCTTTACGTCGAGCGTCTCAAGGAGCGCATCGACTACGCGACCAATCTGCTCGTCAGCGCGGAGTGGGATTTTTCCACCAACGAGACTTATCGAATCAGACGCAAGGACGCGCCGTGGCCGGAGAGTCGCGAGGACGCGGAGGAGCACTGGCGCAAGCGGATGAAAAACGAGTTGTTGGTCGCGCAAATCGCCCACGAGCTCGACAAGTCGACCAATCGGCTCGATGCGGTGGCGAATTTGGTGAAGAAGTATCGCCAGTACGCTATCGCCTTGATGGAGCCGGACGCGGAAAGCGTTTTGCAGAACTACCTTTCGGCGCTTTCCCGCGCCTACGATCCGCATTCCGATTACATGTCGCCGGCGACCAAGGAGGACTTCGACATGGAAATGTCGCTTACGCTTTGCGGCGTGGGGGCGGTGCTGACGATGGACGACGGAGCGTTGAAGATCGCGGAAGTGATGGTCGGCGGGCCGATTGACGTGGACGGACGCATCAAGGAAGGCGACAAGATTATCGGCGTCAAGGAAGGCGACGGCGAGATGGAGGACATAACCTGGCAGCCGATGCGCAAGTCCATCAAGAAGATTCGCGGCCGCAAGGGTTCGCACGTTACGCTGGAAATAATTCCGCGCTCCGATCCGAGCGGCGCCACGACCAAGCTCGTCGAGCTCGTGCGCGACGAGATCAAGCTCGAGGATCAGGCGGCGACCGGTCGCGTGGAGACGGTGTCGCTCGGCGGCGTTACCAATCGTCTCGGTTACGTTTATCTGCCCGGCTTTTACGGGACGATGGACAAGCGTCCCGACGAACCGGGTTTCCGCAGCTGCGCGATGGACGTTGCGAAGTGGATCGCCGACTTCAATTGCGAAAACGTGCAGGGCATGGTGCTCGATTTGCGCGGCGACGGCGGCGGCTCGCTGCGCGAGGCGGTGATGCTTTCGGCGCTATTTGTACCCAATGGCCCGGTGGTGCAGATTCGCGATCAGCGGACGGTGGGAGCGTTGCCGATTCCTCCGGGCAACCCCGTCGCCTTCAGAAAACCGCTCGTCGTTCTTACCGATCGCGCCTCGGCCTCGGCCTCGGAGATCGTCGCCGGCCATTTGCAGGACACCGGTCGGGCGATCGTCGTCGGCGACAGTCGTACCCACGGCAAGGGTACGGTTCAGACGGTTATGGGGCTCGGGCCCGACAAATACGGATCTTGCAAGGTAACGACCGCGCGGTTTTACCGCGTCGACGGGCGTTCCACCCAACTCGAAGGCGTCGCCGCCGATATTCACCTGCCCTCGCTCCTGGATTCGCTGGAAATCGGCGAGGACAAGCTTACCTACGCATTGCCGTTTTCGCGCATCAATCCCGCCGACTACCGACTTTGCTGGAACATGCACCGGTACGCGCCGGCGCTTCGCGAGCTTTCGGCTGCGCGGCTGAAGGACGACGAACGCTACCAAACCCACATTCGCAACGTCGAGGGGATGAAGGCGCTCGGCGAGCGCGAGGAAGTGCCGCTCGAATACGAAGCGCGCAAGGCAATGATGGTCGCCGATCGCGAACTCAGCGAACTGGACGACGAGGAACGCGAGGACGATGACGACGAAACCATCGCCAAAAAGCGCCGCCGGCGCAACGAGCGCAAGAAGGACGACGTGGTGCTCGACGAGGCGTTTCGCATTCTGTCGGATTTGATTCGACTTTCCGGCGGCGAGGAAATTCCGCAACCGAGGGGATGGTGGCTCTGATGAAGCTCAAGTTCACGAAGATGCACGGCGCGGGCAACGACTTCATCGTGATCGACGATCGCGAGGGGAAGGTGCCGGACGACAACCGTCGCATCGCCGCAATGTCGGCGGCGCACACGGGAATCGGTTGCGAAGGAGTGATATTGGTGCAATCGTCGAAGGTGGCGGATTTCAAGATGCGCTTTTTCAATCCCGACGGCAGCGAAGCCGAACTTTGCGGCAACGGTTCCAGATGCGTCGCCGCCTTTGCCGCGAGCGTTGGCGCGGTCGGCGGCAAATCCATGCGCTTCGAGACCATGGCGGGGATGGTGGACGCCGAGATCGTGGACGAGAACTCGGTAAAGGTGTGGATGCCCTCGCCGAAGGATTTGCGCGACGATTACGTAGTTTGCGGAGTTCCGCACAAGATCGTTCCCGTAACGAATCTCGCCAAAACCGACGTCGACGGCGAAGGGCGGCGAATTCGGCTTTCGTCGGAATTCGCGCCGAACGGCACGAATGTGGATTTCGTTCGCTTTCGCAAGCCCCACGGCGTTTCCATCCGCACTTACGAGCGCGGCGTGGAGGCGGAAAGCGGAGCGTGCGGCACGGGCGCGGTGGCGGCGGCGATAGTGGGCGTGGCGCAATACGGCCTTTCGTTTCCGGTGAGGGTGAAGACGGTTCACGGCTACGAACTCGTCGTGGACGCGAAAATCGACGGCAAGTCGTTTTCGTCGATTACCCTGACCGGCCCCGTAAAGCGGGTTTTCGACGGCGAGATCGATTGGTCTTCGCTTGACATTGTTTCCGAATAAATCCATAATATCCGTAGATATGAGCTACTTTCTGATGATTCTGGTGGGAGCGGTGCTCGTCAACAACTTCGTGTTGAGCCGCTTCCTCGGGTGTTGTCCGTTCCTCGGGGTTTCGAAGAAAATCGAGACCGCGCTTGGAATGTCCGGAGCGGTGGTGTTCGTAATGACCATTGCCGCTGCGGTTACGTGGTGTCTCGACCACTGGCTGCTCACGCCGAACGGTCTCGGCTACATCCACACGCTCGCGTTCATTCTGGTCATCGCGGCGCTGGTGCAGTTCATCGACATTGCGATGAAGCGCTTCCTGCCGCCGCTTCACGCGGCGCTCGGAATCTTCCTTCCGCTGATTACCACCAACTGCGCGGTGCTTGGCGTCGCGGAAATTAACTGCAAGCAGGGTACGGGTTTCTTCGAGTCGGTCTTTTTCTCGTTCGCGGCGGCACTTGGCTTTGGCTTCGCGCTCGTCATCTTCTCGGGGATTCGCGAAAAGCTCGCCCACGCCGATCCGCCTCGCGCCTTCCGCGGGATCGCGGTCGCGCTCGTTACCGCGGGTCTCGTGTCCCTCGCGTTCATGGGCTTTAGCGGCATGGTCAAACTTCCTTACTAAGCGGAGGGGCGAAGATGACGACGGCGATTATCACGATAGCGGGAATCGGGCTGGTGGCGGCGGTTGTGCTGGCGATTGCCGACAAGTATCTTTCATTGCGCGAAGATCCGCGCATCGGGCTCGTAACGGCGGCGCTTCCCGGAGCGAATTGCGGCGGGTGCGGATTCGCCGGTTGCGACGGCTACGCTCGCGCGCTGGTCGCCGGAACCGCTCCGAACGGCGCTTGCGCGGCCGGCGGCGCGGAATGCGCGGCGGAAATCGCGAAGATTCTCGGCGTCGCGGCGACGGCGACCGAGAAGCGGGTCGCGCTCGTAAAGTGCTGCGGAACTCGTTCGGAGGCGATTCGCGTCGGCGATTACAACGGGATTTGCGACTGCAGCGTCGCCGCTTCCGTCGCCGGCGGCGACAAGGGGTGTCGGTTCGGCTGCCTCGGCTACGGCGCGTGCGCCAACGTCTGCCCCAAGAACGCGATTTCGATCGCGGATGGCCTTGCGAAAGTGGACAAGCGCCTTTGCATCGGTTGCGGCAAGTGCGTCAAGGTCTGCCCGCGCCACCTGATCGAACTCGTGCCGGCTTCGGCGACGATTCACGTCTTGTGCGCGAATCCGGTGCGCGGCCCCGAAGTGCGCAAGGTCTGCGGCGTCGGTTGCATGGGTTGCCACTTGTGCGAGAAGAATTCCGGCGGCAAGGAAGCCGGCCACTTCACTTTCGAGGGTTTCCTCGCGAAGGTGAACTACCAAAATCCTCCGACTGACGAACAGCTGGCGGCGAAATGCCCCGCCAAGTGCATCGGAGTCGATCCCCACTTCGAAACCGGGAACTGAAACACATGAAGACAGTAAAGAGCCGATTCAAGTTTCACGGCGGCGTGCATCCGCCGTATAACAAGTGCCTCGCGCGCGCGTCGGCGATTGAGCGGTTGCCGATGCCGGCTGAACTGGCACTTTCGATGAGTCAGCATCTTGGCGCGCCGGCGAAGTGCTTGGTCAAGGTCGGTGACACGATTAAGAAGGGCCAGCTGATCGGCGAGAAGAACGGCTTCATTTCGGTTTGCGTTCGCGCGAGCGCCTCGGGCACGGTCAAGGCGATTGAAAAGCGGCTCGGGCCTGCGGGCGGAATGTCCGATGCGGTCGTTTTGAACGTCGATCCCGCGAACACGGAATTGGAGACGCTGCCGCCGCTCGATTGGCGGACGGCGACGCGCGAGGAGATTCTAAAGCGCATCGAGGAAGCGGGAATTTGCGGAATGGGCGGAGCGGGCTTCCCTTCGGCGGTGAAACTCAACCCGCCGCCCGGCAAGCGTTGCGAATATTTGATTCTCAACGGCGCGGAGTGCGAGCCGTATCTTACCGCGGACTTCCGCGTAATGCTGGAAAGGGCGGATCGAATTCGCGTCGGCGTCGAGATTATGCGCAAGATTCTCGGCGGACCTGCGGTGCGCATCGCGGTCGAGGCGAACAAGCCGGAGGCGATTGCCGCGCTGGAGAAGGCGTTCGCGGACATCGAGGGCAACGTCGAGATCGTGGTTTTGCCGGTTTTGTATCCGCAAGGCAGCGAGAAGCACCAGATTTACGCGACGGTGGGACGCATCGTCCCCGAGCCGCCGGCCCTGCCGATTGACGTCGGGTGCGTGGTCGAGAACGTGGGAACGGTGGCGGCGATCGCCGACGCGGTCGAAGCGGGCTTGCCGCTCGTCGAGCGAGTGACGACGGTGAGCGGCGACGCGGTCGTCTCGCCCAAGAACGTGCTCGCGCCGGTCGGCGCGTACTATCGCGATCTCGTCGCGTTTTGCGGTGGCACGAAGGAACCGCCCGCGAAGGTGATTTCCGGCGGCACGATGATGGGTTTCGCGGTTCCGAATCTCGATGTCGCGACGACCAAGACGACCTCGGGTTTGCTGCTCCTTTCCAAGAAGAGCGTTTTCCAGTACGCGAGCGGCGCGTGCATCAACTGCGGGCGTTGCGTTCGCGCCTGCCCGATGAAGCTCAATCCGGCGGAGATCTCCAAGTCGGTGGAGGCCGACGACATGAAGGGCGCCGAGGATTGCCACGTAATGACTTGCATCGAGTGCGGGGCGTGCGCGTTTTCGTGTCCCTCGCGCCGTCCGATCGTGCAATTCTGCCGGCGCGCCAAGAATTCGATTCGCGCGCGCATTGCCGCGGAGAAGGCGGCGGCGCAAAAGGCGAAGGAGGCGAAGTAATGAAACCGAAGGAATCGCTCGAGCATTTCATTTTGAGTTCCAGCCCCCACGCGCACTCGCCGGTCGGCGTTTCGCGCATCATGCTCGACGTCATCATCGCGCTTTTGCCCACGACGGCGGCGGGAATCTGGTTTTTCGGCATGCCGGCGGTGTGGACGATCGCGACTTGCGTTTCGACTTGCATCGTTACCGAGGCGGTGTGCCGGCTCGCCATGCGCCGCGAAAGTACGCTCGGGGATTTCTCGGCGGTGGTGACGGGACTATTGTTGGCGCTCAACCTTCCTGCCGGCATCCCGCTTTGGATGGCGGTGGTCGGCTCTATCTTCGCGATTTTCGTCGCCAAGCAGGTCTTCGGCGGACTCGGCATGAATCCCTTCAATCCCGCGCTCGCCGCGCGCGCGTTCATGCTCATTTCGTTTACCGGCCCGATGACGACTTGGCTCAAACCGCTTTGGTGGCTTGACCCGGAAGCGATGACCTCGGCGACTCCGCTCGCGTTCGTTAAGAGCGGCAAACTCGCCGAAGTTCCGGAACTTACGAAATTGCTGATTGGCGAAATGCCGGGCTCAATCGGCGAAGTTTCGGCGATTGCGCTTGCGCTCGGCGCCGCGTATCTGCTCGTTCGCAAGGTCATTACTTGGCACATTCCGTTCGCGTTTCTCGCGACGGTGGCCGTTTATGCGCTCATTTCGGGTCGCGCTCCGGCGCATGTCGAAATTCTCACGGGCGGCGTGATGATCGGCGCGTTTTTCATGGCGACGGATTATGTTACGAGTCCGACGACTTCGCTCGGCAAGCTCGTTTTCGGGTGCGGTTGCGGGCTTCTTTGCATGCTGATTCGCGAGTTCGGTTCCTATCCCGAGGGTTGCAGCTTCGCGATTCTGATTATGAACGCCGTTTGTCCGCTCGTGAATCGCTGGACGCAGCCCAAGCCCTTCGGGAAGGTGTAGGTGAAAGGTGAAGATATGAAGAAGATTCTCGGCCTTGTTTTATCCCTTACGCTCATCAGCGGAATTTGCGCCGCGGTGCTCGCCTACGTCAACACGCTTACCAAAGACGCGATCAAGGCGACGGCGGAGAAGAATCGCGAACGCGCCCGGGTAGCCGTCCTTTGCGGCGAGAAGGGCTTTACCGCCGAAGGCCGCAGCAAGAACGGCTATGGCGGCGACATCGTACTCATGGTCGGCTTTAAGGAAGACAAGCGCACGGTTATTTCCTATACCGTACTCGAGGCGGCGGAAACTCCCGGTCTCGGAATGAAGCTCAAGACGCCGGAATTCGCGAACCAGTTCCGCGGCAAGGACGGCCAATCGCTCAAGGTTCGCAAGGACGGTGGCGAAATCGAGGCGATTACCTCCGCTACCATTACTTCCCGCGCGGTTTGCGAGGCCATCGCCGACGCGCAGCGCAACTTGCAGTGAGAATCGTCGATTGCGACTATTTCGTAGTGGGTTCCGGCATGGCCGGACTCATGAACGCGTTGCATCTCGCCTCCTACGGCAAGGTGCTGGTCGCGACCAAGGGCGCGCTCGACGATTGCAACACCAATTTCGCGCAAGGCGGAATCTGCTGCGTAATGGACGAGGGCGACAGTTTCGACAAGCACGCGCGCGATACGATGATCGCCGGCGCTTGGCTCGGCAACTCCAAGGTCGTGCACGAAATCTGCGAACACGCGCCGGAGGGGATTCAGGATCTAATCGATTGCGGCGTCAAGTTCTCCTGCAAGCGCGACGGCTCCTTTGACCTCACGCGCGAGGGCGGCCACTCCGCGCGGCGCATCTTCCACGCCGGCGACATCACCGGCGAGAAGTGCGAGAAGGCGATGATTCGCCGTCTTCGCGCCACCGACGTCGAAGTTTGCGAAGAGACGATCGTCATCGACCTTATTATGTCCAACCGCATCGGCGTCAAGGGCGAGCGGCGGTGTCTTGGCGCGTACGTTATGGACAAGACGAGCGGCGAAATCTACGCGATTCGCTCGCCCAACACGATTCTCGCCACCGGTGGCTGCGGCAAGGTCTATCTCTATACCTGCAACCCCGATTGCGCCACCGGCGATGGCGTAGCGCTTGCCTGGCGCGCGGGCGCGAAGATCGAGAACATGGAGTTTATTCAGTTCCATCCGACTTGCCTCTACCATCCGCGCGCGCGTCGATTCCTGATTTCCGAGGCGGTGCGCGGCGAAGGCGCGATTCTGGTCGATCGCCACGGCCGGCCGTTTATGAAGAAGTACGATCCGCGCGGCTCGCTCGCGCCCCGCGACATCGTCGCGCGGTCGATCGACTCGGAGATGAAGCGCACGGGCGACGATTGCGTCTTTCTCGATATTCGCAAGAAAGGCCGCGCGTATCTCAAGGAGCGCTTCCCCAACATCTACCACAAGTGCCTCGAATTCGGCATCGACATGGCGAAGGACCTGATACCCGTGGTGCCGGCGGCGCATTACGCGTGCGGCGGCATCAAGGCGAAAGTGGACGGCGAAACCACGATTCGCGGGCTTTCCGCAATCGGCGAGTGCGCCTCGACGGGGCTTCACGGCGCGAATCGCCTCGCGTCCAATTCGCTGATGGAGGCGCTCGTCTGCGCGCGGCTTTGCGCGGCGCGGCTCGGGCCCCATCCGGAGAAGTTTTCGAAGCGTCTGCCGACGATCCCCGCGTGGAAGATCGGCAACGCCGTCCCGCCCGACGAAGCGGTCTTGGTTTCGCACATGTGGGACGAGATTCGCCGGCTCATGTGGGACTACGTCGGCATCGTCCGCACCAACAAGCGCCTCGCTCGCGCCGCCCATCGGCTCAAAACGCTGCGCAAGGAGATTCGCGACTACTACTTCCGCTATCTCGTGACGCCCGATACGCTGGAGTTGCGCAATCTCGCGGTGTGCGCCGAGCTGATCGTCAAAAGCGCTCTGAAGCGCCACGAGTCGCGCGGGCTCCACTACACGCTCGATTATCCCAGAATGTCCAAAACCACTCACGGAACGATTATCGATGGATTCAAAAGCTAATATTCTCGAGGTACGTAATCTTAAAGTGCATTTCCCGATCAAGAAGGGAATCTTCAGCCGCGTTACCGGATACGTGAAGGCGGTGGACGACATTTCCTTCGACCTTAAGCGCGGCGAAACGCTGGGTGTCGTCGGCGAGTCGGGCTGCGGCAAGTCCACTACGAGCCGCGCGATATTGGGGCTTAACAAGCCGTGCGGCGGCGAAATCTTCTTCAACGGCAAGAACGTCAAGGACTGGAATTCGCTCGAATACCACCGCAAGGTGCAAGTCGTCTTCCAGGACCCGCAGGCCTCGCTCAACCCGCGCCATACGATTCTCGAAATCCTGACCGAGGGGATGCTCTATCACGGGCTTTGCACCAAGGCGGATCGTCGCGCTCGCGCGGCGGAGCTACTTAAGAGCGTTAACTTGCCGGAGAACTTCCTCGACCGCTACCCCCACGAATTCTCGGGCGGCCAGCGTCAGCGCATCTGCATCGCGCGGGCGATTGCGCTTAAACCCGAACTCCTCATTTGCGACGAGGCGGTTTCGGCGCTCGATCTTTCGATTCGCGCCCAAGTCCTCGAACTTTTGGGCGAGCTCAAAAAGGAGCTTTCGCTCTCCTTCCTCTTCATTACCCACGATATCGGCGTCGTTCAGCATATCGCCGATCGGATAATCGTAATGAACAAGGGCAAGATCGTCGAAAGCGGTTCTTGCGCCGAGGTGCTCAAGAATCCTCGCGAAGAATATACCCGCACCTTGATGGCAGCCGTGCCGAAGATCGGCAAAACGCTCGAATAATGTAAAAAGGAGCGAAGGGGTAATGGCTCGCGTTATTATGCTTGAAAATTGCGAAAACATGGCCAAGATGCGACATTTTGTCGCATCTTTAGCCGTTTTCAATATATGCCCTACGCCGGATTGCGCTTCGGGAATAGTTTAAGGCGGCTTCGGGAATGAATTGAATCGCATAGCCGGACGATTTTTATTTTCGGTGAGAAAAAAGAGCGCGACGAAGGGGGAGTGATCGTTGACAGAGTTGTTGGAGTTGATGTATAATGATGCGTCGATGCCAAAAAAACGTGTAATTTTGCTTGCGAGATATGCTTAAAAGCGTGAAAAATACTCAGTTGCTTGATGCTTAAAAATGTGATTCTGCCCTTGCGTTCAAAACATAGTATATGGTAAAATATCTGTCGAAGGGTGTTTATCATGTACAAAAGAAAGATTTACGGCAAGCTTCTTGAATGGAAAGAACGTGCGCATGGTACGACGGCCTTGCTGATTGAGGGGGCGCGGCGTGTCGGGAAAAGCACGCTGGTGGCGGAATTTGGGCGTCGGGAA
>JAZRWB010000030.1:0-61914 GCA_045599445.1 Kiritimatiellia bacterium | reverse complement strand
CGATGGCTGATTTTTTGGTATAATACATGCGTTCTCCGCGAGGGGAGCCACATAGGCCATAGAACTGGCGAAGTAGATGGGAGTCGATCCTACGGGTTCGCAAAAGTCCCGCGAAAAGCCCACCCTTGACCGCATTCATTTAAGGCCAAACGTCAAAACATACGCTTGAAGGTTGTTAATGTTGAAAAAAGGGGCAATAGAAAAGACAGAATCTGACGGATCCGAGAAACTGCTGATTGATATGATCACGCGGTTTTCGGTTAACCGTGCGAAGGAATGGCTACGTGTAAAGTTTTCCTCTTTTGATACGGCAAGCGCAGAAGATATTCCATGTAACGGTAACAAGAATGAACAGGAATATTTTGCTTCTGCAGAGATAGTTGGATGTGTTACGCGCCTTTCCCTTGATAAGTCTGATGATAGCAATAAACCGCTTTTGGCGGTTGCTATCAAAATGAAGCGAGATTTGACCGAACGTACCAGTAGACTCGTTCAGTTTAATTTTGCCAAGAAGATATTGCAAAATGCGGTTGCCAAAGACGCAAAAGGATTTTCCGGATTGCCATCGCAAGGGCTTTTTTTCTTTTATGATAAAGACGGATATTTTAGGCTGTCATTAGTGTCTGGTGGAGTCGAGAAGCGTAAGTTCAAGTTTAACGATGCCAAACGTCAGAGTTTTTATATTGAGCCAACCGCCGCCAATAATATCGTAAAGCGTCGATTTGCTTCGCCAGTTCGTACATTTGCCGAGCTTAAGGATGTGTTTTCGGTTGAGCAACTTACCAAGGAATTTTATCAAAGTCTGTTTAATTGGTACACATGGGCGATGTCGGCGGAAGCGAATGTGCACTTTCCGAATAATCTGGAGGACAAAACCGACGACCGTAAATATAACAATGAGGCGATTATTCGTATGATTACGCGCCTCATGTTTACTTGGTTCATTCGTCAGCGCAAGTTGGTTCCAGATGAGCTATTTGATTGCAAGAAAGTTGGCGAGATTTTAAAGAAGTTCGAGCCGGATTCGATGGAACAAGGTACATACTATCGGTGTATCCTTCAGAATCTATTTTTTGCTACTTTCAATTGTCCGCAGATCGGGAAAGGAAAGTTGACTCGAAGGTGGATTGATATCAGCGCGGACGAAAGCGGTAAGGCAATAGGTCTATCGCATGACTATAGCATATCCACGGTTTATCGGTACAAAGATCAGTTCAAAGACCCAAGCGCGTTCTTGGAGATGATGAAGAGGGTGCCGTTTTTGAACTGTGCGCTATTTGATTGCCTTGACAAGGTAGAGCGCGAGGAGGACGGAGGCAGAAAACTTTACTTTGATGGGTTTTCAAGCGTTAAGAAGCGTCAAGCATTTGTGCCCAATGGGCTTTTCTTCGGGGAGAGCGGAATAGTCAATTTGTTTAATCGGTACGAATTTACGATTAACGAAAACAATGCAGACGATTCGGATGTTGCGCTCGATCCAGAATTGTTGGGTAAGGTGTTCGAGAACCTCTTAGGAGCGTACAATCCCGAAACCCAAGAGACTGCACGGAATGCAACCGGTAGCTTTTATACTCCGCGAGAAATCGTTGACTATATGGTCGATGAATCGCTTAAGAATTATTTGAAGACCAAAGTTCTCTCAGCGGATGATAAGCGTTTGGAAGATCTTTTTGATCGCACCAAGGCGGCAGAAGGCGCGGATACGCATTTTTCAAGTAAGGAAAAGGCGCAGTTATTGGGTGCGCTTTACGATTGCAAGATTCTCGATCCAGCATGTGGCTCGGGGGCGTTTCCAATGGGAGTTTTGCATTGCATGGTTCGGTTATTGTCGCGCCTTGATCCACAATGCATTTCAATGCGCGAGCAATTGTTAGCGAGGTATAAAGCGGATAAGGCATTGATTGATCCAACTGAATCTACGGCGGAGCGAGAAGAGCGAATTGCCGAGTTGGAGAGTCGGCTTAAAGAGGGGCAGCATTATCCGGATTATGAACGAAAGCTTTATCTGATTGAGAATTGCATTTATGGTGTAGATATTCAGCCGATTGCGACTCAAATCTCCAAGTTGCGGTTCTTTATTTCACTACTTTGCGACCAGCTACGCACGAGTTACGATCCTGAGGCGGAAAACTTCGGCTTGCTCTCGCTTCCGAACCTTGAGGCGAAATTCGTGTGTGCGAATACGCTCATTTCGCTTCCAGAGGTTGGAGCATTGGACGCATCGGTAGGTAATATAGCCGAATTGCGCGAAGAGCTTCAGGCCAATCGGCATAAGATATTTCGCGCTCGCTCAACACAAACTAAGGAGAAGTACAAGAATAAGGATGCGGAAATTAGGGATGCGATTAGAAGGACAGTCAAAGATTCGCTTTCCAAGCCGAATGAAGATGTAATTGAAAAATGTCGAGAGCAGATTGCGGACGCCCAAAAGCGCCGCGTAAAGGTTGCCGAGCCAGATTGGGTGGAGGAGGAAGTTGCGGTTCAGGCGGACCTCTTCTCGACATTTGAAAAGAAGAAAGTCCGCAAGGATCGCAATGCTCCGGCGCGAGACAAGATCGACGCGGAAATCTCCTGGGCGGAGGAGACAATCAAGAAGGAGCAGGCCAAGGCCGACCGTTCTAATGTTTCTGCGGCGACCCGCTATGCAGATATGGTTGCTGGCTGGGATCCATATGACCAGAATGCGTCTTCGAAGTTCTTCGACCCCGAATGGATGTTTAATATTAAAGATGGCTTCGATGTCGTTATCGGTAATCCGCCATATGGGAAGATTTTCACGAAAGAGAGCAACGAGCACATCAAAGAAAAGTTCCCTGTGTTTGGTGATACAAAAGATGCATTTGTTGCGTTTGGATTGTATGCGTTTTCGGTATTAAAGAAGGAAGGTGTAATGCAGTACATCATACCTTCGTCGTGGCATGGTGGTCCAGCGTATAAATCGTTTCGCGATGAATGTTTGAAATATCGGATGCTGAATTTGATTGAGCTTCCGTTTGATATGTTTCAAAGTGCCTATGTTGATACGGGAATATTTGGTATCCAAAATGCAAATCCAGAGGGATTATCGTACGTGAAGACGCGGCGTTTCGGATGTAAGGAAAAATTCAAAGCGCAGGGCGTGATTTGCGATCTCATAGAGCAAAAACTGTGGCACGATGTTGTGGACAAGAAGTTCATTTTGTCGAAAGAACAGATTGGATTGGAGCGTAGTCTATCGCGCATAAAAGGAACTATCGGTGCCTGTGTAGAGGCGAAGCGTGGAGTTTTGTTGCCAAAGGATTTGATAGGAGATAAAAGAACGCAAGCGGTGAATTATCCATATTTTAGCGGAGATGTTTATCGGTATGAAGTGTCGGTGGAAAAGAAGTGGATAAAATTTGGCGTTGGATTTAAAGAGGGGCCTAAAGAGAAAGTGTGGTACGAAGGCGAACGGCTTCTTCTTCGGCGGTTGATGAGTCGGGCGCATAGGTTGATGACGGGCTATACGGATGAAGCATTTGTGACTAATAAGAATCTTTATATTTTGCGCCAAAAACATGATGTGGAATTGAAGTTTCTGCTTGCGATTGCAAACAGCCGTTTGTATTCACATTTGTACGCCTCACGGGTCTCTGGTTCTGTTAAAGATGACTTCCCGCAAGTCACCATGACTGACTTTCTTTCTTTGCCGTTGCCCGAGACATCGACTGCGGAGCGGCTCCAATTTATCAAGTTGGTGGACCAGATACTTGCTTCCAAGGCAAAGAACCGCGAAGCGGACACTTCGTCTTTGGAAACCCGCATAGACCAGCTTGTTTACAAGCTCTATGGATTGACGGAGGAAGAGATTGCGGTGGTGGAAGGTGCGGAAGAGAAAAAGCCGACCGCGCCGAAGTCCGAGCGTCCCCGCCGCGCCCCCGCTGCGGCAGTTGTGGCCGATGAAGATGACGAGGAGTTGGAGTAATGCGACCGCAAAAATTGATATAATCTAAAGCGAGGTTGAAGCATGGAAGATTTAGAACAGTTAATCCGGTCATTGGTCCGCCTCCCGAAGGAAACGTCGTGGGTTGAGTTTAAGCGAAATTATTTTGACGGGGAAATGGTGGGCGAGAGAATTAGCGGCTTGGCTAATGCTGCGGCGTTGGAAGATCGTCGGGTATCCTATTTGATTTGGGGCATTGATGATGCAACGCATGAAATTGTGGGCGTGACGGAGGATTTTCCCACGGTCAAGGTGGACAATGGGCAGGAAATGGAGGCCTGGTTGCGGCAGCGGCTTTCACGAAATGGTGATTTCAGCTATGAGTCGGTGATGATTGACGGTCATAAAGTTGGTATTGTGATGATTACGCCAGCTGTGGGATTTCCAGTCTCGTTTCATCATACTGATTACATTCGTATCGGTTCCATTACCAGAAAGCTTGAGGAATTTAGGGAACTAAGCAGTCGCTTGTGGAGTAAACTGCGAGATGGGAATTATGAAGCTCGAGTGGCAAAATTTGATTGTAATACGGATGAAGTGGTAGGGTTGCTAGATACAGCAAAGTACTTTGATCTTAAAAAGCAACCTTATCCTTCCGATCGCGAAGGAGTTCTCCACTATCTTATTGACGATGAATTGGTGAGGAAGCAGGACAACGGATTGTTTTCTATTACCAATCTTGGTGCTATTACATTTGCGAAACGATTATCGGATTTTAAAGGCGTTGGACGTAAGGCGCTTCGCATTGTGAAATACAATGATCGTATGCGGCTGGAGATCGCCAAGTCCTATGATTTTGACGGTGGGTACGCGAATGTCTTTGAAGATGCAATCAAACTGATTGGGGCTTTGACGCCAGGAAGCGAACCGATTGTGAATGGAGTCCGAACACCGGTATCTGCTTATCCTGAAATCCCGATTCGTGAGTCCTTGGCGAATGCGCTCATCCATCAGGATTTCACGGAAGTTGGTGCCGCGCCTTTCTTGGAAATTTTTCCCGACAGGTTGGAGTTTTCGAATCCAGGGGCTCCACTTGTAAATGTTGACCGGATTATTGACACGACGCCAAAATCGCGAAATGAGCATTTGGCTTCGTTGATGCGGCAGTTTAAGATTTGCGAAGAATTAGGGACGGGATGGGATAAGATTGTGGTTGGGTGCGAGTTGAAAAATTTGCCGCCACCAAGAATGCAGGTTTATGAGACCGGAACGCGTGTATTGCTGTATGCCTACCGACCCTATGCGAATTGGTCAATGGAAGATCGCGTGCGTGCGTGTTATTATCATGCTTGTGTAAAATTTATTCTTGGCGAACATCTTACGAACTTGTCGTTTCGGACGAGATTGGGGGTGCCTCCTTCTTCTTCGGCGAGCGTTTCGCGTGTTATTTCTGAAGCGCTTACCCAAAATGTAATTAAACCTTTAGACAAGGATGCGGGCAATCGATACATGAAATACATACCTTATTGGGGATAATGATTAATTTGCCCGCCATTTGCTGAGATTACAGGGAAAATGCAATAATTGCGTATAATATTCGAATATATGGATAAATTAAGCGGTTTTCTATTTGCCTGTCATTTGCTGGAGATAAAACTATGGCATTTATAACCAATCAGAATAAGGAAGGTTCAACAACGCTAGCGAAGCGGCTGACGGAGCTGATTTCACATGCCGACCAGTTGGATATGCTTGTCGGGTTTTTCTATTTCTCCGGCGTTAAGGTTTTAGCTGAGGCTTTGCGAGACCGTCCTAACTTAAAGATGCGGGTGCTTGTTGGAATGGATGCGGAGTTTGCCGTCGGGCAATTGGTTGAGATAATTGCAAAAGGCGGTAGCGATTCGCAAGAGGCGGTGCAAGAGCGCTTTTACGAGTCGATGAAGAAAATTATGGGTTCTCCGGCGGTAGATAATCAAGCGTTTCACGAGCGAGTTAAGATATTCGTCGATTTGCTTAAGAGCAAGCGGCTGGATATCCGCAAAACCCGCAATCCCAATCATGCCAAACTCTATATCTTCGGGATGGACGAGAGTCAGGTTGGCAACAAGAAGTATTGGATAACTGGATCGAGTAATTTCTCCGAACCAGGATTGTCACTTCGTGATGAATTAAACGTGCAGATTGGTGATTTTGGCCAAGAAGAAGCGCAAAAGTATTTTGATGATTTGTGGGAGACGGCAATCCCGCTTACTGCTGACGACGATTCGCGCGAGCGACTGATTAAGATTTTGATGGAGTGCTCGGTGGCTGCCGAAATTACGCCATTTGAAGCATACTACATGGTTTTGCAGAATTACCTTGAGTATCAAAGAGCGCAACTCAAGGAATTGCAAGTTGAGCGTATTTTGCGCGATGCCGGGTTTATCAAGTATCGGTATCAAGTTGATGCGGTTGCGCAGGCGATGACGAGGCTCGATGCCTACAAAGGCGTTATTATTGCCGATGTCGTTGGCTTGGGCAAGTCGATTATAGGTGGATTGTTGGGAGCGATTCGTTCCAAGCGCGGATTGATTGTTTGCCCACCAGGCTTGATGGGAGAACCGAACGGTGCGGCTGGCGGATGGTATGAATATCTTAATAAGTTCAAGCTTCACGATTGGGAGGTGTGGAGCCGAGGCAAGCTGGATGAATTAACCGAGAAGCTTAAAAGGGATCCAGATTTCGACATGGTGATTGTCGATGAAGCTCATAACTTCAGAAGCGAGCGTACCGAAGATTACGGACTATTGGCAAATATATGCTTTGGCCGGGAAGTGGTGCTTCTAACGGCTACGCCGTTTAACAATCGTCCAAGTGATTTGCTTGCTCTACTGCACTTGTTCTCTCCCGGCAAGCAAAGCCCATTTGTCGTCGGAGGCGAGTTGGATGAGCGATTCCGCTTCTTCATGCAACGCTACGAAAACATACTCAAGCTTAACAAAGCGATTGCCAAGCTTGATTATGGGGCAATAGGAAAATTGTTAAAGGGATGCGGTATTGATCCGTTGTCTTGCAATTGTGGTAGGGATGTTGAAAAAGCAAAGAAGAGAGCGGCAGAAGCTTCGCGCAAATTGACCAAACAGATTCGCCAAATTATGGAGAAGATTGTCATTCGACGCAATCGTTTGGATTTGATGAGCGATCCAGATTACAAAACCGAAATAAAGACATTGGCGAAAGTGCAAGATCCCAAAGAACAGTTCTTTGAGCTTTCGGCAGAACAAGATAAATTTTACGACAAAGTCATTAAGGATTATTTTGGGCCAGGAGGAGCGTTTTATGGCGCCATCTATCATCCGCAGGCATATTTAAAGGACAAGGAGGGAACTGACGAAGCGCAGGAAAACTTGTATCATATGTTGCGCAGTAAGTTGGTGCAACGCTTTGAAAGCTCGTTTGGCGCGTTCAAGATGTCCATAAAGAGTGTAAAGCGCAGTCTCGAACTTTCCCTTAAATTCATCGATAAAATGAGCACCTTCCTTTATAGTAGGAGGGCGATGGAAAAGATTCTCAATATTGATGATTATGAAGACGCACTGGTCGAGATGTTTTCTGCGATTAAAGAGCAGCAAGAGATGTATGTGAAAAAGGGCGTCAAGGTTAAAAATGCCATTTTCTACAATCTAAATGACAAGAATTTTGATGGCAAGGGCTTCCGTGAGGATATTGTTTCCGATATCGAATTGATGGATAAGATACTTGGAGAGATTGACGAGTTGCAATTGGAGGCGAAAGACCCTAAGGCGTCAAGGTTAGTCAAGGTCATAAAGGATGTGCTTTCGGATTCGCACAAGGACATACCAATAGAGGGAAATTCTCCGAAGCGTAAGGTTATTGTGTTCTCTTCTTTTAGAGATACGATTGTGCATATTAGGAAGTGGGTGGAAAAAGCGTTTCCAAACAAGGCGCTGGTGGTTACCGGCGATAACTTTGGAAAGGAGATGGCGCTTTCGGTAAAGAGTAATTTCGATGCGTCTTTTGAAACGCAAGATGACGACTACGACATCTTGCTTACCACTGATAAGCTTTCGGAAGGATTTAACCTGAATCGTGCAGGATTGGTTATCAATTATGATATTCCGTGGAATCCAACGCGAGTAATTCAGCGTGTAGGGCGTATCAACCGAATTGGAAAGAAGGTGTTTGATAGGTTATATATTTTCAATTTCTTCCCGACGGTTAAGGGATCGACGATTGTGGCAAACCGGACTATTGCCGAGAACAAAATGTTTGCGATTCATCAAATTCTTGGTGAAGATGCGAAGATCTTCTCTGTGGACGAAGAGCCGACACCAGCCGGTTTGTATTCCAAGGTTACATCGTTTGGCGAAGATGAAGAAATGGGCGCGTATACTGCCGCCAAGATTGAGTATTTAAAATGTAAGGCGTTGCTTGAAAAGAATCATCCGGAAATACTTGAGCGTATTGGTAAGTTTCCGAACAATGTCAAAACGGCAATGGAAAGAAGCCCGCATGCTACATATATGTTCAGACGTCAGGGCCCTGGCTTTTTTGCGCTAGTGAATTGGAAAAATCAAGCAACTATTGAAGAGCTTGCGCTTGAGGATGCGCTTAAGGATATAAAATGCACATGGGATGAGCCGAGAGTTGATTTTAGCGAAGAATTCTGGAAGTACGCAACACAAGAGGAGGGTAAGCCCAAAGGGGTGTATGAGGCGTTGAAACAATATAAGCCCAAAGGGATGCAGCTTTCCAAGTCAACTATTGGCGATTCGGTATTGGCGATTAATGTTCTTAACAAATATAAGGGGTCGCTCTCGGTGTTGCTTCGTAAGTTTGCGATGGATGTTGCTGATGATATACAGAACTACGGCACGATTCCAGTTTATACGGTACGTAGAATTGCCCAGATAGATAACAATGTAAAGGCGATTGACGATGCTGTAGAGGAATTGAGCGATATACTCCAAGATGTGAAGGCGATTCGTGGTGACGATTATCTTTCATTGGTAAGACGCCGTCTTGATGCGGAGTCGATTGTGGTGACAATTGAGGCGCGGTAATAAAAGATTTATGAGTAAAGACAAAGGAGCGTGGGATTCGGTAGTATCGTGGATACTGTGGATGATCTTTTTCGGGATCATCTACGAGCTGATAGTACTCATAGCTAAGGGCATACATTCGGCGTGGGTGATGATTTGCAAGGCGTGCAATTTTGAGGCGGCGGTGGAGTTTGACGATAAGTGCATGGCCGGGCTGAAGCAGAACAGCCACAAGATTCAGATTGTGCTTTTATTGCTCTTTGCGCTGAATGCCGTTTTGCTGATCGTATTGAGGGCGGATCGGCCGACCGTGGGAATCTTCTTATTATCGCTGGCGATAGAAAGCGTAATCCTTATCGTCGGCGTGGCAATCGCCGCGATGTGTCGGGCGATTAAGAGTAGGGCGGACGAGTACGATATTCGGCATGGGAGAGCGGTGGATATGCCGAGAAGAAAGGTTAGGACGCAGACTAAGGTAGGTCGCAGTAAGGTCCGACCCCATTGATGGAAAAATGTTGATAACTTTTGCCCAGCGAGGAACGAGAAGTCGACAAGTCGCTTCGGGAATCCCTTTGCGCGTTGTAGCCGCCGAAAAACTTGTTTTGAGGGGCGAACGTAAGTGAGCGGAAAGCCGAGGCGAAGCCGAGTGCCGAGCGCCCAGTGCGGAGCGGAGGGACGAATATGTCGTTTCGGGTACCTAATGGAGGCGCGTGTGCCGTGCGTCGCACGGATGCGTTTCTTGTTTGCGCCGGAATTGGGGATGCGCCGCAGAAAGCGAAGCTTTTGGAGGGTAGATTGCCGAAGGCAACGGCGAAGCCGCCCGCAAGGGTCCGCGCGAGGGTCTTTGAGCTATTATTTCGCAGATAGCGGCGGATTGACCGCAGTGAATGGGAATTGGTATAATATCGGTATGGGGTATTCGCCTAATCTATTTTGGGACGCCGATCCCGAACAGTTGGATTTCGACGCCAATAAAAAGTATGTGATTCAGCGCGTACTGGAGCGCGGGGCGTTTGCGGATTTGCGGGTTGCCTTCGAGTATTATGGCGCGAAGGTTATCGTCGAGGTTGCCAGGAATTTGCGAACTTTGGAGCCGAAAGCGCTGTCGTTTATTGCTTGTATTGCCAATCTTCCCAAGGAAAGCTTCCGATGCTACACTGCGAAACAGTCCTCACAAGCACCTTGGATTTACTGAAAACGCTGCAAGCGCATTCCGAATTGAAGGATATGCGGCTTGTCGGTGGAACTGCTTTGGCGTTGCAAATGGGTCATCGTGCCTCGGTGGATATTGACTTATTTGGTAATTTCGACGGTAAGCAGTCATTTCGCAAAATCTTATCGGAACTTGGTCACCGGGTGGAAGGCGTCGAAAGTGGCGAGGTTCAATCGTTACTCGTCGATGATATCAAGGTGGATTTGGTCAATTATCAGTATCCGTGGATTTCGAGCCCGGTTGCTGAAAGCGGGGTCGTTCTTGCCGGAAGCGATGATATTGCCGCAATGAAACTTTCCGCGGTTGCCAATCGCGGAAAGAAAAAAGACTTCATTGATATTGCGTTTTTGCTGAACCGTTATTCGCTTTTGGAGATGTTTAATTTGTACAAACGCAAGTTTGCGGTTTCGGAGATTTCGTTCGCCCTTCGTGGTCTTACGTATTTTGACGATGCGGAAGACGATCCTATGCCCAAAATGTTCGTTCCAGTGAAATGGGAGGAAATTAAGGCAAAGATTGGCGAAGCAGTGCGTAAGTTCGTCAAGTTCGCATAGTCTGAGGGCAAAAGCACACTTTCCGCTTCGATAATTCACGGTGCTTATGAAATTCTTGCTGGTATTTCTTGGTGGTGGCGCGGGTAGCGTCTTGCGGTATGCTGTTGCGCTAATAATGAACGGACGCGGGTGGCCGTGGGGAACGCTTGCGGTGAATGTGCTCGGCTCGTTTCTCATTGGATTAGTCGGCGCATTGTCCGGCAAGGGCGTTATTTCGGAAGAGGCGCGACTTTTCCTCGCCGTCGGGCTTTGCGGCGGATTTACGACCTTTTCCACCTTTTCCGGCGAGTGCCTCGCCATGTTGCGCGCTGGCGATTGGTTGATTGCCGCGGTGTATATCGCCGTAAGCGTCCTCGCCGGTATTGCGGCGGTATGGATTAGCGTCAATGACGCTTTGTAGATTGCCGCGCGAAGCGGCTTTTCATCTCGTAGCGCGCTCAGTATGGTATAATATGGGCAATGATTGCGATAGTGGACTACAAGGCGGGGAATTTGACGAGCGTCAAGCTCGCCTTCGACGCGCTTGGAGTCGAAACGACAATTACCGCCGACCCGAAGGCGGTCATTACCGCCGATAGAGTCGTCTTCCCGGGCGTCGGCGCCGCGGCGAGCGCGATGGAGAATTTGCGTGCGCTCGGGCTCGTGGAGGCGGTTCGTGCGTCGGCGAACGAAAAACCCTTTCTCGGTATTTGCCTCGGGATGCAAATTCTCTTCGACCGCACCGAGGAGGACGGCGGAGTGGAGTGTCTGGGGATCGTGCCCGGAAAGGTTCGTCGCTTCCCCAATGTCGCCGGCTTCAAGGTTCCCGAAATCGGCTGGAACGACGTAGGACAAAAGGAATTTTACTTCGTCCACAGTTACTACGCCGAGCTTTGCCCCTACACCGACGGCAAGGCGTCCTACGCCGGAGTGGAGTTCACGGCAAGCGTGAAGAAGGGGCGGCTTTGGGCGACGCAGTTCCATCCCGAGAAGTCGGGGCGCGTCGGTTTGGAATTTCTGAAGGAGTGGCTCGCATGCTGAAAAAGAGAGTCATTCCCTGCCTGGACGTTCGGAGCGGTCGCGTCACCAAGGGCGTGAAGTTCAAAAACAACATCGATCTCGGAGACCCCGTCGAGCTGGCGGTGAAGTATTCCGAGGGCGGTGCGGACGAGCTCGTCGTCTATGACATCACCGCTTCCGCGGAGCGTCGTCCAATCGACATCGGCATGGTGCGCGCCGTCGCGTCGGCGATTCGCATTCCTTTCGCGGTCGGCGGCGGAATTTCGAGCGTTTCCGATATGGAGCGCGTCATTCTCGCGGGCGCGGAGAAAGTCTCCGTGAATTCGCTTGCGGTCAAGAACCCCGAGATCATCGCCGAAGGCGCGAGGGCGTTCGGTCGTCAATGCATCGTTTTGGGGATGGACCCCGCGAAGTCAACGAAGACGAAAAGCGGTTACGAAATAACTACGCGCGGCTTTCGCGAGTGGACGGGAATGGACGCGGTGGAGTGGGCGAAACGGGCGGCGGATCTCGGCGCGGGCGAAATCGTGGTCAATTCGGTCGATGCCGACGGAACGCGCGAGGGCTTCGAGCTTACGATAACTTCGCTCATCGCAAGCGCGGTGGAAGTGCCGGTAGTCGCCTCGGGCGGCGCGGGCAAGCCCGAAGATCTCGTAACCGTTTTTAAGAAGGCGAACGCGGACGCGGCGATTATCGCGGGAATGATCCATACGGGAGACTGGACGATCGCGGAGATCAAGTCGGCGATGCACATGTCCGGCGTTCCGACGAGAATGACTTGGTAAGATGAAGAAGCTCGGCTCAATAACCGTAGTTACGGATTCGAACGTGGATCGACTCCACGGCGACAAGTTCGTTTCCTCGCTTGCGGACCGCGCCGAGCGCGTCGAGCGCATCGTCTTTCCCGCAGGCGAGAAGTCCAAGACGCTCGAAACCTATTGCGAACTCGTGCGCGGGTTCGCCGCGCTCGGCATGACGCGGAGCGACGTCGCCTACGCGCTCGGAGGCGGCGTGGTCGGAGACCTTACGGGATTCGCCGCCTCGACCTATATGCGCGGAATCGGGTTCGTGCAAGTGCCGACGACGCTCTTGGCGATGGTCGATTCCTCGATTGGCGGCAAGACCGGAGTGGACGTTCCCGAGGGCAAGAACTTGGTCGGCGCGTTCCACGCTCCGCTGGAAATCATCCGCAATTACGCGTTTCTCGAAACCTTGCCCGAGCGCGAAATGAAGAACGGTTTCGCCGAAATGATCAAGACCGCGATTCTCTTCGATGCGGAGCTTTTCGCGCTATTGAAAAGCCGGCCGACCGGCGAAAAGCTTCATCGCGCGATCGAGCGGTGCGCGGAATTGAAAGCGCGCGTCGTGGAAGAGGATTTTCGCGAGCGCGGCAAGCGCAAGCTACTTAATCTCGGCCACACTTTCGGTCATGCCTTCGAGAAGCTTTCAGGTTATACGCTATCGCACGGCGAGGCGGTGGCGATGGGGCTGCGCATCGTCGGGCGCGACATTCCCGAAATCGGCGAGATTCTCGACGCTTACGGATTCGCCGCGGACGATGGCAAGGATTCGTCCGAAGTCGTGAAGGCGATTATGATGGACAAGAAGCGCACGTTCGACAAGGTAACGCTGATCGTGCCGAAACGCATCGGCGAGTGCGAAATGGTCGAGACGCCGATTGCGGAATTGGAGAGGATGCTGAAATGATAATAATTCTGAAGAAAAACGTCGCTCAAACTGCGGTCGACGATTTGATGGCGTTTCTCAAGGAACGCAACATCACGCCCCACGTCTCGTCGGGCGAGCACGAAACGCTGATCGGGTGCGTCGGCGACGTCGCGAAGATCGACGTCGGACTTGTGCAGGCGCTTGACGCGGTTGAAAGCGTCCAGCGCATTCAGGAGCCCTACAAGGCGGCTAACCGCAAATTCCATCCCGACGATTCGGTCGTCGACTGTTCGGGCGTGAAGTTGGGCGGCGGAAACTTCCAGGTAATCGCGGGACCGTGCAGCGTCGAGTCGCCGGAACAGATGATCGCGATTGCGAAAGTGGTTAAGGCCGCGGGCGCGAACATGTTGCGCGGTGGCGCCTTCAAGCCGCGCACCTCGCCCTACGCTTTTCAGGGATTGGGCAAGCGCGGACTCGAAATCTTGCTCGAAGCGAAGAAGGAAACGGGCTTGCCGATCGTAACCGAGCTTATGGCAATCGAGCATCTGCCGCTATTTAACGATGTGGACGTAATCCAAATCGGCGCGCGCAATATGCAGAACTTCGACCTCCTGAAGGAAGTCGGAGCGCGCTCGAAAAAGCCGATTCTCCTGAAGCGCGGCATGAGCGCCACTTTGCAGGAGCTTTTGATGAGCGCCGAGTACATTATGGCGAGCGGCAATCCGAACGTGATCGTTTGCGAACGCGGCATCCGTACCTTCGAGACCGCGACGCGCAACACCATCGATCTTACGGTGATTCCCGTCTTGAAGCGGCTTTCGCATCTGCCGGTCGTCATCGACCCGAGTCACGCGACCGGTTACGCCCAATACGTCGAGCCGTGCGCGATGGGCGCGACGGCGATGGGTGCGGACGGCCTTATCGTCGAAGTCCACAACAATCCGCCGCGCGCATTGTGCGACGGCGCGCAATCGCAAACGCCCGAAATGTTCGCGGCGATGATGAAAAAGCTTTCCGCGCTTCGTCCCTACGCTTGGCGCCACGCATGAACCTCGCTCGTCTCCGTTCCCAAATCGACCTGATCGACGAAAAGCTCGCCGCCTTGCTGGCGCGGCGTTTTGCGCTTACCGATGAAGTCGGCGCGCTCAAGCGGAAAAGCGGCGTGAAAGTGCTCGACGCGAAGCGCGAAGAGGCGGTGTTGTCGCGCGTTGCCTCGCTCGTCGGCGCGGATTTGCAAGATGACGCGAAGGCGATCTTCAAGTCGCTGATGGCGCGCTCGCGCGCTCGTCAATCGCGCCTCATTGTCGGCGCGAAAGCGAAAGCGCCGAAGGTAGTCGGGATTCGCGGAATGGGGCTTATCGGAGGATCTTTCGAGAAGGCGTTTCGCGCCGCCGGAAGCGAAGTCGTCGATTTGAAGGACGATTCCCTGATTTCGAAGTGCGACCTTGTGATCGTCGCCTTGCCGCCGCGCCTCGTCGCGCCGTGGATTGTCGCCCACAAGGACGCGTTCAAGCCCTCGGCGCTCGTTACCGATGCTGCGGGAGTGAAGGGCGCGATTTGCGCCGCGCTCGAGAAAACCGCGAGGAAGGCGAAGTGGACTTACATCGGCGGACATCCGATGGCGGGCAAGGAACGAAGCGGCTACGCCAATTCCGACGGCGCGCTGTTCGTTCAAGCGTCGATGATCCTGACGCCGTATGCGTGGACGAAGCGCGCGAAGGTGATGGCGCTTAAGCGCGCGCTCGCGGTCTGCGGATTCGGCGGCTTTACCGTCGTCGATCCAAAGCGCCACGACGAGATGATCGCCTACACGAGCCAGCTCGCCCACGTCGTTTCCTCGGCGTATGTGCGCGATCAGCTTTCGCGTTCGCACGCGGGTTTTTCCGCAGGCAGTTTTCAGGACATGACCCGCGTCGCCACCGTCGATCCCGAAATGTGGACGAATCTTTTCCGGCTTAACGCCAAGGCGCTTTCTCGCGTTCTCGGTCGGCTCGTAAAACGGCTTGAAGAGTACCGCGTCGCGCTCGACAAGGGCGCGGACAAAAAGCTTGAAATGCTGCTCGCAGAAGGTCGCGCGGCCAAGGAACTTTCGCGCTGATGACGAAAACGCTCGAGCCGGGCAAGCGAGTCGGCGAGGTAACGATTCCCTCGTCCAAGTCGCTCGCCCATCGCGTGCTCATCGCCTCCACGCTTTCGGGCGTCGAGCCGCCCGCGATTCGGGGCGAGTCCAAGGATACGTTCGCGACTCGCGCCGTTTTGAAGGCGATGCTTTCGGGCGATCCGGTCTGGCCGTGCGGTGAGAGTGGAACGACCTTGCGGCTTTTGGAGCCGATTGCGGGCGTAAAGGGTTTTCGCGGCGAGTTTCGGCTTGAAGGGCGGCTTGCCGAGCGTCCGCGTCTCGCGTTCGAGCGCAAGTCGCGCTATGTTTTGCCGGGCGGCGTTTCCTCGCAATTCGTCTCGGGACTTTTAATGGCGCTTCCGCTCGCCGATTGGGATTCGGAGATCGTCGTCGAGGGTGGACTTAAAAGCGCCGCCTACGTCGCGCTCACCGAAAGCGTTTTAATCGCTTCGGGAATCGAGTTTTCGCGCTCGGGCGATACGTGGAAGGTGCGCGGTCGCCAAACCTACCGCTTCCACCAAACCGAAGCGGTCGAAGGCGACTGGTCGCAAGCCGCGTTCTTCCTCGCGATGGGCGTGAAGGTGAAGGGGCTTAAAGGCGATTCTTTGCAAGGCGACAGGAAAATCGTCGAACTCATTTCCGCCATCGACGAGGGCGCGAGCACGCTCGACGTCGACGCGACGCCCGACCTCTATCCCGTGCTCGCCGCCTACGCTTTCGCGAAGAAGCGCGATGTCGCTTTCACCGGCACCGAACGCTTGCGCTACAAGGAGAGCGATCGCCTGAAATCCACCGCGTCGATGCTCGCGTCGATTTCGCGCGGCGAAGCGGTCGATCCCTTCGGCGATCATCGGATAGCGATGGCAAGCGCTATTCTTGCGAACTACTGGAGAAGTCCGATAACCGTTCTTAACGCGGAATGCGTCGAAAAGTCCTATCCCGCGTTTTGGCGCGACTTCGATAGTCTCGAAAGGAGCAAACTGTGACTCTTCGTATTTTTGGTGCTTCCCATGCGCCGGAAATCGGCGTGGAAATCGAGGGCGTTCCCAAGGGCTTTCGAGTCGACTTGGGCGAGCTTAGGGCGTTCTTGAAGCGGCGCGCGCCCGGCAATGGCCAAGGCGGGCTTTCCACTCCGCGCAAAGAGGCGGACGAGCCGATTTTCGAGCGCGGACTCGAAAACGGCGTTACGGACGGCTCGACGATTCGCGCGGTTATCAAAAATACCAACATCCGCCCGGCAGATTACGCCGAAATGCAAACGATTCCGCGTCCCGGTCACGCCGACTACGCCGCCTATCTGAAAACCGGCTCTCTTCCCTCGGGCGGCGGAAAATGGTCGGGGCGGATGACCGCGCCTTTGTGCATTGCGGGCGGAATCGCCTTGCAGATTCTGAAGGCGCGCGGAGTGGAGATTTCCTCTCAAGTGACGATTGGCGGCGAAGTGCCGGAAGGCGATTCGATTGGCGGTGTCGTCGAAGTCGTCGCGCGCGGAGTGCCGAAGGGATTGGGCGACGCAGGAGCGGCGGGAATGGAATCGAAGCTCGCCGCCGCCTTCTTCGCGATTCCGGCGGTTAAGGGCGTGGAGTTCGGAGACGGTTTTAAGCTCGCCGCGATGAAGGGTAGCGAGGCGAACGACGAGTTTTGCGTGAAGGACGGCGAAGTCGCCTTAAGGACGAATCGGTGCGGCGGGCTTTTGGGCGGAATTACCGTCGGCTCGCCGATTGTCGCGCGCCTTGCGTTTAAACCCACACCTTCGATTGCGCTCGAGCAGAATTCGGTCGACTTGAAGACGATGCGCGAGGTAAAACTTTCCATTAAGGGTCGACACGACCGTTGCGTTGCCTTTCGCGGGGCGGTCGCAGCGGAGGCGGCGATGGCGGTAGTGCTGACGACGGAGATTTTCGGCTGATGCAGGCGGGGCTTTTAGGTAGAAAGCTCGCTCATTCCCTCTCGCCGATCGTGCATCGGCTCTTCGGTGACTACGAGTATCGGCTTTACGAGCGCGAACCGGAAGAGGTCGAGTCGTTCTTGCGCGAGGGAGATTACGCCTTTCTCAACGTGACGATTCCCTATAAGCGGAAAGCGGCGGAAAGTTGCGCGTCGCTTTCGCCGATTGCCGAGCGCCTCGGTAACGTCAACTTCGTGCGGCGAAATGAGCGCGGCGAGCTCGTCGGCGACAACACCGATTACTTCGGCTTTAAGACGCTCCTTGATTCGCTCGGCGTTTCCGCGAAGGGTAAGCGCGTTTCGATATTCGGCGCGGGTGGCGCGGCCATGACCGCGAAAGCGGTACTCGAGGACGCGCTTGCAAAAGAAGTGCGGTTGATTGCGCGAGGCGAGGATGCGCCGAAGGATTCCGAGCTACTGGTGAACGCGACTCCCGTGGGGATGTTCCCCGAAGGCGACGCCGTTCGCTTTAACGTCGCCGATTATCCCGCTTGCGAGGCGGTGGTGGATCTCGTCTACAATCCTTCGCCGACGCGACTGGTGAGCGAGGCGCGCGCTTGCGGAAAGCTGGCCGCGGACGGGATGGTGATGCTCGTCGCCCAGGCGATGCGCGCCGCTTCGCTCGCCGATGCGCTTGTGCCGAAGCGTGTTTATCTCTACGGACCGCCGGGCTCGGGGAAGTCCACCTTTTTGAAAACGATTGCGGACGCGACCCAATTTAAGTGCGTCGATCTCGATAAGGAGATCGAGCGGCGCGAAGGAATGGCGATATCCGATGTTTTCGCGTTGAAAGGCGAAAAGGGCTTTCGCGCCGTCGAGAAGGAAGTCCTTTTTTCGCTGGCAGATGAACCTTTAAGCGAATCGACGGTAATCGCATTGGGCGGCGGAACGCTTTTGGATGAAGAATCGGCGAGGAAGGCGAAATCGAGCGGAGAGATAATTCTCCTTTCGGCGAGCGACGAAACGCTTTGGAGTCGGATAAGCGGGAACAAGGATCGGCCGCTCGCGACTACGCGGGAGAAGTTCTTTAAATTGTTGGACGAGCGAAAGGAGCATTATGCGAGTTTTCGGATATGAGTTCAAAAACGAGTCGCTGATCGAAGAGGCGCTTACGACGCCGTCCTATCGGATGATCGCGCCCAAGGCGAAGGACAATCAGCGGTTGGAGTTTTTGGGCGATGCGGTGTTGGAGGCGGTGGTCAGCGAGGAGCTTTTTAAGGCGAATTCTGAGGCGAGGGAAGGGGAACTTACGGTTGCGCGCGCGGAGAGAGTCTCGACGGCGGCGCTCTGCAAGGTCGCGCTCGCCAAAGGGCTTAGGAGCATGTTGAAGCAAGGGCCTTCCGCCGCACCACTCGCGGACGACTCGAAGGTATTCGCGGATGCGGTGGAGGCGGTTATCGGCGCGATATATCTCGATGGAGGCCTTGAGGCGGTGAGAACGGCGATTTTGTCCTTCAATCCGCCGCCTTCCATTCCGAACCCCAAAGGGGACTTGCAAATCAAGGCGCAGGCGATGACGCCGCCGCGCCATCCCGTCTATACGCTCATTAAGACCGAGGGCAAGGCACACGATCCGCGCTTTACGGTAAAGGTCGAGGTCGAGGGTCTTGGCGAAGCGGTTGCGACCGCGCGCACCCGCAAGGAAGCCGAAGCTTCCGCCGCCTTGTCGTTGCTCAATCAATAGCGCCCCAGCTTGACATTCTTCGGCGGAATATGAGATAATACGCGAACTTTTGCACCTACGAAGGAACAAAGAAAATGGCTAAGCGTGACATTCCGCTCGAACGAGTTCGCAACTTCGGCATCATGGCCCACATCGATGGCGGCAAGACGACCACCTCGGAACGTATTCTCTTCTATTCGGGCAAGAACTACAAGATCGGCGAAGTGCACGACGGCGCGGCGACGATGGACTTCATGGTTCAGGAGCAGGAGCGCGGCATTACGATTCAGTCCGCGGCGACTTGCGTCCAGTGGGGGAACTACCGCCTCTCGCTGATCGATACTCCCGGACACGTGGACTTCACGGCCGAGGTGGAGCGCTCTTTGCGCGTTCTCGACGGCGCGGTCGCCTTGTATTGCGCGGTCGGCGGCGTCCAGCCCCAGTCCGAGCAGGTTTGGCGTCAGAGCGAGAAGTACAAGGTTCCGAAGATCGCGTTCGTCAACAAGATGGACCGCGTCGGCGCCAACTTCTACAACGTCATGGATCAGATGAAGAAGCAGCTCGGCGCGAATCCCGTTCCGATGGTGATTCCGATTGGCGCGGCCGAGACCTTCGATGGTGTCGTTGACCTCGTGAAGATGAAAGCGCTCTACTTCGATATGAAGTCGCTCGGCAAGACCGTTATCGAGAAGGACATCCCCGAGGAACTCGTCGAGAAGGCGAAGGAATACCGCCAGAAGATGATCGAGTCGGCCGCCGAGCAGGACGACGCCTTGATGGAGAAGTTCTTCGCGGGCGAGGAGCTCACGAACGACGAGATCAAGAAGGCGATCCGCAAGGGCACGCTCGCGCGGACGATTACCCCCGCTTTCTGCGGCACGGCGTTCAAGGACAAGGGCATTCAGCCGCTTTTGGACGCGGTTTGCGACTATCTCCCTTCGCCGCTCGACACGGGAGCCGCGGTTTCCCAGGACAATCCCGACGAGAAGCGCGAAGTTTCCGACGACGAGCCGTTCTGCGGCCTCGCGTTCAAGATCATGAACGATCCGAAGTCCGGCGGCAAGATCACGTTCGTGCGCGTCTATTCGGGCACGATGAAGCTTGGCGCGGAGATGCTCGATTCGACGATCAACAAGGAACAGCGCATTTCGCGGCTTTTCCGCATGCACGCTTCGAAGCAGGAGCCGCTCGACGAGGCGCACGCCGGCGACATCGTCGCTTGCGTCGGGCTTACGGAAACCCGCACGGGCGATACCCTCTGCGATCCCGACCATCCGATTACTCTCGAATCCATCGACTTCCCGGCGCCGGTTATCTCGGTTGCGGTGAAGCCCAAATCGCGCGGTGACAACGAAAAGCTCGGCGTCGCCTTGCACGCGCTCGCGATGGAAGACCCGACCTTCGTCGTCAGCTTCGACCAAGAGACGAGCGAAACGATCATTGCCGGCATGGGCGAGCTTTACCTCGAAGTCATCGTGGACCGTCTGAAACGCGAATTCAACGTCGATTGCGACGTCGGCGCGCCGCAGGTCGCGTATCGCGAGACGATTACGATGCCGGTCGACAACGAATACAAGCACGTCAAGCAGTCGGGCGGCCGCGGTCAGTACGCGCATGTCTGCCTCAAGCTCGCTCCGCAGGAGCCGGGCAAGGGCTTCGAGTTCGTTAACGAGGTCAAGGGCGGCGTCATTCCGACGGAGTACATTCCGGCGGTCGAGAAGGGCGTTCGGAAGGCGCTCGAATCTGGCCCCTTGGCGGGCTTCCCGGTCGTGGACGTTAAGGCGACGGTGTATTTCGGTTCGTACCACGAGGTCGACTCGAACGAATTCGCGTTCATCACCTGCGCGATGCAGTGCTTCAAGCAGGCGTTTTTGAAGGCGAAACCGCAGCTTTTGGAGCCGATGATGGATGTCGAAGTCGTCGTTCCCGAACAGTACATGGGCGCGGCGAACGGCTCGATCAACCAGCGTCGCGGACGCATCGAGGGCATGGAGGATCGCGCGGGCGTCAAGCTCCTCAAGGCGACCGTCCCGCTCGGCGAAATGTTCGGTTACTCGAACGCGATCCGCACGGTCACGCAGGGCCGCGGTTCCTTCACGATGATCTTCAAGCAGTACGAGGCCGTACCGAAGAACATCGCGCAGGAAGTCGTCGAGAAGCGCATCAAGGAAGGCAAAGTCCGTCCTCAGAGCGCCGACTGACGGTAACTCCAAGAGAGGAATGCTCCCCGAAGAGATAGCCGCTCTCAAGGCGGAGAAAAACGCAATCATCCTCGCCCACAATTATTGTGCGGGCGAGGTTCAGGATATTGCGGATTTTACGGGAGATTCGCTGGAGCTGGCGCGCAAGGCGACGGAGATCGACGCGAAGGTAATCGTGCTTTGCGGTGTTCGGTTCATGGCCGAGACCGCGAAGATCTTAAATCCCGACAAGGTCGTTCTCATTCCCGACGAAACTGCCGGCTGTCCAATGGCGGAAATGATCGACGCGGATGCTCTTCGCGAACTTAAGCGCGCTCATCCGCTCGCCAAGGTCGTCTCTTACGTAAACTCCACCGCCGAAGTGAAGGCGGAAAGCGACATTTGCGTAACGAGCGGCAACGCCGAGCGAGTTCTCAAGTCGCTTAAAGGCGAGGAAATAATTTTCGTACCCGATCAGCATTTGGGAAGCCACGTCGCGCATTGCCTGGGCGAGAAGTACGTTTTGACGCGCGGGTATTGCCCCGTGCACGCCCGCCTGGAACTCGGCGACATCGCCAAGGCGAGGCGCGAGGTCGGTTTGGACGCGCCGGTGCTCGTCCATCCCGAGTGCGACAAGGCGGTACGCGAAGCCGCCGACGAGTGTCTTTCCACGGGCGCGATGTGCAAATACGCCGCGGAATCTTCGAAGTCGACTTTTATCGTCGGCACGGAAAAGGGCATTCTCCATCGTCTTAAGAAGGAGAATCCGGAAAAGCGCTTTTTCGCGATTGGCGAGCTTGTTTGCGCGGGCATGAAGAAGATTACCTTGGAAAAAGTCCTCGCTTCGCTCAAGCAACTTAAGGTAGAGGTAACCGTCCCCGAGCGCGTCGCCGACAAGGCGCGCAAGGCGATCGAGGCGATGTTAAACGCGAGCTGATGATTCTCGCAGTTCTCCTCGCCTTTCTCAATATTGTCTTTCCCAAGGAAGGCGCGCGCTTTCATCATATCGAGCACCTTTATCTGATTGGCGCCACCGACTCGAAGACGCTTTCGGTGAACGGAGAGGAAGTCGCGGTTCATCCAATGGGCGGATGGGTGGCGTACGTCGATTGCCACGATGGCACCAACGTCGTTGAAGTGGGCGGGATGAGGCGTACGTTCACGGTGGCCGAGAAGAAGCCGAATTTGGGCGAGGTGGAAGTTCCGCTGTACAACAAGCTGGAGTACGCTTCGGACGAGCCGTGCACGAATTGCCAGCGAGTAGTCGTACTGGATCCGGGCCACGGAGGGAAAAAGGACTTGGGAACCTTGTCGCCGCACAACTTGCCGGAGAAGGATCTCAATCTTTTGCTGGCCCTGGCGGTGCGCAAGGAATTGGTCGACAAGGGGATCGAGGTTATAATGACGCGCGAGGACGATTCAGGAGTCGAGCTTTACGAGCGCGCTCGCGTCGCCCACGAACGCAAGGCCGCGGCCTTCGTCTCGATTCACCACAACGCGCCGCCGATCGACCGCGATCCTCGGAAGCTGCGTTATCACGCGGTCTACGTCTGGAACGATCTCGGCGCGCGACTGGCCGAGCGAATCAATCGGAGAATGGCGGAAACTCTGGAAATACCGAACAACGGCGTTATCCGCGCCAACTACGCGGTTACGCGCTCGCCGGAGATCCCGAGTTGTCTTATTGAAGTCGATTTCGCGACGACTCCCGAGGGCGAGATCGATTGCTGGAACGGCGAGCGGCGGAAGCGCAACGCCGAGGCGATTGCGCGGGGAATCGTCGATTGGCTCGAATCTGGTATAATATCCGGCAAATGAAGTTTTTGAAGTGGATCTTCGTCCTTGCGCTCGTCGCGCTTGCGGTTTTCGGCCAGTTTGCGCTTCGGTCGTATCGGTGCGGGTCGGCTCCGGCGATGGCCGAGGGCGCTTACGCGGCGCTTGGCGGGCTTAGGTCGATTATCGCCGAGGTAATCTGGTTTCGCGCCGATCGCTTGCAGGAAGAAGGGCGTTACGCGGAGCTCGTCCAACTCGCGAGCGCGCTTACGGCGATGGAGCCGCACACTCCCGAAGTGTGGGGGTATGCGGCATGGAATCTCGCCTACAACGTGTCGGTGATGATGACGAGCGACGAGGATCGCTGGCGTTGGGTGGAGGCGGCGATTCGTCTCTTGCGCGACGAGGGACTCGTGCTGAATCCTTGCGATCCCGAGATTTGCCGGGAATTGGCGTGGCTTTTTGAACTCAAAATCGGCACCGATCTCGACCGTTCCGCGCCGTTTTATCGCGCGAAGTGGAAGGAAATCGTCGAGGACGTTAGTGCGCGCGGGGCATGGGCGGAGCTTAAGATGGACGAGCGGGAGATGCGGGCAATCGAAAAGGCGACGGGATTCACCGATTGGATCGATCCGCAGCTCTCGGCGATTTACTTTGCGAGCAAAGGCGGGCTCGTCGACATCGTCCGTCAGGCCTCGACAATCTATACCAAATCGCACCGGAATTTGGTAAAATAACCTCCACTTATGAATACCCTACTTCTAGCATTGGTTTTCGCGTCCGCACCGATGGGCGACGAATGGCAAAACAATCAGAAACTTTCCGAAGGCAAGGAACCGACGAGGGCCGCGTTTTCGAGCTTCGCGACCGAGCAAGAGGCGCTGAAGATTCTGCCCGAGTTTTCCGCGCGCCAGACTTCGCTCGATTCGGATACGGCGTGGAAGTTCAATTGGGCGAAGGATCCCGAGAGTCGTCCCGTCGACTTCTACAAGCCGGGCTTCGACGTTTCGAAGTGGGATTCGATCGTCGTTCCCTGTTCCTGGCAGGCGATGGGTGCGAACGGCAAGGGCGGCTGGGGAACGGCGCTTTACACGAACGTGCAGTATCCTTTCCAGAAGGATGTGCCGGGCGGCTCGCGCGTGATGCTCACACCGCCGAAGCACTTCACGAATTTCGAGGCGCGCAATCCCGTCGGTTCGTATCGTCGTGATTTTACCGTTTCGAAGGATTTTATGGCGGAAGGCGATGTTTTCCTTAAGTTTGACGGTGTTGACAGCTTCTTCTATCTTTGGGTGAACGGTGAGTATGTCGGCTTTTCCAAGGACAGCCGCTCTCCCGCCGAATTCAACGTGACGAAGTACGTGAAGGCGGGCGCGAACACGGTCGCCTTGGAGGTTTACCGCTATTCGGACGGTGCGTATCTCGAAGACCAGGATATGTTCCGTCTTTCGGGCATTTTCCGTCGTACTTGGCTCATCTCGCGTCCGAAATCGCGCATCCGCGACTTCCGCCTCGAGGCGGTCCCGGCCGTCGACTGGACGTATGACGGCGATTGGATGCTTACGATCGACTCCGAAGCGGAAGGGTCGGTTACGGCGTCCGTCTACGATTGGAGCGACAAGCTCGTCGTTCGCAGTAGCGAGAAGACCTTTCTCGTTCCCGGCGTGAAGCCGTGGAGCGCGGAAGCGCCGAACTGCTATAAGGTCGTCCTTTCCAATGGCAAGGAATTCGTGTCCACGATTTTCGGTTTCCGCGTCAGCGAAATGCGCGTTGAGCCGAGCGGGGTGACGCGCTACTATTTGAACGGACAGAAGATCAAGCTCAAAGGCGCGAACCGTCATGAGACCGATCCGATGTACGGTCATTTCGTGCCGATGTCGCGGCATGAGCAGGATGTGAAGCAACTCAAGGAAGCGAACTGCAATTGCGTCAGAAACTCGCACTATCCGCAGGACGATTATTGGTATTACCTTTGCGACGTGAACGGCATCTATCTCGTCGACGAGGCGAACGTCGAGTCGCACGGCTACGGCTACGGCGAGATGTCGCTTTCGCATCAGCCGAGCTGGGAAAAGGCGACGGTCGATCGCAACGTCTCGATGGTGAAACGCAATTACAATCATCCTTCGGTCGTAATCTGGTCGCTCGGCAACGAGGCGGGTCCCGGCGAGAATTTCGCCGCGTCGACCGCGGCCATCCGCAAGCTTGACGCCGTGCGTCCGATTCATTACGAGCGCGATTGGACGGTTGCGGACATGGACGGCTGCCAATATCCGGCCGTGCCGTGGACGTGGAACAAGGCCGCGCAGCTCAATTCGCCCAAGCCGTTCTACATTTCCGAATACGCCCACAACATGGGCAATGCGATGGGCAACCTGAAGGATTATCAGGACGCGATCGAGTCGTCGGACGTCATTCTGGGCGCGACGATCTGGGACTGGGTCGATCAGGGTCTTTACATGGATAAGAACGGTGTTCGCATCATCGCCTTCGGCGGCGACCACGGCGACAAGCCGAACGACGGACAGTTCGTGATGAACGGGTGCGTCCTTTCGGATCGCACGGTCGAGCCGGGTTATTGGGAGATCAAGCACGTCTATCAGAACTGGACGGCGTCGGCGACGGGCGGGTTCAAAAAGATTCTCGTCCGCAACAAGAACTTCTTCATCGGCTCCGAGGACGTGGAGTGCAAGTGGGAGGCGTTCGTCGACGGGAAAAGCGTTCGCAAGGGCGAGTTCGACATCGCTGACTTGGCGGCACGGGGCGAAAAGACTTTCGCGATGCCGGCGCTTCCGGCGAAGGCGGGCGCGATCAGGGCGGTGCGAGTCTCCTTCTTCCGCAATGGTGAGTGCGTCGCCGACGACCAGATCGACTTGCCGGTAGAGGGCGCGAAGGAATCGCTCAAATCGTCCAAGGCGAAAGTCTCCGAGGACGACAAGTCCATTACCTTCGACACCGGCGCGCTTACGGTAAAGTTCTGCAAAAAGAGCGGTATGCCGTACTCGATCAAGAAGAACGGGCTGTTCTGCGGCAAGGAACTTCTGAAGGCCGGCTTCAAGCTCAATTCCTTCCGCGCGCCTTCGTCAAACGAGGTCGGCTTGGGCTGCAAATGGATGGAACAGGGCTTCAACAATTTCGAGCCCGAGCTCAAGGAAATCTCCAAAGTCGAAAACGGTTTCTTTACGACGCTCGTCGAGTGGAAGGGCGCCAAGTTCGAGCGGATGGACGGATTCGGCTCTCCCGAGGTTACGATTCGCGATCTCGGAGAGAATCTGCGGCCGGTTCGTTTCGCGGTCGCTTCGCGTTGGACGGTCGGCGACGACGGTTCCGTCGCCTGCGTCGCGAAGATTCGTCCGCTTGGGCCGAAGACCGATCTCGCGCGAATCGGTTTCGCGTGGATCATGGCCGAGCAGAACGCCGAGGTCAAGTGGTTTGGACGCGGGCCTTTCGAGAACTACGCCGACCGCAAGTCGGGCGCGTTCGTCGGGCTTTGGGAGGACTGCGCGAACAACTTCTACTTCCCCTACGCGCGCAACGAGAATTGCGGCAATCGCGAGGAAACGTACGGCTTCGAGGTCGGCGCGATTTCCGTGCGCACGCTCGGCGCTCCCTTCGCCTTCGAGATCAACCCCTATACGAGCCGTGAATTGATCGAATACGTCCATCCGCCGGAATTGCCCGCGCCCGACAAGACCCACGTCGGCGTCTACGCGGCGACGCGCGGGTTGGGCGGAGCGAGCTGCGGGCCGGGGCCGATGGAGCGCGACATCATTCGCACCGACCGCGATTACGATCTCGCCTTCACGCTTAACGTCGCCGGCGGAGTGCTTACGCCGCGCACGATGGAAGCGGGCGCCTTGCCCGAGCTTCCCGAGCGCACGCTTGTCGGGGGCGCGAAGGTGTTCACCTGCTCGAGCCGCGAGCCGGGCGAGGGCGAGCCGGAGCACCTCGTCGACGGCGATCTCGATACCATTTGGCACACCCAGTACGGCGTTACGATGGGCAACTTTCCGCATTCGGTTGCGATCGAGCTTCCGAAAAAGGAGACGATCAAGGGTCTGCGGGTCTGGGGTCGCAGAAACGGCGGCGTGAACGGCCGAGTCAAGGATTGCTTCGTCGAGACTTCGATTGACGGCAAGACTTGGACGAAGTGCGCGAGCACGGCGCTCGCCAACACCGAGAAAGCCCAGGAAATCCGCTTTGAAAAGCCGGTCGAGGCGAAATACTATCGCTTCACCGCGCTCAACAACCATTACGGAAACGACTACGCCAGCATGGCGGAAATCGAGACGATAAAATGAACGAAGAATCCGATACATCCCGGCATTTTCTCCGGCAGTGGATTGAAAAGGACGTTGCGGGCGGCAAAACCGGCGGCAAGGTGGTGACGCGCTTCCCGCCGGAACCGAACGGCTACATCCACATCGGCCACGCCAAGGCGGTGTGCGTCGACTTCGGAATGGCAAAGCTCTTCGGCGGCGAGTGCCATCTCCGGCTCGACGACACCAATCCGACGAAGGAGTCCGACGAGTACGCCGAGAACATCAAAAAGGACATCAACTGGCTCGGCTTCCAGTGGTCGGGCGAGGGCGACGCGGGCGAGGCGGGTTTTTACAACGCCTCGAACATGTTCGACGTGATGTTCAAAATCGCCGAGGAGCTGATTCGGCGCGGGCAAGCGTATTGCTGCAACTTGACGCAAGACGAGTGGAAGAAGTATCGCGGCGTTCCCGAAAAGCCGGGCACGCCCTCGCCCTCGCGCGACACCGATCCCGAGCGCAACTTGAAGCTCTTCCACGAAATGCGCGACGGCAAATACGCCGACGGAGAGTGGTGCGTTCGCGCGAAGATCGACATGGCGAGCCCCAACATCCACTTCCGCGACCCGGTCATTTATCGCATTCGGCACGTCTCGCACTACCATTTGGGCGACAAGTGGTGCGTATATCCGATGTACGACTTCGCGCATCCGATCGAGGACGCGCTCGAGGGAGTGACCCACTCGATGTGCACGCTGGAGTTCGAGGTGCATCGTCCGCTCTACGACTGGGTGGTCGATCGCATGGACGAGCAGGGACTCTTGCCGGTCAGGAACGGCGTTAAGATCCGCACTCAGCAGCGCGAGTTCGCGCGGCTCAACCTTACCTACACGGTAATGTCGAAGCGTCTTCTGTTGCAGATGGTGAACGAGAAGGTGGTGGACGGATGGGACGATCCGCGGATGCCGACCGTGTGCGGCATGCGTCGGCGCGGCTACACGCCGGGGGCGATTCGCGAGTTCTGCGACCGAATCGGAGTCTCCAAGGTCGAGTCCGAGAGCGATCTCGCGCTTTTGGAGTGGTGCGTCAGGGAAGAGCTCAATCGGACGGCGATGCGGCGAATGGCGGTTCTCGACCCCGTGAAAGTCGTAATCGACAATTTCGAGGGCGTGAAGGAGGTGGAGCTTCCCAACAATCCGCTCGACGAGTCGGCGGGAGTAAGGAAGATTCCCTTCGGGCGCGAGATTTGGATCGATCGCGCGGATTTCATGGAAACACCCGAAAAGAAGTTCTTCCGCATGGCACCCGGACAGGAAGTGCGGTTGCGCGGAGCGTGCATCTTCAAATGCACCGGTTTTGAGAAGGACGCTTCCGGCAAGGTCGTCGAAATTCACGGTACCTGGGACGAGCAGTCGTGGGGCGGCAACGCCGCCGACGGACGCAAGGTCAAGGGCACGATCCATTGGGTCGATTGCGCGAGCGGACTCGAGGCTCAAGTTCGGCTTTACGATCGGCTCTTTACGGAAAAGGATCCGCTCAAGGACGGCAGCGACAACTTCCTCAAATATCTTAATCCCGATTCGCTGAAGGTGGTCAAGGGTTACGTCGAGCCGACGCTCGGCGAAGCGAAAAGCGGCGATCATTTCCAGTTTGAGCGCACGGGATATTTCGTCGCCGACGGCAAGCTCGTCTTTAACCGCACCTGCTCGTTGAAGGACAGCTACAAGCCGGCATGAGGCGAGTCGTCGTAACTGGAATGGGCATCGTTTCGCCGCTCGGCCAGACGATCGATTCCGCTTATGCTCGGCTCAAGAAGTTCGAGAATTGCATCGAGCACGTCGTCGACCTCGATGTCTACAAAGGACTTAATTCGCATCTCGGCGCGCGCGCCAACTTCTTAAAACCCGAGCATTGGACGCGCAAGACCGTGCGTTCGATGGGGGAGGTCGCGATGTATGCGCTCGCGGCCACCGAACAGGCGGTGGCGGAGGCGGGGCTGGACGCGGCGACTCTCGAAAGCGGTCGAACCGGCGTCGCCTACGGCAGTTGCTCGGGTTCGATTCCCGCCCATCTCGACTTCCTTTCGCTTCTTTACACTCACGAGCTCAAGAACGTTACGAGCGGAACGTACATAAAGCTCATGCCCCAAACCACGGCGTGCAATCTTTCGGTTCACTTCAAAACGCACGGACGGCTGGTGCCGACGGGGACGGCGTGCACTTCGGGTTCGCTCGCCATCGGCTCCGGCTACGAGCTTATCAAGTACGGATTGCAGGATGTGATGATCGTGGGCGGAGCGGAGGAGTTCTCGCCGACGCAAGTGGCGATTTTCGACACGCTTTATGCGACTTCGCTCAAGAACGATTCGCCGCGCACGACTCCCGCGCCTTACGACGCGAATCGCGATGGCCTGGTAATCGGCGAAGGCGCCTGCACGCTCGTTTTGGAGGAAATGGAGCGGGCGAAGGCGCGAGGCGCGAAGATTTACGCGGAAGTCAAGGGATTCGCGGAGAATACCGACGGCACTCACGTCACCAACCCGAACGCGGAGACGATGGCGGCGGCGCTCAGGGGGGCGCTCGAGTGCGCGGGCTTGGACGGTAGCGCAATCGGTTACGTCAACGGCCACGGAACCGCGACCAAGGCGGGAGATGTCGCGGAAACGACGGCTACGCGAGCGGCTTTCAATCGGGCGGTCGCGATATCTTCGACGAAGAGTTACGTCGGGCATACGCTCGGCGCTTGCGGTTCGCTCGAAGCGGCGATGACGATAATGATGATGAACGAAGGATGGTTCCACCCGACGCTCAATCTCAACACCGTCGATCCCGAATGCGCCGAGCTCGATTATATTGTCGGCGAGGGTCGGAAAATCGACGCCGAATACTCGATGAGCAACAATTTCGCCTTCGGCGGAGTCAATACCTCGCTGATTTTCGGAAAAATATGATATAATAACGCCTAATGAAGACATATAACGTAGGTTTAGTGGGTGTTGGCGCCGTTGGCACCGAAATGATCAAGGTGCTCAAGGAGCGGGAGTTCCCTTGCGGCAAGGTGCAGGTGTTCGCTTCGCGAGAGCGTGACGAGATGATTTTGGGCGAGAGTTACCATGTGCTCAAGGCGGATGAAAACAGCTTCAAGGGGCTCGACATCGTGCTTTTCGCCGGCAAGACCGATGTCGCGATCGCGCTCAAGGACGCGGTCGTGAAGTCGGGCGCGAAGATGATCGACAATTCCCGAGCCTTTCGTCAGGATCCTAAGGTTCCGCTCGTCGTTCCGCAGGTAAACGCCGAGGATCTCGACTGGAACGAAGGCGTGATCGCGAATCCGAACTGCACCACGGCGATTATGCTCGAAGCGGTCGCCCCGCTCCACAAGGCGAAGGGTTTGAAGCGACTCGTCGCCTCCACCTATCAGGCCGCGTCCGGCGCGGGCGCGCCCGGTCTCGCCGAGTTGGAAGACCAGATTCACGACTATGCGGCGGGTAAGCCGCTTACGGTAAAGGCGTTTCAACACCAGCTCATGTACAACTTGATTCCCCACATCGACAAGTTCGACGAGACGAACTGGTATACGCTAGAGGAATTGAAGATGCGCAACGAGGCGCGGAAGATGCTGCATCTTCCGGAGCTGATGCTCTCCTGCACTTGCGTGCGCGTTCCGATCGCACGCGCCCACTCCGAATCGCTGAATCTCGAGTTCGAGAACGACATCACCCCCGAGGAGGCGCGCGAGATTTTGCGCGGTGTCGAGGGCGTGAAGGTCGTGGACGATCCGCTTAACGGCGGATACCCGATGCCGCTCGACGCGACGGCGAAGTACGACGTTCTCGCGGGGCGCATTCGCCAGGATATCTCGCGCGACGACAAGAAGGGTCTAGAAATGTTCGTTTCCGGCGACCAGCTTCTCCGTGGCGCGGCGCTTAACGCGGTGGAGATCGCGGAGCAGCTCGTCAAGCGTAACTTGATCTAATGTATTTAAAAGAGCTTAACATTTCTGGCTTCAAGAGCTTCGCCGACAAGACGCGGCTCAGCTTCGACCCCGGTCTAATCGCCATCGTCGGGCCCAACGGCTGCGGAAAATCGAACGTTTCCGACGCGATTCGCTGGGTGCTCGGCGAACAGCGCCCGACCGCGCTACGTTGTTCCAAGCTCGCCGATGTCGTATTCAACGGTACGGACACGCGCAAGCCACTCGGTCTCGCGGAGGTGTCCATTACCTTCGACGATTGCGAAAAGGAACTGGGAACCGACTATCACGAAGTGACGATTACCCGCCGCGTCTATCGCGACGGCTCGGGCGAGTACTTCATCAACAAGCAGGCCTGTCGGTTGAAGGACGTGCAACGCCTCTTCATGAACACCGGCATCGGAACTTCCTCCTACTCGGTGATGGCGCAGGGCCAGATCGACGCGATTCTTTCGTCCAAGCCCGAGGATCGGCGCGGCATCTTCGAGGAAGCGGCCGGAATCATGAAGTTCAAGGCCGATCGCAAGGAAGCGCTTCGGAAGATCGAGCAGACCGAACAGAACCTCTTGCGCGAAGCCGACGTCCTTCGGGAAATGAAGCGCCAAATCGGCTCCTTGCAGCGTCAGGTCGGAAAGGCGAAGAAGTACAAGGAGCTGCGCGACCAGTTGCGCGGAATCGACATCTACGTTTCCAAACAGAAAATCCACGCCTTCGATCAGGAGCTCGAGCAGAACGCGGTAAACCGCAACGAAATCGACAAGGCGATTGGCGAGGCACAGGAGACGGTTACGGCGGCGGAGCGCGAGGCCCAGGAGATGCATTCGGCGATTCACGAGCTCGAAGAGCGCTTGCAGACGCTCGCTTCCGAGCAGGCCGCCGCCGAGGGCGCCTACGGCCGTGCGCGCGAGGTTATCGGGGTGAACGCGACGCGGGTCGAGGAATATCGCTCGTTCGTTCAGCGCGATTCCGCGGAGATGGAGGGGTCGCGGCGCACGCTCGAGGAAGTTCGCATGCAGGCGGAGTCGCTGGAGCAGAAGACGAAGCTTTTGACCGATTCGCTCGCCGCCGCCAAATTGGCGCTCGCCGAGAGCGAGGCGATTTTCGCCGACGCCCAATCGAAGATCGACGCGAAGCGCGAAGAGGTTTCCGTTAAGCGCAACGAGGTCGCCAATACCACGCTTACCGGGCATCTCGTCAAGGATAGCGAGGTCGAGCGCGACGGCAAGACCGAAATTTGGAAGGCCGGAACTTCGGTTACGACCGCGGATCGACGCGAGATACTGATGGCGGAGATTGGCGGCGTCGAAGAGGAGCTGCGCAAGCTGGAGGCGGATTCGATGACGCTTTCCCAGCGGCTCACCGAGCGGCGCATCACGACGAGCCAGATGGAACAGGAGCTTTCCTTCGTCGGCCAGCAGAACGAAATCGCCCGTCAGCGGCGCGAAGAACTGGAGCGCGCGATCGAAGGTCGCGAGGCGATGGTCAGGGGCTACGAGGAGTCGATCGCGAAGCTGACCGAGGAATCGGGCGATTTGATGGCGCAGCTCGACGAATTGAAGGCGAAGGCGTCGAGCTACGTCGATCTCATCAACGACGAGCGCGGCAAGCGCGCGGCGATGCTCGAGCGGATTACCGCCGCCGACCAGCAAGTCGCGGAGAAGCGCGGCGCGCTCGATCAGGCGAAGGATTTCCGCGGCAAACTCGAAGTCCAGGCGACCGAGGCGACGATGCGCCGTCAGAACGTCTACGAGCATTTGCAGGACGAATACGGGCTTTTCGCCGATGCCGTGATGCGCGAGCCGGATCCCGAGTGGAAGAAGGGCGTGGTGCCGCCGATGGAGGAGCTGGAGGTCACGGTCGGACGGTTGCAGGCGGAGATCGCCGAGCTCGGACCGGTCAACATGGTCGCGATCGAGGAGTGCCAGGAGCTCGAGGAACGCTATGCTCGCGAGAAGGCGCAGGAAGAGGATTTGCTCGCCGCCAAGGCCCAGCTTCTGGAGCTCATCAACAACCTGAATTCGACTTCTGGCGACATGTTCAAGACGACGTTCGAGCAGGCGAACAAGAACTTCCAGGCGATGTTCACGCGGCTTTTCGGCGGCGGCGAGGCGCGACTCGTCCTCTTGGAGAACGAGGAAGACCCGCTCGAATGCGGAATCGACATCATCGCCCGTCCTCCGGGCAAGCGTCCGCAGTCGGTGACGCTGCTTTCGGGCGGCGAACGCACGATGACCGCGGTGGCGCTGCTTTTCTCGATTTTCATGATCAAGCCCGCGCCGTTCTGCATGTTGGACGAGCTGGACGCGGCGCTCGACGACGCGAACATCGGTCGCTTCGTCGAACAGCTCAAGGAATTTCTCGCGCAATCGCAGTTCCTGATCATTACCCACAACCAGCACACGATTGCGGGCAGCGATCTCGTCTACGGCGTTTCGCAGCAGGAAAAGGGCGTTTCGAGAGTCATCTCGATGAAGCTCTCCGACATCGGCGTCAAGGCCAAGAAGTGATTTTCGGGATCGTAGCTCAACTGGACAGAGCGCGAGTTTCCTAAACTTGAGGTTGGGAGTTCGATTCTCCCCGGTCCCACCAAAATTTGGTATAATACGCGATGTTAGGAAGATGCGTAAGATCATAATTTTGGGGGCGACCGGCTCGATTGGCATGAACGCGATCGACGTTGTCCGTTCGCACCCCGAAAGCTTCAGTCTCGTCGCCTTGGCCGCGCTCAAGTCGAAGGAAAAGTGCGAGGCGCTGGCGAAGGAATTCGGAGCCGCTTCCTATGTCGGCGAGGACGCCGCCGTTCGAGCAATCGAGGAGAACGACGCCGACGTCTGTCTCGTCGCCACGGTCGGGATGTCGGGGTTGAAGCCGACGATTCTCGCCATCGAAAAGGGCATGGACGTCGCGCTTGCCACCAAGGAAGTGATGGTGATGGCGGGAGAGTTCGTAACCGCGCTTGCGAAGGCGAGGGGCGTGAAGTTTTTGCCGGTCGACAGCGAACATTCGGCGATTTTCCAGTGTCTGCAAGGCGGCGGTGCGGTCGAGCGCTTGATTTTGACGGCTTCGGGCGGGCCATTTCTCGATTCGCCATCCGATCTCGCGTCGGTTACCGTGGAGCAGGCGCTTGCGCATCCGCGCTGGAAGATGGGCCCGAAAGTGACGATCGATTCCTCGACGATGATGAACAAGGGCTTTGAAATTCTCGAAGCGCGTTGGCTTTTCGACGTTCCGGTCGAGCGTATCGACGTCGTGGTGCACCCCGAGTCGATTGTGCACAGTCTCGTTACCTTCGAGGACGGGGCGACGCTGGCGCAACTTTCGCCGCCGGATATGCGGGTGGCGATTCAATACGCGCTTTCGTATCCGAGGCGTTTGAAATCGGAGCGCGAAGAATTGAATTTGGCGAAAGTCGGCGCGCTGAACTTTCGCGAACCCGACGAAAGTCGCTTTCCCTGCTTGCGGCTCGTCAAGGCGGCGATGGCGGAGGGTGGATGCGCTAGTGCGGTTCTCGCCGCCGCCGACGAACTCGCGGTGGCGCGGTTTTTGCGTGGCGAGATCAAATGGACGGGCATCGCCGAGCTTGTGGAACGGGCGCTTGAAAAGGCGCCGAAAATGAAATGTGATTCTCTGGAGGCGGTGTTCGCCGCGAACGAGTGGGTATGGAAATCATTGTAACTTCGCTTTACATCGTCGCTTGCGTACTGCTTTTCGCGCTCGCGATTTTGGTTCATGAATTCGGCCACTTCATCGTCGCGTTGAAGCTCGGGTTGCGCGTCGAGGCGTTTTCCATCGGCTTCGGGCCGGCGCTTTGGAAAAAGAAGATGAAAGGCGTCGAATATCGCATAAGCCTGATTCCGCTCGGCGGTTACGTCTCGATTCCCGATGTCGATCCCGAAGGCACGAAGGCGTTGGAAGGCGCGGGCGAGACGAAAGCGAAGGCGAGGATTCCCGCGTGGAAGGAAATTGCGGTCGCGTTCGCCGGCCCGCTCATGAATTTAGTGTTGGCGGCGGTGCTGGCGGTTTTGCTCGCGCTCGTTCCCTCGGCGCGTTTCGGCGAGATTCCGGCGATTATCGGCGAGGTTTTGGAGAACGGACCTGCGGCGGAGGCGGGGATTAAGAGCGGCGACATTGTTCGCAAGGTCGGTGGTCGCGAGATCGTGACTTGGACGGAGATGCAGACCGAGGTGCAAATCACCGGCGGTAAATCGACACCATTCACGGTCGAGCGCGCGGGCGAACTGATGGAGCTTGAGGTCGTGCCTCGGCGCAGCGACGTCACCGGGGCGTGGTACGTGATGGCCGTATCCACCACCAATCACGCCGGCGCGGTCGCGTGGATGCCGTCTCGCAATCCGCTTAAACAGCTCGCGTGGGACGCGGGGTCGATTTTCCGAGTGCTCAAAGGACTGGTTACTCCAAGCGAGGCGAAGGCGACCGCGGGAGCGCTTGGCGGGCCGGTGCTGATCGCCGAGGGGATTTACGGCTCCTTGCGGCGCAGTCCGTGGGATGGACTTGGATTTTTGCGCTTTTTGAACGTCAACCTCGCGATTCTCAACCTTTTGCCGATTCCGGTTTTGGATGGCGGGCTTATCCTCTTTTCGCTAATCGCGCTCGTCTTTCGTCGGCGAGTGCCCGATGCCGTGGTGAAGTACGCTTCGCTCTTTTTCATGGCGCTTTTGCTGGCGGCGATGCTTTACTTGATCGGCCACGATTCGTGGCGCAGTTATAAAATCCACTCCCATGCACACCCGGAACGAAACGCGAGCGCTGAAACTCGGTAAGCTCGCCCTCGGCGGCGGAGCCCCGGTGAGCGTGCAGACGATGGCAAACGTCGATCCGCACGACGCGGCCGCGCTCGTCGCGCAATTGAAGAGTTGCGCGGAATCGGGGTGCGACGTCTTTCGTATGACGGTTCCCGACGTCGAGGCGGCGAAGACGCTCGGCGAGGTCAGGAAGCTCTCGCCGATTCCAATCGTCGCCGACGTTCACTTCGACTATCGTTGCGCGCTGGCGGCGATCGAGGCGGGAGCGGACGGATTGCGGATCAATCCCGGCAACATCGGCTCTCGCGATCGGGTGCAGGCGGTGGCGCGCGCGGCGAAGGCGAAGGGGATTGTGATTAGAATCGGGGTGAACGGCGGTTCGCTCGAAAAAGGCGAGACGCTTACGAGCTCGGCGTTAAAGCACTTGAAGCTGCTGGAGGACGAGGGCTTCCGCGATGTCGTCATCAGCGCCAAGGCGTCAAACGTCTTGAAGACGATCGAAGTCTATCGCGAGCTCGCCCAAGCGACCGATTGCCCTTTGCATCTCGGAGTAACCGAAGCCGGAACGCTCATTCCGGGCGCGGTTCGCAGCTCGGTGGCGTTGGGGATATTGCTTTCGGATGGAATCGGCGACACCATTCGCGTCTCCTTGACCGGCAAGCCGGAGAAGGAGGTCAAGGTCGGATTGGAGATTTTGCGGTCGCTCGGCATGCGCGAAGCGGGCCCGGCGATTACCAGTTGCCCTACTTGCGGACGTACCAAGGTCGATCTCGTACGCATCGCCTCGCAAGTCGAGGAAGCGCTCGAGCGTCTGGCGTTCGACCCCGGCGGAGCGCTCAAGCGTCCGCTTCCCAAAATCGCGGTAATGGGCTGCGCGGTCAACGGGCCGGGCGAGGCGAAAGGCGCGGATATCGCGCTTTGCGGCGGCGATGGCGAATTTCTCCTTTATGTCAAAGGAGAGTCTGTGTGCAAGGTAAAAGAGGAAGAAGCCGTAGGAAAGGTAATCGAATATGCAATTTCTCTGCAATAATCTGGCCGCAATATGCGTGGCGACGATGGCGTCGCTGATGGCGTGGTTGCTTGGCGGAATGCAAGCTCCGATTTTGGAGCGGGTGGTGCCGTGGGCGATGATTTTCATGCTCGAAGTCATACTCATATTTCCGCAGAAGCACGAGGGGGAGTCGACATACGAGGCTCGAGCCAGGGCGTGGAGCGCGATGAAGCGCGATCCGGTGGTGTGGACGGCGTTGGGATTTTTGCTATTGCTCGCAGTCCCTTTTACGAATAACGGCTATTGCCAAAGCTGCTACCGGGAGCTTATCGTCCAAACCGGAATCGACCCCGAGCCGCCGATAAAGTTCCTGCCGTATTGCCTCGATCGAACCAATCATCTCAACGTATTCTTGTGGTTCGTCGTTGCGCTATCGGCAATGATCGCCACTCGCCACTGTCTTACCGGCTCCGGCAAGCGGCTGATGGTCGAGATAATCGTCTGGAACGGCTTTGCGTTGGCGATTCTCGGCTTTTTGCAAATCGCCACTGGCGCCGAGGGCGTGTTTTGGACGCCGATGGAGAACGGCGATACGGCGGAGTTCTTTTCCACGTTCTGGTATCCGAATATGGCGGGAGATTATTTTACCACGCTCTTCGGAATGGCCGTCGCGATGTGGCGGCTGCGCCACGACGAAGTGGTCGAGACTTATCGCCATCGCAGCGGCAATGTGATCAAGAAGTCCGCGCACAAGCTGTTTTGGATGAAGAATCTCTATCTTATTCCGGCGGCGATTTTCTATTTCGCGGCGTTGAACACGCTTTCGCGCGCGGCGATTATCTTGGTGAATGTGCTGTTGGTGGTTTATTTCCTGCATTCGTTCTTCTCCTTTACCCACCGGCTTCGTCGGGTTGAACGGGTAAGACGAGGCGGCATTTGCCTTGCGATTGCCGCGTTAGTCGTGTTTTTCGCGTCCATTTCGATTCCCGAGCGGATGCAGCGGGAGGTCGACACGCTCAACCCCGACGTGGTGCTTACTCGTGTCACCGGGAAGGGACAGTATCACGTCCGGGTGGCGACGGCGATTTGGCGAGACAACTTCCTTTTCGGTTGCGGCGGTTGGGGTTACAAGCATTTGTGCATTCCGAAGATGTTGGAAACCAGCACGCCGGAGGATGTTCGCAAGGAGCTGCAGATGGTCGGTGGCGTCAACGTCCACAACGACTATTTGCAGTTCCTGGCGGAGCACGGCGTAGTCGGCTTCGGCGCGTTGGTCGCGATTGTGATTATGTTGATGATTCCCGTGGGGAAGGTTTGGCGTCGACTCGTACGGCAGATACGTTTCGTCAAGAAGTCGGAACTGCCGCCCAAACCGGTGCAGCTTTTCGTCTTGCCGGCGCCGGCGTTTTGCATTCTCATGACGCTGGTGGCCACGTTTATTCACGGCTTCGGAGACTGTCCGCTCAGGTCGTTGGCGGTGTTGACCTTGTTCTTCGTCCTCTTGGCGACGCTTCCCGGCTTTTTGCCGCGGCTTAATCACAATCACGAATCCGAGGCGATGGCCGGTGAAGGCGAAGAAACCAAGGTCGAGACCTCGACAACGGAGGAGAAATAAGATGCTGCATGTAAACGAAAACTACGCCAAAATCAAGCCCACGTATCTCTTCGCGGAGATCGCCCATCGCGTAAGCGCGCATCAATCGGCGCATCCGGAGTCGAAGATCATCCGCCTCGGAATCGGCGATGTCACCGAGCCGCTCGCGCCGAGCGTAATTGCGGCGATGCACAAGGCGGTGGACGACGAAGGCGGCAAGGGCGAGTTCCACGGCTACGGACCCGAGCAGGGCTACGCCTTTTTACGCGACAAGATCGCCGAGTTCGACTTCAAGTCTCGCGGCATCGACGTCAAGAGCGACGAAATCCTCGTCTCGGACGGCGCGAAGTGCGACTGCGGAAATATCCAGGAACTTTTCGCGGACGACGTCAAAATCGCGGTCGGCGATCCGGTCTATCCGGTCTACGTCGATACCAATTTGATGGCTGGGCGCGGAAATATCGCGCTACTTCCCTGCACGGCGGAAAACGGCTTTGTGCCGGGGCCCGAGGGATGCGACGCCGACGTCGTCTATCTTTGCTATCCCAATAATCCGACCGGGGCGGTCGCCACGCTCGCCGAGTTGCAGAAGTGGGTGGATTGGGCGAACGCCGGCAAGCACCTGATTCTCTTCGACGCCGCCTACGAAGCGTTCATCCGCACGCCGGGAATTCCGCATTCCATCTACGAGTGCAAGGGCGCGCGCACCTGCGCAATCGAATTCCGCAGCTATTCCAAGACCGCGGGCTTCACCGGCATTCGCTGCGGATATACGGTCGTGCCGTCGGAACTCGTCGCCTACAACGCCGACGGTTCGACGGTTCCCTTGAAGCCGATGTGGACGCGTCGCCAGACGACTAAATTCAACGGCGCCTCCTACATAACCCAGCGCGGCGCGGAGGCGATCTATTCGCCCGAGGGCCGCAAGGAGACGACCGCGACGATCGACTTCTATCTCGAAAATGCGCGGCTTGTTCGCGAAGCGCTCGTTTCGCTCGGTTACGAGGCGGCGGGCGGCGTGGATTCGCCGTACATCTGGGTCAACGTGAAGATGGACAGCTGGAAGTTCTTCGACAAGCTGCTCGGCGAGGCGAACGTCGTCACCACCCCCGGCGCCGGTTTCGGCAAGGCGGGCGAGGGATATATTCGCATCAGCGCCTTCAATTCGCGCGCGAACGTTCTCGAGGCGATCGAGCGGCTGAAGAAAGTCCTCTAAAGCGGCGATATGTCCGACTTCGTCCATCTGCACCTGCACACGACTTATTCCCTGCTGGATGGGCAATGTCAGATCAACCCCCTCGTCTTCGAGGCGCGCAAGCGGGGAATGCCCGCGATCGCGGTTACTGACCACGGCAATCTCTTCGCGCTCAAGGCGTTCTACGACGCCTGCCGCACGACGAAGAAGAAGTTCTCTTCGGTTCAGCCGATCAAGCCGATTCTCGGCGTGGAGGCGTACGTTACTTCTACGGGCGACCACCTGAGTCGCGAAAAGACCGAACGTCGCCATCACCTTTGCCTGCACGCGAAAAACCTCGTCGGCTACCACAACCTGGTGAAGTTGATGAGCGAGGCGCACATCCACGGCTTTTACCACAACGCCCGAATCGACCACGACTTGCTCGTAAAATACCACGAAGGGCTTCATTGTTCGGCGGCGTGCGTCGCCGGCGAAGTTCCCGACGCGATTCGGCGCGGGAACATGGAAGAGGCGGAGAAAATCGCCAAGTGGTACAAGGAGCTTTTCGGCGACGACTATTCGCTCGAGGTGATGCTCCACAAATCGACGAAGAGCGGCCCCGAGATTCCGCTGGAGGCGCAACGCGACTTCGCCGAGCTTTACGAAAGCCAGCTCAAAGTACTGAAAGGTTCGCTGGAAATAGGACGGAAGCTGGGAATTCGGGTTATCGCGACCAACGACGTTCACTTCCTCGAAAAGACCGACGACGATTCCCACGACGCGCTCTTGGCGCTCTCCACCGGTACGACGATGGACGATCCCAAGCGGATGATCTACACCGGCGAGGAATGGTTCAAGGACGAAGCGGCGATGAAGGAGTTGTTCAAGGAGAATCCCGAGCTCATCACCAACACCCGCGAAGTCGCCGACCGCATCGAGGAGTACGAACTCGACTCGAAGCCGATCATGCCGAAGGTTCCGATTCCGCCGGAGTTCAAGAGCGAAGACGACTATTTGGACGATCTCGTCTGGAAGGGCGCGCGTCGGCGCTGGGGCGAGGAGCTTCCGAAGGAAACGGTCGAGCGCGTCCAGTTCGAGCTCGATACCATCCATCGCATGGGCTTTCCCGGTTACTTCCTCATCGTCTGGGACTACATCCGCGCGGCGCGGGAAATGGGCGTATGGGTGGGGCCGGGTCGCGGTAGCGCGGCGGGAAGCGCGGTCGCCTATTCGCTCGGCATCACCAACGTCGATCCGCTTAAATACGATCTCCTCTTCGAGCGCTTCCTCAATCCCGACCGCATTTCGATGCCCGATATCGACGTCGATTTCGACGACTCGGGGCGTGAAAGCGTAATCGATTACGTGACCGAAAAATACGGCGCCGATCACGTCGCCCACATCGTCACCTTCGGGCAGATGGCCGCCAAAAGCGCCATTAAGGACGTAGGGCGGGTAATGAAGTATCCGCTGTCCGAAACCAACAAGCTCGCCTCCTACGTGCCGGAGACGCCGAAGATCGACTTCAAGACCGCTCGCGCGCAGTCGCCGGACTTGGAAGCGGCGATCGAAAGCGAGGATCCGGTCGTCCACAAGCTCATGGATCGGGCGTTGCATCTCGAAGGATCCATCCGTCAGCCGGGCGTCCACGCCTGCGGCATCATCATTTCGCGCGACCCGCTGATCGAGACGCTGCCGGTCATGCCGACGCCGGAGAAGGGCGGCGCGAAGAAGGCGAAGGGCGCGGAGGAGGAAAAGAAGGATCGCCTGCTCACCACCCAGTACGACGGACACTTCGTGGAGCCGGTGGGGCTTTTGAAGATGGATTTTCTGGGACTAAAGACGCTGACCGTGGAGAAGGAATGCGTCTCGCTTCTCGGTGCGAACAATCCGCGAGTTCCGAAGGCGCTTTGGGGCGCGGACGGAATGCTCGATCCCGACAAGATCCCCGACGACGACGCCGAGACCTACAAGCTTTTCGGACGCGGGGAGACGACGGGATTGTTTCAGTTCGAATCCGACGGGATGAAGAAGTGGCTCATCGCGCTCCAACCCGAGCGGCTTACCGATCTCGTCGCGATGAACGCGCTTTATCGCCCGGGACCGATGGAGTACATTCCGCACTTCGTCGCCCGCAAGCAGGGTGACGAGGCGATCAGCTACGACCACCCGTTGATGGAGAAGTACCTTAAGGACACCTACGGGGTTACGGTCTATCAGGAACAGGTGATGTTGCTGTCGCGACTGCTCGCGGGCTTCACTCGCGGCGAATCCGACAAGCTCCGCAAGGCGATGGGCAAGAAGCTGATGGACATCATGAACGAGCTCAAGGCGAAGTTCGAGGAAGGATGTCTTAAAAATCCGGAGTTCCGCGTCGAGAAGTGGAAGGACGAGGCCGAGGCGAAGAAGCTCGTCGAGAAGATCTGGACCGACTGGGAGGCCTTCGCGTCGTACGCCTTCAACAAATCCCACGCCGTTTGCTACGCCTGGATAGCCTATCAGACCGGGTATTTGAAGGCGCACTACCCCGCCGAATTCATGTGCGCCCAGATATCCTCGGAAATCGGCAACTTCGACAAACTCCCCGGCTTCGTCGCCGAGGCGAAGGAAATCGGGCTTGAATTGCTCCTTCCCGACGTGAACGAGTCGGGCGCTCGCTTCGTCCCCACCGCCGATTCGAAGGGCATTCGCTACGGGCTCGCCGGCATCAAGGGCGTGGGCGGAGCGGCGGCGGAGGCAATCGTCGCCGAGCGCGAGGCGAACGGCCCTTACAAGGGCTTTATGGATTTTACGATGCGGCTTGCGGGGCTGAACGTCGTCAATCGGCGCGTTTTGGAAAACCTGACGCGCGTCGGCGCGTTCTCGACGCTCGAGCCCAATCGCTCGAAGCTCTTCAACAACATCGACTTCGTCCTCAAGGCGGCGCAAGAACGGGCGAAGGAGCGCATGAGCGCCCAAACGAGCTTCTTCGACCTCATGGAGGGCGCCGAGACGAAATGCGACGACGGCTCGCTTGCCGACTTCCCCGCGTTCGCTCCGGCCGAGGATCTCAAGAACGAGCGGGATATGCTGGGGGTTTACATTTCCGGCGATCCGCTTTCGGCGTGTCGCAAGCTTTTGAACGAACTTTCGGTCGTTCGCGTGGACAAGAAGGACGCGGAGAACCGACCGTTCTCGATGGCGATGATCGAACGGCGGCAGGAGACCAAGGAGGAAACGCCGGAAGACGGCGAAGCCGAGGAGAAAACCGACGAGCCCAAGGAAAACTCGATTGAAGAGCTGCTCAAGGAATCGGACGAGAAGGATTGGCCGCTCAAGGCGCTCGCTCGCGCGGTCGTGCGCGCGAAGGGCGAGGTCGGCTGGAACGACAAGGTCGCGTTGGACAAGGCGGTGGCGAAGGAAAAGCCGCGCCTCAAGAAGAACATCGACAAGATTCTTCTGAAGAAACTCGACGTCCGCGCGGTCGGCATTCTCGACGCCTGCTACGTGAAGACGCCGAAGCCGCGCGCCGACGGCAGCATCGCGCCGAAGTGGGCGATTCTCGCGGTGGACGACGGCAAGGGTCGGGGCGAGGGCGCGGCCTTTGCGAAGGTGTGGGAAAACGCCTCGACGCTGGAGACGAAAATCGACAATCTCGTTCTCGTTTCCGGCGAACTCGCCCACAAAGTCGTCTACGCGCGCGAAGATGTTCATCGCGAACATCCGCAAGTCGGCGACCTCAGTTTCACGATCAAGGAGGCGTATCCGCTCGAAGACGCGCTTCCGCTCGTTTCGAAGGGGCTTCGGATCAAGATGCGTTACGAGGATCCCGAAATCAAGAAGAAGGTCGATGCGATTCGCGAGTCGATTTTGCGCAATCCCGGAAAGCTGCCGGTAATCATCGAGCTTCACTATCCTGACGGACGCGTCCTCGACGTCGATCTCGGCGCGAAGTTCCGCGTCGGGGTGACGCTTTCCTTTCTCTCCGAGCTCGAAAAGGTCGCACCGCAGTCCGATACCTCGTTTAGGCCGGATCCCAAAATCTACCTCACTCCCAAGGAGCCGAAACCGTGGAACTGATAGCGTCTTTCCAAGTCGATCACACTCGCCTCGATTCCGGAGTCTACGTCAGTCGACGGGACAAGGTCGCGGGCGGCTACATCACGACTTTCGACGTGCGGATGAAGCGTCCGAATCGCGAGGTGGCGCTGCCGGTGAAGGCGGCGCACACCATTGAGCACGTGGTCGCGACTTATCTTAGATCCTCCGCGTTTCGCGACCATGTCGTCTATTGGGGACCGATGGGCTGCCTTACGGGGTTTTATTTCATTACCTTCACGCGCGAGGCGGTGAGGCCGAGCGCGGTTACGGCGCTACTGCGCGCCGCCTTCCGTTATCAGGCCGCGTTCAAGGGCGAAATTCCCGGCGCGAAGGCGGAGTGTTGCGGAAACTATCGTCTGCACGACCTCAAGGCGGCGAAGCGGGAGGCGGCGAAGTTCCTGAAGCGCAAGTGGGCGCTAAAGTATGCGTAAGCTTTTCATCATCGACCTCATGCCGTTTCTCTACAAGGGACACTTCGTGTTCCTCAGAAATCCGCGCATAACCAAAAGCGGCATCAACACCTCGGCCTTGCTGGGACTGGTGAGCGGGCTGGAGTCGATTCTGAAGAAGGAGCGTCCAGAATACGCGGTACTTGCGATGGATCCCGGCGGACCGACCTTCCGTCATCGCGCCTATCCGCCCTACAAGGCGCAACGCGAGAAAATGCCCGAGGATCTCGCTTCTTCGATTCCCTACGCCTTCGAGCTCGCCGAGGCGCTGAAGCTTCCCGTCGTGAAGGTCGACGACTTCGAGGCCGACGACGTAATGGGCACGCTCGCCGTCAAAGGAGCGGAAGCGGGCTTCGAGGTGTATCTTGCGACGCCCGACAAGGACGCGGCGCAACTCGTCCGCCCGAACGTAAAACTCTACCGCCCCGCCCACGCTGGCGACGAGGCGACGATTTACGACGAAAAGGCGGTTTGCGAGCATTGGCATCTTCGCGAACCGAAGCAGATGATCGACTATCTCGCGCTCGCCGGCGACACCGCCGACAACATCCCCGGCATCAAGGGCGTGGGCGAGAAAACCGCCGCCGATCTCCTGTCGCGCTTTGGCGACGTCGAGGGGATTTTGGAGAACGTCGGCAAGCTCAAAGGCAAGCTCGCCGAGAAGGTTTTCAACGGTCGCGAGGACGCGAAGACCTCGAAATTCCTGACGACGATTCGCACGGACGTTCCGTTTACGCCGAATTGGGAGGACTACCGCAGAGACGGCATCGATCGCGAAAAGCTCGCCGCGGTCTGCGCGAAGTTCGAGCTTTCGCGATTGGCGCGCGAATTGCTGGGCGCCGAGGCGACGGTCGAAAGCGAGGAAAAGCTCGCCGACATTACGACTACACCCCACGACTATCGGCTCGTCGCGAGCGAAGGCGAGGCGAAGGACTTGCTCGCCGAACTTATGCGGGCGAAGCGCATCGCCTTCGATACGGAAACGACCGGTACGGACGCCCACTCGTGCAAGCTCGTCGGATTCTCGTTTGCGACCGAAAAGGGCAAGGCGTGGTACGTCGTCGCCGAATTCATCGACGTATTCCGGCCGCTTTTCGCCGATCCCGAAAAGACCTTAATCGGCCACAACGTGAAGTTCGACCGCGCCGTGCTCCATCGCTACGGCATCGGTTTTGCGACTACGCCGCACGACACGATGCTCGCCCACTACTGCCTGGACGCGGCGTCGCGCCACGGCATGGACGCGCTCGCCGAACGCTATTTGAAGTATCGCCCGATTCCCATCGAGCGACTGATCGGCGAGAAGGAACGCGGCAAGGAACAGCTCAATATGGCCGCGCTTTCGCCGGAGGAGATTTGCGACTACGCCGCCGAGGACGCCGACGTCACCTTGCAGCTCGAAGACGCCATTCGTCCGCTCGTCGAAAACGCGGGGATTCTGCGCGCACTCGAAGAAGCGGAGGAGCCGCTCGTGAAAGTGCTTCTCGACATGGAGCGCGAGGGCGTTAAAATCGACGTCGGCGCGCTCGAAGAATACGCCCGCGAACTCGATCGCGAAATTCTCGGCTACTTGCAGACCATCCGCTCCTATGCCGAGCCCGGCTTCAACGCCGATTCGCCGAAGCAGCTCGGGGAGCTCCTTTTCGAGAAGCTCTCGCTCCCCGGCGGCAAGCGCACCGCACGCGGACAGTTCGTTACCGACGAAAAGACGCTTTCCAAGCTCGCGAGCGCTCACCCGATCATTCCGGCGATTCTCGAATACCGCGCTTGCGCGAAGCTGAAATCCACTTACGTCGACAAGCTCCCGACGCTCATCGACGGCGAGGGCAGGGTGCATACGACCTATACCCAGCATTTCGCCGAGACCGGTCGACTTACCTCGGCCGATCCCAATTTGCAGAACATTCCCGTCCGCACCGACCGCGGCAAGCTGATTCGCAAGGCGTTTGTGGCGCGGGACGATCGTCACGTCGTCCTTTCCGCCGACTATTCGCAAATCGAGCTTCGGCTGATGGCGGCGATGAGCGGCGACGAGGCGATGCTCGAGGCGTTCGCGAGCGGCGCGGACATCCATCGCGACACGGCGAGTAGGGTGTTTGGGGTGATGCCGCCGCTCGTCACGACCGAGCAACGTTCCAAGTGCAAGATGGTCAACTTCGGGATTATCTACGGAATCAGCGCCTTCGGGCTCGCGGAGCGGCTCAAGATTCCGCGCAAGGAGGCGGCGGAGCTTATCGACGTTTATTTCAAACTCTATCCGAAGGTGCGCGCGTTCATGAATTCGGCGATCGAAAGGGCGCGTGCGAAGGGCTACGCGGAGACGGTGCTCGGACGCCGGCGCACCTTGCGCGACATCAATTCGGCGAACGCGACCGCAAGGCAAGCGGCGGAGCGCGACGCAATCAATACGCCGATCCAAGGTAGCGCCGCCGATCTAATAAAGCTCGCGATGGTGCGAGTCGATCGTGCGCTCAAGGCGGAGGGCTTGAGCGCGAAGATGGTTTTGCAGATTCACGACGAACTCGTTTTCGACGTTCCGAAGGACGAGGTCGAAAAGGTGAAGGAAATCGTCCAAAGGGAAATGACGACGGCGTACGACTTCGGCGTTCCCCTGGAAGTAGGGATTGGCGTCGGCGACAATTGGCTGGACGCCCATTGATATGATATAATATGAGCGGTATGAAAAAGTATTTGGCGATTGATATTGGCGCAAGTTCGGGTCGGCACATTCTCGGCTCGGTCGAGAACGGCAAGATTCGTCTCGAGGAGGTGTATCGTTTCACCAATTCGCAGATCGTGAAAAACGGTCACGATTGCTGGGATTTGGCGGCGCTCGTCAAGTCGGTTAAAGCCGGAATCGACGCGGCGCTCGAAAAAGGCCCCGTCGAATCGATTGGCCTCGACACTTGGGGTGTCGATTTCGTCCTTTTGGACGAAAAGGGCGAGCTTTGCTCGGACGCGGTCGCCTATCGCGATCCGCGTACGGCCAATGCCGACGCCGAGATCGAAAAGGACGTCCTTTCCTTCAAGAAGCTCTATTCGCGCACGGGCATCCAAAAGGCCGCCTACAACACCATCTACCAGCTTTGGGCGCTCAAAAAGGAACACCCCGAGCAGTTGGCGAAGGCGCATGATTTTATGATGCTCCCCGAGTATCTCGTCTATTCGCTTACCGGAAAGATCGTCCACGAATACACCGAGTCCTCGACGACGTCGCTTTTGGACGCGGTGAAGAAGACGTGGGATACGAACCTTATCGAGAAGCTGGGACTTCCGACGAAGATTTTCGGGAAGCTTGAAATGCCCGGCGCGATTGCGGGCGAATACAAGGGCGTAAAAGTCGTTCTCCCGGCGCTTCACGACACGGGCTCGGCCTATCTCGCCGTTCCCGCGCGAGACGACAAGGCGGTTTATCTTTCGAGCGGAACGTGGTCGCTACTCGGAGTGGAGTCGCCGAATGCGATTACCACGAACGCCGCGATGCTCGCGAACTTCACCAACGAGGGCGGAGCGTGGGGGCGGTATCGCTTCTTGAAGAACATTATGGGGCTTTGGATGATTCAGTCGATTCGTCGCGAGCTTAATGGCGTAAGCTACGTCGAGGGCAAGGATTTGGACGATACTCGTGACGCGCTTAAGGAACTTTCTGACTGGAAGAAGGGAGCGGAGTATTCGTTCGCCGATCTCGAAATGGCGGCGCGGGACGCGAGCGCCTACAACGTCACGGTCGACGTGAATGATAATCGCTTCCTAAATCCCTCTTCGATGATCGCCGAAGTTTTGAAAGCGGCGGCGGCGGAGGGCAAGGCGCCCCAAACCGTGGGCGAGCTTATGCAGTGCGTCTACAAATCGCTCGCCGAATGCTATGCCGACGCGATTCGCAATCTTTCCGAAGTCACCGGCAAGACCTACACATCAATTAACATCGTGGGCGGCGGCAGCCAGGATCGCTACCTTAACGCGCTTACCGCCGAGGCGACGGGGCTCGAAGTGTTCGCGGGTCCTACCGAGGGCACGGCGATCGGAAACCTGATCGTGCAAATGATCGTCGGCGGGGAGTTCGCGGATCTCGCCGCCGCCCGCAAGGCGATTTAACGAGGTAAAATATGGACAAGAAACTCTACATCAACCCGCCGCTCGTCAATCGCGTCTACGATTGGCGAAAGGGACCGCAACCGAAAACGCGCAAGGAACTCGACAAGTTCTTCAACTCGAGCGCGATCAACCAGGTCAAGGACCAGATTTGCGAAATGGGGCGGCGCATCTACGCGCGCGGATATACCGACGGTAACGGCGGCAACCTCTCGGTGCGCGTCGGGGAGGATCTCGTTCTTTGCTCTCCGACCTTGTGCTCCAAGGGCTTCATGAAGCGCGAGGACATTTGCCTCGTGGACATGGACGCGGGGCAGCTTTGCGGCTATCGCCCGCGCACCAGCGAAGTCAAGGTGCATATCGCGATGATGCGCGAAAGCGGAATGAACGCCTGCATCCACTGCCACCCGCCGCACTGCAACGCCTTTCTCTTCGCGGGCGAGGTTCCGCCGAGCGGCATCAATCCCGAAGCGGATATCTTCTTCAATCAGATTCCGCTCGCGCCCTACGCGACGCCGGGCTCGAAGGAAGTCGCCCGATTCGTCGCTCGGGCCGCGAAAACCTCGAACGTCATATTTATGGAGAACCACGGTATCGTCTGCGGCGGCAGGGATATCGAAGAGGCGGAATGGTTCGCGGAGAACGCCGATGCGTATTGCGAAGTCCTGCTGTTGGCGGCGGGCCACGGCGGCAAGCTCCAGCAAGTCGGGCCGAAGGGCGTGAAGGATTTCCTCGCGATTCGCGAAGCGCTGGGGCTTCCCGTCGACAAGAAGCTTCCGCTTTACAACACCCATCGCTTTAACGGCTACAAAATGAAAATCGCTTCCAAGTAAAGGAGAGTAAAAAATGGTCAACCGCATCATCCTCAACGAAACTTCCTATCACGGCGCGGGCGCCGTCAAGTCGATTGTCGCGGAACTTGCCGCGCGCGGGCTCAAGCGTCCGATCGTATTCTCCGATCCCGATCTCATCAAGTTCGGCGTTACCCAGAAGGTAACGGACATTCTCAAAAAGGCGAAGATCAAGTTCGCGATTTATTCCGAAATCAAGCCCAACCCGACCATCGCCAATGTCAAGAACGGCGTCAAGGCGGCGAAGGCGGCGAAAGCCGACTCGATTATCGCCATCGGCGGCGGCAGCTCGATGGACACGGCGAAGGGCGTCGGCATTATCCTCACCAATCCGAAGTTCGCCGACGTCCGTTCGCTTGAAGGCGTCGCGCCGACCAAGAACAAGTGCCTGCCGATTCTCGCCGTCCCGACGACCGCGGGCACCGCGGCCGAGGTGACGATCAACTACGTCATCACCGATGTCGAGAAGAAGCGCAAGTTCGTCTGCGTCGATCCGCACGATATTCCGGTCGTCGCCTTCGTCGATCCCGAAATGATGGCGACGATGCCCAAGGGGCTTACCGCCTTCACCGGCATGGACGCCCTGACCCACGCGATCGAAGGGCTTATCACCAAGGCCGCGTGTCCGATGACCGATATGATGCACTTGGAGGCGATTCGCCTTATTTCGCGCTCGCTTCGGGACGCGGTCGCGGGCAAGATGGAAGGGCGCACGGGCATGGCGCTCGGGCAGTACATCGCGGGCATGGGATTTTCCAACGTGGGCCTCGGCATCGACCACTCGATGGCGCACGGGCTTAGCGCGCTTTACGATATGCCGCACGGCAAGGCCTGTGCGATTCTCCTGCCGACGGCGATGAAGTTCAACGCGCCGAAGACGGGCGAGAAGTACCGCGCGATCGCGCTCGCGATGGGCGTTAAGAACGCCGACAAGCTTCCGCTCGCCAAGGCGCGCGAGGCGGCGATCAAGGCGGTGGAAAAGCTTTCGAAGGACGTCGGAATCCCGAAGAATCTGAAGGGCGTCTTGAAGAAAGAGGACGTCGCCTTCCTCGCGAAGAGCGCCTACGCCGACGCTTGCCGCCCGGGCAATCCGCGCGATCTCACGGTGAAGGAGATCGAAAAGCTCTACCTTTCGCTGATATAAAAGAGTTGGAGAGAATAGTTGGAGCATCAACTCCAACTACCCACCCCAACTAATTACTCGCGTTGTCAGAAGATATCCTTTATGGGGAATGAATTGACAGGGCGAAATTTGATGAGCTGGCGGGTGGGAAGTTTTGCCATTATCCTGAGGCTGCCGACGCTTGTCAATATCCTAACGAAAATGTTATAAAAGCATAAAATATCGTCCGCGATAGGGTGGATTTTGGTACAATTACGACATGTGGGCGTGCAAAATATAATATGTTTTATGCCGCCGTTTGAGTTTAAGCCGATTGAGGAACAGGAGAAGAAATGACGGACTATCCTTACATCGCCCCGTGTTCGTATTTTCTCATCTACGTGTATTAGATTCCCGGATCGGTCGATCACGCGGGACTCCTGAAGGTCGGGGAAACAACCATCAAGTCGCCGTGCAAAGCGAATTGCTGGAGTGTGAATGTAGCGTAGATTTGATATAATACAACTATCGACGAAGTTTGGTATGGCAAAGGTAATGAAATCCAAGAAGCACAAGGTCGCACCAAAAAAGGTTGCGACAAAAGCAAAGAAGGTTGTGCTTGTCGGTACGTACAAATCTGGCCAGTTGGAGAAGTGGCCCGGTTTTTACAACTATCCGATTTGTGACGGTGACAAGATTGAACCCGAGTTTGCAAAGCGGGTGAATGAAATTTGGCTTTTCAATGCGAAAAAAGAGCCAGTATGCCTTAGGGCGAAGTTTGTCGGATTCAAAACAAGAAAAGAGTTGAAGTCCGAATTTGGTTATCCGGCGAAGGGAAAACCACATGGCACGGGTAACTACATTCTTTACGCCACGAGCAAGACAAGGGTTTACAGTCCCGCTTCAGGACTTGCTGAGAAGGTGATCGTCCGTCTGCAGGACTTCGCAACATCGAAGTCGGTGCAAAAGAAGCTTCGCGACTATTTGTCTTCGCCTGATCGCAAGGATCCGTTATTGGCGAATTATCTGCCGCCGTTGCTGTCTAAGCTTCCACCCGAGGTATTGCGCGTGTGCGAAGCGGGTGATGAACCATCCACAGAGAGGTGTGTTAGTAAAATTTCACGACGTGAGATGATCGAAACTACGGTTGCAGGACTTTCAGGTGTTGTAATAATTCCAGCTGTTTTTTCTGGTTCAAATCAGTCTGTCAATGAAGCAGTCGAGCTTGAAGAACCAACCGGGGGTTCAAGAAGTTTGACGGCGGTAGAGCTTTTTGCGGGTATTGGAGGTTTTCGTCTTGCGTGTGATGCTCTTGGCATTAAGACAATTTGGGCGAATGACATAAACGAAAGTGCAGTCAAAGTGTATAGAGATCGTTTTGGGGAAGACTCTATCGTTTTGGGAGATATAAACAATTTAGTTGATCAGATACCACAGCACGACATTCTTACCGGCGGATTCCCATGTCAGCCTTTTTCTCGTGCCGGGAAGAAGATGGGAATTGATGATTATCGTGGCACTTTGTTTGAAACCATTGTGAAGATCCTGAAGAAAAACATTCCGCGTTATTTTGTTCTTGAGAACGTAAACAGCTTGTTGTTTTTAGACAATGGACGTAATTTTAGGACAATTCTGTTTGCTTTATCAGAACTTGGGTACAAGATAGAGTGGCGGGTGTTTAATGCCGCGGCTTTTGGACTGCCGCAGCAGCGTTTGCGTGTTATCATATGTGGTAGTCGCGAAGCGAAGGATACGGATTCGTATTTTGTGACCAAGGCGGAAATTAATGCAATGCCGATTAAGAAGCGTGAGGATGTTGCTCAATTAAGATTTTGGAATGACATATCATCGGCAAATGGTAAGTTCCAGCAGTGGGGCTTGGCGCTCAATGGAAGGTGTGTCACTTATGATTTTCAGCCATTACGCGGGATTCAACGGGAAAGAATCCTGCATGATATTTTGCAGAAGGATGTGCCGCCTGAATTCGATTTTACAGCGGATACATTGGAACGAATCAAAAAAAGTCAATTTGTAAATAAATTTTACAATGGAGTTCGTATTCTCTACAATCAGTCTGGAGGTGCAAGAATGGGATACACTATCTTTGGAACAGATGGGCTGTCGCCAACGCTGACGGCTTCATCAAGTCGACATTATGAGCGGTATGGAATTGATGGAAAGTTCAGGAGATTGACAAATGTTGAATATGCGCGACTTCAAGGTTTTCCTGATAATCATTGCCGGGCAGTAAGCGTGTATGAACAGTATCGATTGTATGGTAATGCCGTTCCGCCGTCTATTGTTGCGTATGCGTTAGAAAAGATAATCAAGCAACAAACGATTCGTTTTGAGTCAAACGAGCTTCCGTTATTTAATTGAGGAGGATGTGTATGAGTGCATATCGCGCACTGATTTCCAGTAAGTTGGATGTTATAAAAACTTGGCTCAACAAGGTTCTGTCTGGCGAAGAGCTTGGGGATGTTAAGCCAATTCTGCAGCGCATTGACTCGACTGGCGAATTGCCAAGTTGGTTTGCGCAATTGGCAAACGACAAAACGCTTCCAAATTTAGATGGCAAGACAATTGGAAGCGTCGTGGAAAAATTGTTGGCATGTGTCATTGAGAAGTACGTGCTGCAGTCATCAATTCAACTTCACATCAACCCGGCTAAAGGTGTGGACATCCCAGAACTTGAGCTGGGGGTAAAATCTCCATCGGAGAACTTCTGCACGAGCGAACCGTATTTTTCGGCATATGAACGCCTTGTCGGAAATGAGAATGATGCGCTTATTTTATTGACTGATTACCAGAAGACAAAGAAACTGACGGCCGCAAATCATGGGTTGAGGTTGCAAATTAAGGATTTACGTTATCTTCGTGGATCGGAAATAGCAGATCGAAATTTGTGCGCACTTGCGGAAGCGCTCAAACATGAGTTTTTAATTGTCCGACATGATGAATGCATGTTGAAACGTGCGATTCATTTTTTGGCATATGTTAATCAGAGTGATTGGGAGGCCGCCAGAATAATAGAGCTGTTGCAGAATGTGGTGGTCGGCAGGAAGCCGGCGGAATATGAGATGTGTCGCATTCGGAAAGACTATGCAAGGAAGAATGCGCAATATGCAGCGAAGAACAAACCGTTAATTCCAGAGGAGATGCTGTGTCGTGTCCAGCAATCGATCAAGACTCATGATGGCATTATACTGTCTGCTGAAAATTGGGTTACACGAACATTGAACGAAAATTGGCATTCACCAAGTGCATCTGTATGGCAACGCATTATGAACAAACCATTAGAAGGTAAAATTGGAATGAGTTTCGCCTTGCAATGGCGTTACAACTTTAGTGCAATATTTAAAAATGAACGAGAATGAGTAGGTGTCGGCGAACAGTGGAGCTTCAAAAATTGATGTTGAAGAAGCGAAAGTTGTTCAATCGCGTTTTTGGCAAGAAGTATTCGTTGACGCTGATTGAAATGAAGGCATGGGACAACAAGGACGGGCGCAAACTTGCCGGAGTGTCATTTGTGTTCGGAGAACTGATGACTGCGTTGGACATTCAAGTTGTCTGCGAAAATATCGCTAAGTGGCTTGATGGCGAATTGTATGGCACCGTCAATCTCGATTTTTCTGGTGACGAGCCTTCGCTTGAAATGATGGTTGAGTTTCAATGATTACCAGCGCCTTTACGTGCACGGGTCCGTATGCGATTCTCATCATGCTCGGAATCAAGCGGGCTGAGAATCGTAGTATGTGTCCGTCGCCGGTAAAAGGGCGATGTGCGGTGTCATGTTCCAAATCGTTTTGCAAGGAAGAGTTCGGGAACTTTGTTCAGTGGGCGTCGCGGGCTTTGCCAGCTGATCAGTTCGCGATGATTCCGGCGTGGAGCGATGTCGCCGATTGGCCGGGCAAGATTGTCGGCTGTGTTGATTATTCCTGTCGTGAGAGCGCGGCGGCCGAATTGTGGAATGAGGGCTATCGCTATCGGTGGGATTTGTCAGAGGTTGCTTGTTTTGATCAGCCGATCGCTTGCCGCGGAAATATGGGTATGTGGGATTTGCCTCAGACTTTGGCGGGGCGAGTGACAATGGCAGATGATCTGGCGCGAACCGTTAGAACAGAGGTGGCGACCGCTGAAGATGCGGTGCGTATTTTTCAAATGGCGATTCCGCTTGCCGGAAAGAACGAAGGGCTTTTCGTGTTGCCAATTGATTTGGAGAATCGTACGCTTTCAGAACCAATCCTTGTTTCGTTGGGCGAACCAACTACAACTTCCATCCAGCCGAGTGATGTGTTTGCTGCCGCACTTAAATTGGACGCCAAGTCAATTATCCTTGCCCACAATCATCCGAGTGGGAATTCAACTCCGAGTGTTCAGGATCGGCAACTGACAGAGGTGATGAAGAAGCTCGGCAAGGCAATAGGGGTTGAAGTGCTGGATCATTTGATAATCGGCAATCAGATTAAGCAGAAGCTAATAACGAGGAAGTTGGGATGAATGTTGGGGTGTTGCATAACAGATGGAGGGTTCGGCAAGTCCCCATGCAGGATTTTTCCGAGCCGTGGGATGAGGCGAAGCTGTACAAGAAGCACAAGCTGACTCGAGAAGAAATCGCATTCATCGAGTCGATGATCAAACCGATGGAGTAAAAGGGGGAGCTATGAATATTCTAGATGCGGCATATGAGGTACTAAAGTCGGCAAGGAGGCCGATGAAATGCGCTGAGTTGACGGCGGAAATAACCGAACGCGGATTTTGGCAACCGGGAGGATCAACGCCTAAGGATTCGGTTGGTGCATCAATATATGAGGACATCAAGAAGCAGGGAGAGAAGTCGCGTTTTGCAAAGGCGGGGCATGGTTACTTTATATTGTCGGGCGGTGGCAAAACAGGAAAAAAGTCTAATGAGGGTTTCGTTTATATTTTGACGCATCCGTGCTTTCAGCCGAACATTGTCAAAATCGGTAAAACGCAGGGTGCGGTTGAGGATCGTGCAAAGCAGCTCTTTACGACGGCGTTGCCAAAGGAGTTTAACATCTATGCGACACTACGCACATCCAAGTTCTCTGAGACTGAGGAGCTGATTCACGATTACTTTAATGCCAAGCGCATCAGTCCTAAACGTGAGTTTTTCAACATCAGTCCTGCGGAGGCGTTGGAGGTGTTTAGGAAGGTCCAGCGGCTTCTTTCGGATGGTGAGATTACCGAAGATTGGAAAAGGCAGAAACCATTTGAGGATGATGACAAGCATGAAAAGGGTGCGGATAAGTCAATGTCTGCTCGACAGAAGGCGATCTTAACCTTCTGGACGGCATTTAACAAGTATGCGGAGAAGAATGAGGCGTTTGTGGCTGAGTTTAATCTGCGCAAGCCGGGGAAGTATTGTTATTACGATTTTGGAATTGACCACTCGACTCATCATGTGTTCATGCGGGTGACCTCCAAGAAGGGGAATATCCTCTGTGGCATCTATGTTAGCAAGGCGAAGCAAGTTTTTGAGGCGTTTCAAGATCGCCGCGAGGAGATTGAGAAATTTGTCGGCTCTAAGGTTGAATGGAATATGGCCAAGATGGATGGCGCGTTCTCGGTCGTGAAGGAATTTGACATCAACGCACCCCAGACCGAATGGCCGGCGGCGTTTAAGTGGCTTTGCGAAACTGCAATTTGCTTTAAGCGTGTAGACGAGAGGTTTGGTTTGATAGTGAAGTAAGTATGGTTGCAAGTGGGACGATCAAGTAACAGAAAGAAAGTTAAAAAGATATGAAATCAAACTTAATTGGCAGGCTCAAAAATACCAAATTACCATACTCACATGCCTTGTTGCCGCTGTACGAGGCAATTGTGAATGCGATTCAGGCTGTTGAGGCTATGCCCGATTGGAAGGATAACGGGCGGATAAAAGTAGAAATTATCAGAGAACCTATCCTCCAGGAAGATGACGCAATGGGAGATATCATTGGATTTAGAATATCTGATAATGGAATTGGTTTTAATGAGGACAACTTTAATTCTTTCAATGAGTTGGATTCGGTTTTCAAGGCGTCCGATGGTTGCCGTGGTGTAGGTAGGTTGTTGTGGTTAAAGGCCTTTGAAAAAGTTGAGATAAAAAGTGTATATTCAGGGAGGGAGGGATTGATTAGTAGGCAATTTGATTTTACTGAACGAGGGGGTGTTAGTGATCCAATAGATTGTGCCGCGGACAAAAATGCGCAAGCAGGATCCGAGGTGTTTCTTTCGGAATTTCGCGCTAAGTATAGGAAGCATTGTCCTAAAGGCGCAGATATTATTGCTCGATTAGTGCTTGAGCATTGTTTGTGGTATTTTCTGCGCCCCGGGAGCGTTCCGAAGATTCTTATCGGCGACAAGAATAGCACAATTGATTTGGATGATGAGTTTGAAGGATATATGGTAGGACATCCTAAGACGGAAGAGTTTGATGTTGGGAAAGAACATTTTGAATTGGTTCATATCCGCGTGAGATCATCAGTTACACGAAATCATTCGTTATCTTATTGCGCGGGGACGCGTCAGGTGTCTTCTGAGAAATTAGACGGGGCAATTCCGGGGTTGTTTGGGGAGTTGGATGATGAAACTGGGAAGTTTTTCTATACAGGGTATGTTTCATCACCCTATCTGGATGAACATGTAAGGGCCGAAAGGACGGAATTTGATTTTGATGATTCATCCTCTGATGAATTGTTTAGTGTCAAACACGAGGTGACGTTGCAACAAATTCGCGATGCGGCACTTAAGTTGATAGAGCGCCATTTAGCAAGTCAAACAGCTTGTAACATTACAAAAACAAAGCAGCGGATACAGGATTTTGTCGATAAAGATGCTCCTCAGTATAAATCCGTTATAAAGCGGCTAGAAAAACGCGGTCGTCCGATTTCGCCTGATATTTCAAATAAAGATTTGCATCTGCTGTTGCACAAAGAGCTTATTGATTTGGAGCAGGAGTTTATAACAGCTGGTCATGAGATCATGACTCCAAAGGTTGATGAGTCTGCTGAGGTGTATAAGCGTAAGATTGAAGAATATGTTACGAAGATGGTTGAGGTGAAACAGTCCGATCTCGCGGCATATGTGGCGCATCGCCGTGCAGTACTTGCTGTATTGAAATATGCAATAAAAAAGCAGCCTACGGGGAAATACGTTCGAGAGGACTTGATTCATAATCTTATAATGCCGATGGGACATACGTCAGATCAGCTTCACATTAATGAATGCAATTTGTGGGTTATTGATGAACGATTGGCTTTTCATAATTATTTAGGATCAGATAAAACATTTTCGTCGATGCCAATAACGGATTCTCAATCGGCAAAACAACCTGATCTGTTGGCGCTTAATGTCTCTGATTATTTGCCGCCAGAGTTTGTTTCCGAACGAAAGACGCCTCCGTTTTCAACACTAACGGTGGTGGAGTTCAAGCGACCGATGCGCAATGATGCTGATCCTTCAGGCGAAAATCCAATTCAGCAGGCAGTTGATTATTTGGAGGAAATTCGGAGCGGGAAGGTGAAGACTGTGGATGGTCGGCCGATACCTAAAGCAGAAAATATGCTGGGGTATTGCTATGTTATTTGTGATGTCTTGTCCTCGGTTCAAAAATGTGCAAGACAGTTTTCTTTGCAGCCGACGCCGGATGGCATGGGATATTATGGGTATCATAGTGGGTATAACGCATATATTGAAGTCATATCATATGACAGATTAGTTGACGATGCGATGCTTAGGAATAAGATGTTTTTTGACAAACTTGGCTTGCCATCGTTGGAGGCCGAATAGGTTCAAGGAGGCGAGTTGTTAAAGCTTTCTGGCGAGCAGAAAATCGCATTGACGCTGCCGATTCATGGGGCTGTGCTCATAAAAGGTGGCGCGGGTTCGGGGAAAACGCTCGTATCCGTCAAGCGTGCAGAGATGCTGCTTGCCGACCACCCGGATCTTTTTCGAGCGACCAACGTCGCCATATTTACATATACTAACGAACTCGTCTCTGCGATTGAGGGAATGGTCCGAGGGCAACAGATAGCCGTGCATGGGCTAGACCGATGGATTTTTCGTTTTCTTGAATTGGGAAGGGATGATTTTATCGATGATGGGGTGTTGAAACGGGCTCGTGAGCATGCTAGGGCTATAACGTTTAGTGGGGTCAGAGATAAGGCGATTGCAAATAAGAATGATGATTTTTACTGTGCGGAAATTAGTTGGCTGAAAGGGCGTCGTATTTCTAACCTTGATCAATATAAGAACACTAAGCGGACAGGCCGAGGAACAGAAGATCGCGTTACGATGGCGGACAGAGAATTGCTCTGGAAATTGTTTGAGGCATATAATTGCAAGTTGGCTGAATCGCATATGCGTGACTGGGACGATCGCGTCTTGGATGCGCTGGCGATTGTGGAAAAGCCAGGGTTCGTCCGGCCATTTTCGCATGTGGTTATTGATGAAGCCCAAGACTTCTCCTTCTCACGGATATCGTTGATTCGTCAGTTGGTAAGCGAAGAAACAAATAGCATTACAATTGTTGCAGATTCCGCGCAGCAAATTTACCAAAGTGGGTTTTCGTGGTCTGATTTGGGGTTGAAAGTCGTTGGCCGAAGTGTTGAGTTCAAGCGAAATTATCGGAACACTCGGCAAATTGCCGAGGCTGCTTATTCGTTGATGCGCCACGAGAAAGACAATACCGATTTTACAGAGATGATCCCTTCGAGCAGAGAAGGAGTTAAGCCGATTGTGTTGAAGGGATCGACTTCTTGGTGTCTTGCGGAAGTAATACGTCGCATTAAGGGCGTTGGTTCATATGATAAAACCGTTGTGGCCGTTTACAGTCGCAAACGTGTTGCCGAAGTTGAGCAATTCTTTGAGAAAGCGGGGGTGCCTGTGCGCACATCAGCACGGAAAATCAAGGTTTGCAATTTTGGCAAAGCGTGTGTGACGGCGTCCACATATCATTCTCTCAAAGGGTTGCAGTTTGATCACGTTTACCTTTTAGACATGAATGATCAAGTCTTTTCTACAAAAGGGCTTGATCCGGACGAGATTTCAAAAATGCGTAAGTTGATCTATGTGGCGATGACAAGGGCTTGTGAGACCTTGACGATTGTTCCCGGAATGTCGCCGACACCATTGCTGGCGGAGATTGATTCAGCGCTGATGACGGAGGTCTTGGAAAATGGCTGAGTTTGTGCTTTCGCCGGATGCCGCGGCAATACAGGCGTTTGTGAAAGAACGCGGGATCACAAGATTGGTTCATTTCACCCCGTTTTGTAATTTGCTTGGTGTGTATGAGATGGGGGCTTTGTGGGCAAAGCAAAAAATAGAGACGGTTGCGCAAAGTAAATCTGATTTTTTCTTATTGGATTATATCCGTTGGAATGATGGTCTTCGATTAGATGGCAGGCGGGATTGCATTAATTTATCCATACAACGGATTAATCAATATTTGTTCACGAGCTTTAAGAAGAAATTCACGGAGTGTGACATTTGGTGTATTTTGGAGATTTCGCCAGAGATATTAGCGGCGGAAGGGGTGTCCTTTACCGTTGGTAACGCTGCGTCCTCTTATGTGCGAAATTGTGGCACGGGGATTGGTATAGATGCATTGAAGGCGATGTTTGCAGATTCTGTAGTTGTTGGGAACATGTATGGGCGGAGGGTTTCAACTCGGATGGGCGTGCCTAATAATTGTCCGACGGATCGACAGGCTGAAGTTATGTTTCCTGATGAAATTAATGTTAAGTACATACAGGGGATTGTTGTGGAATCGGAAGAGCATCATGCGATGGTTTCGAGAGCATTGCAAATTGAGTACCCAGAGATGAAGTTGCCTCAAGTGCGTGTTTGTCATGAGGATTTCATGTCGTAAAAGGATGGCTTTATGGTAACTCGTCCAGTGTTTCTCCCTAATGTCAATGGCGTGGGCGTAACAGTTTTGACTTCAGCACCTTTTCGGTGGAATCCAGGATTTGCATTTGTGCAGAAGCAGAAGAACGTTTTGGCGTTGCACGCTGCAATTTGTATGAAGAATCCGGATTTCATCCCTCTGGAAGTATCTAGTAAATCAAAGTATGATATTGGTGTTCGATTGAGTGCATTTAATTTAGGGGTTGAGTCAAAGGGACGGTTTTGTTGCGTAGAATCTGTATTTCAGGCGAGCAAGGTGTTTGCTGGTGAAATAGGGCCATTCCCTGAATTGTATGGAGAAGATCCTTCTGTGGTACGAGCAAAAATTAAAGGAATGGGTTTGCCGCTTGTGGCCTTTCAGACAGGAGAGGAAAGATGGGAATTGAATCCCACGCGAGCGTTTTACGACTGGATTTACTGCAGGGCTTTGCACCGCAATTCTGATTTGATTTGTCAACTGAAAGAATACAACTGTTTTACAGACATTGAATTTAATCCTGTTAGATCATTGAACTGTCAGGCATATTCAGTTGCGCTTTATCTGTCGTTGCAAGCAAATGGAGTGCTGGATGATGCCCTTTCCAATAAGAAAGAGTTTTTGAAGTATCATCCAAAAGAGATTGTTGATTTGGCGCAAACAAACAGTGGTGCAAGAAGTGATCGGATTAAGCGTTCAAGAACTGCTAAGCAGTATGAATTGTTTTAAGTCTTATTAGGGGGCGCCTAATTTGTAAGTGAATAAGATATGAGCTACTTGCCAAAGAGAGATAAGTTTGATCCGGTGCAGGCGTTGGCGGTGGATTTCGTCGTAGCGCAGGAGTGGATTTCTGCATCAAGTGAGCTGTAAGGCTTACTAAACGGGTGACGATTCGGTTGCCGCCGAGGTGCGGATGAAGAGTGCCAAGGGTGTAGGGTAAACGTTATATAACGGTTGTGTGCGCGTTATATAACGGATGGTTGAGCGTTATATAACAGTTGGTTGGGCGTTATATTACGGTTTGGTGGGCGGTATATGACGCATTGACAAGCGCTATATAACATGATAGAATCTCTTATATAACAGTTTAGCCGATACTAGGAGGGATTATGATTTACGCAAGTACGATTGGGTATGCCACGACGCCGAGCAATTCGAAGTTGCTGGAGGGCAAGGTGAAGCATATCGGACGCATCCGTCATAATAATACGCTCACGAAGGACGTGATTATCGGGCGGTTCGCCAGTTTCATCGGATCGAAACCCGCGCTTGCGGAGATGTACGTGAATGGCCTTTGCGAGTACATCAAGGAGGAGCTCTCGAACGGCAACCGGCTGGATTTCGAGGACTTCGCGATTGGCGTGACGCTGGAGGGCGGATTCCCCGCGGCGAATTCGCCGTTTGATCCGAAGGTCAACAAGCTCAAGGTGCAGATGATGGCGAAGAAGGGACTCTCCGCCGCCTTGGCGCGGCTTCGTCCGATCAACGAGACGGGGTCGGAGAGATCGCAGATATTCTCCGTCCGGCAGAGAGATCTCGGCGACCGGTTCGAGGTCATATCGCAGGACGGACGCCGCGAAATCGTGACAAACGGCAAGTTCGTGAGGATTCATCCCGAGGCGTCCGACGAGGGGGT
>JAZRWB010000029.1:0-4865 GCA_045599445.1 Kiritimatiellia bacterium | reverse complement strand
TCTGTTTTTTTCCGCAGAGAAGAAGAACGATCAGCGGGAAGCAAACCTTCTCCATCTTCGAGACGGGACGGAGCTGCTTCATCTTGATCTTGCGCTCTGCCTCAGGAACGATGAGCTTCATAATCGGCGGCTGGATGATCGGCACGAGGGCCATGTAGGAATAGGCCGCGGCGGCGATAGCGCCGAGGAGGTCAGGGGCGAGCTTGGAGGTCAGCCAGATGGCCGTCGGGCCGTCCGCGCCACCGATGATGCCAATCGAGGCCGCGCCCTTGAGATCGAAACCAAGGGCAATGGCACCGAAGAAGGCGAGGAAGATGCCGAACTGAGCGGCGGCGCCGAGAAGGGCCGTCTTCGGGTTGGCAATCAACGGACCGAAGTCAGTCATCGCGCCGACGCCCATGAAGATCATGATCGGGAAGAGCCCCGTGTCGATGCCGAAGCTGAAGAAGTAGTAGAGGAAGCCGCCCGGCTCAGTCAGACCAGTCGCGATGTCAAGCATCGGAGGATTGGTCACGCCCGCGAGCGGAAGGTTCGCGAGGAGTCCGCCGAAACCGATGGGAAGGAGCAGCAGGGGCTCGAATCCCTTGACGATGGCGAGGTATATGAGCACGAGGCAGACGAGAATCATGACAAACTGTCCGGCGCCGTACGGGAGAATACCGCCAAGCACCTTGACCTGATGGCCTTCGTGGAAGTTGCCGTTCCAGTCGTAGTAGCCATTGGTGATGTGCTCCGGGGCTTCGTTCTTGAGGAAGCCGCAAATGCCGGTGTCATCCCAGAGGCCCTTGACGCGGCCGACCATTTCCTTCCAGTTGGCGGCGGCGGGCTTCTTCGTGGAACCGATGTCTTTGCTGTAGCGCGTGGCATTGATCCACATGCCGTCTTTGCGCTTCATCGTTTCAAGCGTGGCCGTGCCGTGCTGTTCGGCAACGGCGTCTTCCTGCGCAGGAACGGCCACCGGAGCGGCCTCCTGGGCAAAGACCGACGCGAACCCGAAGAGGCACGCCGCCGCGATTGCAAATAATGTCTTTTTCATCAATCGTCCTTTTCAGATTGCGGCCGGAAACACCGGCCGCGTCCGAGTAAAAAACTTAACCGATAACGACAAGGACATCGCCCGTCGCAACCTTGTCGGTCTGAGCGACGAGGACGGACTTGACAACGCCGTCGCACGGAGCGGTGACGGGCTGTTCCATCTTCATGACGTCCATGACGAGGAGCTCATCGCCCTTCGCAACCGTCGTCCCTGCGGGAGCGGTGATGCGGAGGATGGAGCCAGGGACCGCGGCCTTGACTTCCGTGCCGGCGCCGTTGCCGGCGGCGGCGGGAGCGGGAGCGGCCTTGAGACCGTCGGCGACCGTGAAGGCGTATTCCTTGCCGTTGACAATGGCCTTGTCGCCCTTGAGTTCAACGCCGTAGGCCTTGCCGCCGATGGTGACGGTGCAGGGACCGCCGGCCTTGGCAGCGGGCTTGACATCTTCGGCGAAGCGGCAACCCATGGGCGCCTTGGACGGATCCTTGAGGAAGAGAATGCCCTTGTCCTTGCAGGAGGCCGCGATGAAGATGTTCTCATCGGTAACAGGAAGTCCGGCCTTTTCGAGATCGGCCTTGGCGACCTTGCCGCCCTTCTTGGGATCGGCGTCGTTGAGCTCGAGAACCGTCTTGGTGGTCGGCTGCGAGTAGGCCTTGGTCAGCTCGTTGGAAGCCATGAACTCGGAGGCCTTCTTGACGATTTCCGGATCCGGCGGAACAGGAGTCTTGCCGAAGTAGCCGAGAACCATCTTCGCGTAGCCGGGGGCGAACTTCTTCCACTTGCCGAAGAGCGCGTTGTTGAGCGCCTGCTGGGCGTAGAACTGGGAGACCGGCGTGACGGACGTGCCGAAGCCGCCGAGACGGACGCAGTCGTACATCTCCGCGATCATGGAGTCGTACTTGTCCATCATGTTGTTGTCGCGCAGCATCTGGGTGTTCGCGGTAAGCGCGCCGCCCGGCATCGGCGACCAGACGATCTGGGGATTGACGTTCATCGCCTCCGGCGGCAGGAAATACTTCTTCATCGCGTTCTTAAAGGCGTCCTCCGCCTTCTTGATCTTCACGATGTCGAAGTCGAATCCGAAATCGGGGTCGCCATCCAGCGCGTGCCACATGGTGATGATGTCGGGCTGGCAGGTACCGCCGCTCATCGGCGCCATCGAAAGGTCGAGGCCGTCAGCGCCGCCCCTCAAGGCCGCGAGGTAGCACGCGACGCCGTTGCCGGCGGTTTCGTGGCTGTGGAACTGGATGTGCACGTCATTGCCCAAAAGCTGGCGGGCGAGCTTCATCGTATTGTAGACGGTAGTCGGGGTGGAAGTGCCCGAAGCGTCCTTGAACGCCACGCGGTCGAAGGGAATTCCCGCGTCCATGATCTTCTTCAGGGTGTCGCGGTAGAACTCCGGCGTGTGCGTGCCCTTGTTGTCGATTCCGGGCGGCAGCCCCATCATCGTAACGACGACTTCGTGGTTGAGCCCCGCGTCGTGGATGCACTGGCCCGACCACTTCAAATTGTTGACGTCGTTCAAAGCGTCGAAGTTGCGGATCGAGCTCATCCCGTGCTTCTTGAACATCTGCGCGTGGAGCTTGATCATGTCGCTCGACTGGCTCTCCAAGCCGACGACGTTCACGCCGCGCGAGAGCGTCTGGAGATCCGCCTCGGGCGCCGCCTTGCGGAACTTGTCCATAACGTCGAAAGCGTCTTCCTGGCAGTAGAAGTAGCAGCTCTGGAAACGCGCGCCGCCGCCCGCCTCGAACCACCGAACTCCGGCTTGATAGGCCTCCTCGACGCACGGGAGGAAGTCCTTGGAGAGAACGCGGGCGCCCACGACCGACTGGAAGCCGTCGCGGAACGCGGTGAGCATGAACTTTACGCTTTTCTTGGCCATGATTGTCTTTCCTTTTATTTGAAATTAGCGCATCGCTACCGCAATCGCCAGCGCGATATTCTCGTCGTCGCTTCCCGCCTTCGCGGCGGCGGGCTTTTTCTTCGGCGCGTCCTGCGGAATAATCGAATCGAAGCGGGCGATTCCCTTCATCGAAACGTTCGTAACGACGATTAGAAGCGCGAGAAACGCGAATACGAAGCCCATGCCGAACCCCATCAGCACCAGCCCTTGAAGAATAACGTCCATTTACTTAATCCCTTTCTTTAAATCACGGATCGACGAAAGTGAGCTTTAAAGTCTCGAAGTCGATCTTGCGATAATAGCAGTTACGCGGCGCGCCGGCCTGGTTCTTGGTGTGGCAAATTCCTCCGCGGCAGGGCCGAACGACGTACAAAAGCGAATTCTGCTCGCAATTGACGTACGCCTCGATAAGATCGAAAGTTTCGCCGCTCGTCTCGCCCTTGAACCAGAGCTTGTTGCGGCTCGTGGACCAGAGAATGAGCTTTTTCTTCGCGAACGACTCCTTCATCGCAAGCTCGTTCGTGTAGGCGACGAGAATGACTTCCTTCGTGTCGACGTTCTGCACCGCGACCGGTATCACGCCCGATTCGCAAGCGGCGACCTTGCGCAACTTCTCGAAGTCGAGCGTAAGCGTATCTGATTCTTCCAGCTGGCCCATAATTCCCCTTGAATTGAATGAGCCGATATTATATCAAATTTCCAGCGCCGAGGAAAGCATCGCGGAGAAGCTGGCGATATCTTCCGCCTTCCCGCTCGCGTAATCGTCCAGCGGCGTCGGCGAACCGTTCACGATGAAAACCCTGCCGCCGGTCTGCAGCGTAAGGCGCGGAAGCCCCGCCGCCGGGAAAACCGTAAGCGAAGTGCCGATTACCAGCATTACGTCCGCCCTTATCGCCAGCTCTTGCGAGGCGACGAACGCCTCCTCGGGCAAGGCCTCGCCGAAAAACGTGATGTCCGGCTTGAAAACTCCGCCGCAAGCGCACCTCGGGACGTCCTGCGCGGTCAGCCGCTCGCCCTTCGTCTCGAGTTCGGCGACGATTTCCGCGTAAGCGCGCGCCTTGCCGCAATTCCTACAATGGTGGAGACGCGGCGAGCCATGCACCTCGTAAACGGCCTCGCTCCCCGCCCGTTGATGGAGCATGTCGATGTTCTGGGTCGCGATTCCCTTCAATATCCCGCGCTTCTCCAGCTTCGCCAGCGCCAAGTGGCACGCGCTCGGCGCGTACTTATTAAGTCCGTACACGAGCTCCCGACAGCCGTTGTAGTAGATTGACGGATCGCGATCGAACCAATCGATGTCGAAAATGCGCTCCGCGTCGGGATTCTTGTACAGTCCCTGCGGGCCGCGAAAGTCGGGAATGCCCGATAGCGTCGAAACTCCGGCGCCGGTCAACACCGCCAACGCCTTCGCCCCGATCACCGCCTCGATTATCTCGTCACTTTTCATCATCAGCCCTCTATTCTCCTGCTCTCAATGGGGTCGAACCCTACTGCGACCAACCGAAGTCGAACCATACTGCGGCCCAGGCATTTTACAACATTTCCAAATAGTTTTGCGATTCGTGAAAGAATCTTAAAACATTAACCTCGTCCAATTCGGAATCGTACCAATAAATCAACAAATAACTTCCGACTCGAACCTTTCGATACTCCAATTCCGCCAAACGCTGATCACGGCACAACTCAAATGCTTCCGGGTTTTCCTCGAGCGTATCGTACGCCGATTCAATTTCGTCCAGCAATCCTTCTGCTGCCTGTGGATTGCAAAGCTCGTTAATCAAGTAAGCGAGAATCGCGTCAAGATCCCTATCGGCAGAAGGCGCAAGGCGCAGCTTAGACATGATATTTCCTTCTCAACGACCCGAGCGAGCGACGAGCATCTTTACCCTTACCCTCGTCAATCTCCTTCTGCGCTTCGGCGAGCTT
>JAZRWB010000028.1:0-66436 GCA_045599445.1 Kiritimatiellia bacterium | reverse complement strand
CTCGGAGCGGCAGCGTGAGCCACACAGCTCAAAATCCATTCCACGGAAGAATCACGCCAATTTCACTTGCGGAAACGCACATCACCCTTTATTTATCGGGGCGAGATGCGTTTCAGCGGTCAAAAAATGGGTAAACTCCAGTCCAGAAAAATCAGTACAAGCGAAAGGACAACAGACGTGCCCTTCGCGTCACCCCGCATAGCGCCTCGCTTTGCGAGCTCGGCCTTCGGCCTCGGGGGATATCTTGCCCTTCTCCTTGCGTTATGTTAGTGTTTTTAAACTTCGAGGGGAGGGGGTAAGCGACATTATTCCAAGACGTCACAAACGCCTTGGTCGTGCTCCTGCCAATCCTCTCGCCCCGGATCGTCATTGCTTTACACCGCCGCAGTTTCCAATGCGGAGAAATTGCGACAATACTCGACGAAACTAATGCCCATTGACTTTGCCTTCTCTGCGCTCTCGCGCAGTTTGGCGCAATAACGATCAAGGTCGTTGCCGAAGCTGGAAAACCGCGCACGGCGAGCCGACCGCACTTCCTCTACAACTGGATCACTCATTTTCCTGGTCCTCCATGAATCGTTCAGGCGTTGTCACATTGGGGCAGGCGAAGCCCGCCGCTTCCAAAATCTTCTTCGTCTTTGGCAAGGTAAATGGATTGGCCATGTGCTTGCAGTTCCATGTCAGCAGCACATCCATCCCGTAATAGGCCGCCGTTGCAATGTGAAGCGCATCCGCACCCTCCGTTTTCGGTACTGCAAAGCCGTCAATCAGCTTACGGGCGAGTTCTATGACCTCCGGCTTGAAGCCGTCAAGTTCGGACACCCCCGCAATGGACGACAACCTCTTGTCCGCCTGTTCGGAATCTCCATCCTTCGCCTCGGCAATGACATACTGGGAGACAAAGACCTCGCAGAGCGGCGCGACATTCGACCACCACGAGCGCGTCAGCATCTGGCGGTAGGTGACAAGACGATTCGTCGTCAGCCGCCCGGTCAGGTAGCTGAAAAAGGTCGTTTCGGCATAGACCTTCAGTTTCTGCGAAGCCTCAGCCATCACTATGCAGCTCCTTTTCCACAGAAGAAGGCGCGAATTTCATCACGGGAAGTCAATCTCGTCACCTGCATGGACGGCGGACGCGGCGGCTTCATCCGATACGCCTTCCAAAGCCCGTCGACGAAAGCCCGCGCACTGCTGTAGCCACTTTGCTTCGCAAAGCTCGCTTCGCTCGGCAGATACGCCTTGGGATCTGTGATCTCAAAGTTCGCCGTTATGCTCGATGTCGCCATATCGCTCCTCCTTTCTCCGTTTGCAGGTTATTCAAGTGTACAATTCGCCCAAGGCAAAATCGCTTATATTATAGCATTTTCCGCCGAAAAAAGACATCCCACAGAAAATTGTGAGATTGCGTGTGGATTGCAGGGGTAAACGCAAATCGGGGTTGCATTTAGGTCTTTAGCATCAAGGGTATCGGGTTTATCATCATACACCCCTCTCCGGAGAGGGACATGCGTTTACTTTTGCGAAGACATCCCCTCGCAAAACTGAATGCAACTCGGTAGACTTTCCCTTCGTCGGCTACACATACCGTGCAGCCACAAGGCATGAAAGGAAAGCCATCATGGCAAAGCACATGAACGAAAACGACAGGAAACGCATCGAATTCCTGCTGAGCCTCAACTGGTCGGCGTCCGAGATCGCTAGAGACCGAGGACGACCGGAATCAACGATCCTGCGGGAGATACACGGCCGCAGGATCCGATCCGACAGCAACTACGGATGCTCCAACCGCATCTGCGCGCATTACGACTTCGTGGAACTTCACGGAGAAGCTGGAATGACATTCCTCGAAAAACTCGGAATCACGCGTGTACCCGCTAACCAGGTGACGCTCGACCCCATGCTCCTCGGCGCGAAGTTCAAACGCCATGCGGACAAGACCACAATGGAGAAGTACGATGTAAGGAAATCCGATCCGGCGATGACGCAGAAATAAAATAGACCCTCGCGAGAGAGCCTAAGAGCATAACCCACATCTGGTCGCCTACCGAAAATACGCCTCCAGAAGCGGGCAGCGGGAGCATTGTATCAAAATTCCAGGCCCTCGGATTAAAGAATCGGGAATTTCGTTCCATTTGCGATGCTATGCAGACTTGCGTTTAACTCTGCAAATGCTTTTCCCTTGCAGAAAAGAAAAAGCGAGACAAAACTTGCGTTTAGTCCCGCTCATTTGCGTTTACTTCTGCACTCAACACCAATAAAATATAAAAAATACCGGCAGAATTATTCTCAATCACAGGGTTGAGCGGACCTCGAGAACCTTGCTCGCGCGGAATCCTCCCCAGACCCAAAGCCGGCCCGGACGGATATTGCAAACCTTCTTCACGACTTTATCGTTTTTATCGAGAAAGATCGCATCAATTGCAAATGACATGAAAAAGGTATGAATGGCATTACACCTGAGAATAAGCATCCCCTCGTCCGGCGCGAGCGCCTTCGTACCGATAAGACCGCGCGCGCGCTCCGCAAAAGTTCGCGCCACCCGCGCACGATAACCGAGTATTTCGACGGTTTCCATCTTAAATAAGCGCAATTACCACGGCAGCAAGGACCAGAATAAAGGCGATGAGGCGCTTCCAAGTCGGGACGGATACGCCGGAATCGGTTGCCGTCGTCGCTTTTTCGCCGCGATCCTGGCGCATCATGCGCTTAAGTCCGCGCAACGCCAGCGGAAGTCGTCCCCGTGGAGTTGAAATCGCGGCGGCAACGCCGAGCAGCGCGACCACGAGCACGATTCTTACAACCCAGTAAAGCAGCGTCGCCACAACCCAAACACCCAAACACACTTAACCCGGAAACCTCTTCTTCAGGTATACCGCAAGACCTCGTCGACGGTCGTATAGCCGTCGAGGATCGAGCGGATGCCGTCCTCGCGCATCGTGCGCATGCCGAGTTCGCGGGCTTTCTCGCGGATGATTAGCGTCGGCGCGCGGTTGTTGACGAGCTCGCGGAGCGGCGGGGACATACGAAGGTACTCGAACACGCCCTTCCGGCCCTTGTAGCCCGTGCCATTGCACGTCTTGCAGCCCTTGCCGAAGTAGAACGGACGCCCGCCGATCTGGTCGCGGGTCATCTCGATGCGGTCGAGCGTTTCGTCGTCCGGCTCGTACGCCTGCTTGCACTCGACGCAACAGGTACGGACGAGTCGCTGACCGAGCACAGCTTCGAGAGTCGAGGCGAGGAGGTACGGCGCGACGTTCATATCGACGAGACGCATCACCGCGCCCGCCGCGTCGTTGGTGTGGAGGGTCGAGAAGACGAAGTGACCGGTCAACGCGGCCTGCACGGCGATTTCGGCCGTCTCGAGGTCACGGATCTCGCCGATCATCATCACGTCGGGGTCCTGACGCAGGAACGCGCGGAGCACCTTGCCGAAGGTATTGCCCGCCTGGGCGTCGATCGGCACCTGCACGATGCCGTCCACGTTGTATTCGACCGGTTCCTCGGCCGTCAGGAGCTTGGTGTCGATCTGGTTGATGCGGCGGAGGACGGAGTACAGCGTCGTCGTCTTGCCGGAACCGGTCGGACCCGTCACGATGAAGATGCCGTTCGGCTTCTCGATGTCCATCGTGATCTGCTCGTAGATGTCTTCGGCGAAACCGACGTTCTCGAGGTCCAGCGAAGTCGCGGACTGGTCGAGAATACGCATAACGACCGATTCGCCGTGCGCGGTCGGCAGGCACGAGACACGGAGGTCGACGGGACGCCCCGCCACCGTGAGCGCGATGCGGCCGTCCTGCGGGATGCGGCGTTCGGCGATGTTCAGGTTCGACAGGATCTTGATACGCGAGATGATCGCCGGCGCCATCTTCACGTCCGGCGCCTTCATCTCGTAAAGCGCGCCGTCGACGCGGTAGCGGATCTTGAAATCGTTCTCGAACGGCTCGATGTGGATGTCCGACGCACGGTCCACGACGCCCTGGTACAGGATCAGGTTGACGAAGCGGATGATCGCGGACGAGTTCGCCGCGTTCTCCATCGACGCGATGTCGTTGGCGTTCGCACCCGCCAGGCCCTCGTCGTCCGTCATGCCTTCGCCGAGGGACTTGATCATGTCCGCGACGGACTCGCTCGAATCGCCGTAGTACTGGGCGATGCGGTCCATCACGTCCTTCTCCCGGGCCATCACGAACTTCACTTCCTTCGAGAGCGTGAACAGGAGCTCGTCGGAAATGCGCGGATCGATGATGTCGAAAGTCGCGAGCGTCACCGAAGAGTCGTCAGACGCCACCGGAAAGACGTTGTACATGCGGGCCGTCGAGGCCGGAATCGCCTCGGTGACCTCGGTCTCGAGCGTCATCGCGCCGAGATCGATCGCCTCGGTGTCCTGATAGGCGGCGATCGCCGCGAGCAGGTCGTCCTCGGTCAGGATCTCCTGGTCGATGACCAGCTGGCGGACCTTCTTCCCCTCGGTCTTGGCGAGGTCGGCGAGGTCCTTGGCCGCCTCTTCGTCGAGGTAGCCGTTCTGGACCAGGATCTGGAGAATCGGATCGCTCATTTACTGCCCCATCTCCTCTTTGAGCTTCGACACGACGGAATCGGGGTCCTGCGACTTCGTGATCAGCTCCTCGTACGAGATGAGCCCCTGCTTGTAGAGGTTCGTGAGCGACGTGTCGAGCGTCATCATGCCGAACTTCGCGCCCGTCTGCAGGTCGGACTTGATCATGTTCGTCTTGTTGTCGCGGATGCGCGAGCGGATCGCGTCCGTCGACGTCATGATCTCGAACGCCGCGACACGGCCGTGCACCTCGCCGTTCTCGTCCAGCTTCGGCAGCAGGATCTGGGAGATGACCGCCTGAAGGCCGGCCGCCAGCTGCGTGCGGATCTGAGACTGCTGGTTCATCGGGAAGGCGTCGACGATACGGTCGATCGTCTCAGCGGCGCCCGTCGTGTGCAGGGTGCCGAACACCAGGTGGCCGGTTTCAGCCGCGGTGATCGCGGCGGCGATCGTCTCGAGGTCGCGCATTTCGCCGACGAGAATCACGTCCGGGTCCTGACGGAGCGCGCGGCGGATCGCCTCGGCGAAGCTCGGGACGTCGTCGCCGACCTCGCGCTGGGTGACGATCGACTTCTTCGACTCGTGGTAGAATTCGATCGGGTCTTCGATGGTGATGATGTGGACGCTCCGCTCCTGGTTGATGACGTCGATCATCGACGCGAGCGTCGTCGACTTGCCGGAGCCCGTCGGACCGGTGACGAGGATGAGTCCGCGCGGCTTGAAGAGGAGTTCGCGCACCGTGTTCGGCAGGCCGATCTGCTCCAGCGTCAGGAGCCCGGAGGGAATCTGACGCAGCACCGCGCCATAGCGCTTCCTTTCCTTGAAGACCGAGACACGGAAACGCGTGCCGTCCGGATGCGCCAGGGCGAAGTCGGCGCCGCCGTTCGTCTCCAGCTCCTTCAGAAGCTTCTCGACGTCGGGCTTGCGCTTGGGATCGTTCTCGGCGATGCCGTTGACGAACTCGTAGACGAGAGCCTGGCTCTCGTCGTCGTTCATCGTCTCCTCCGCCAGCGGCAGGAGCTCGCCGTGTACGCGCAACAGCGGCGGCATGCGCGCGCGAATGTGGAGGTCGCTGCCCCCTTCGTCGATGATCGCCTGCAACAGCTCCTCTTTATGAAATTCCATCAGTTTTCTCCTTCTACCTTCTACCATCTACCAACTACCAACTACCATCTACCAACTACCATCTACCATCTACCATCTACCAACTACCATCTACCAACTACCAACTAATTGGCGTCTCCCATGGTGACTCTCAGGACTTCGGCGAGGGACGTCATCCCGCTCGCCACCTTCAACATGCCGTCTTCGCGCAGCGTCCGCATGCCCATCTCGCGGGCGCGTTGCCGAAGGAGCGTCGCCGGCGCGTGGTCGAAGATGAGCCGCTGGATCGTGTCGTCGACCTTGAAGATCCCGAAGATGCCCTTGCGGCCCTTGTAGCCGGTCTTGCCGCACCGGTCGCAGCCGACGCCGTGGTACATCGTGTCGGGGATGGTCGCGTTCGTGCCGCTGGCAAGGCCGGTCAGCATCTTGATCTCGCGTTCGGTCGGCGTATAGCTCTCCTTGCACTTCTCGCAGATCGAGCGGTCGAGTCGCTGGGCCATGGCCGCCCGCAGCGCGGACGCGACCAGGAACGGCTTGACTCCGATGTCCAGGAGACGGGTGACGGCCGAAGGCGCGTCGTTCGTGTGCAGGGTCGAAAACACCAGGTGACCCGTGAGCGCCGCCTCCATGGCGATGTCGGCCGTCTCGGCGTCACGGATTTCTCCGATCATCACGATGTTCGGCGCCTGACGCAGGATCGAGCGGAGCGCGGCCGAGAAGTCGAGGCCGACGTCCTTGTTCACCTGCACCTGGTTGATGCCGCTCATCTGGTATTCGACCGGGTCTTCGACGGTGATGAGCTTCTTGTCGGGAGTGTTGATCTGGCCGAGACAGGCGTAAAGCGTCGTCGTCTTGCCCGAACCGGTAGGGCCGGTCACCAGAACGACGCCGTCCGGCAACTTGATGAGCCGCTCGAAAGTCGTCTGGTCGTCGGAGAGAAAGCCGAGCTGCGGCAGGCCGAGCGAGAGATTGGACTTGTCGAGAATACGCATTACGATGGACTCGCCGTGATTCGTCGGCACCGACGAAACGCGAAGGTCGAGATCCTTGCCGCCGACCGTAATCTGGATTCGACCGTCCTGCGGCACGCGCTTCTCGGAGATCTTCATCTTCGACATGATCTTGAAGCGCGAGATAATCGCCCCCTGGAGACGCTTCGGCGGCGAGTCCATCTTGCGCAAGGCGCCGTCGATACGATAGCGAACGCGAAATTCCTTCTCCATCGGCTCGACGTGAATATCCGACGCCTTCATCTTGATCGCGTTGGTGATGATCATCGTCGCGAGCTTGATTACCGGCGCGTCGTCGCCCTTCGCATCCTCGATGCCTCCGAGTTCGTCGCGCGTCGAAACTTCCGCGTCCGCCCCCGACGGATAGAGCTTCGCCATCGCGTCCTTGATTTCCTGAAGCGGACAAATGACCGCCTCGACGTCCTTGCCGCTAAGTACGTATCTTAGCGAATCGATGGCGTCGTAGCCCATCGGATCCATCAGCGCGACGGTAATCGTATCTCCATTCGCGACTACCGGCACGACACCGTACTTCTTCGCGATTTCGGCGGTTATTTCCTTCACGGCCTCGGGGCTTATCGCCTCCGCGTCGATATGGCAGTACTTAAGTCCGAACTGGTCGGCGATCGTCCCCAAAACCGCATCCTCGTCGACCGTCCCGCCCGCGACCAGTACGTCCAGCGTCGTTTCGTTCGCCGCCTTCATCGAGCCCGCCGCCGTCTCGACCTGCTCCGCGGTCAGATACCCGCGTTCGGTCAGCAGTTGGACAACATACTCGTCGTTACTGGTCATCTTTTTTTTGCAAATTATACCACAATCACGGCACGGGGACAACCGCCAGAATATCGTCGATTACCTTGTCGGCGGTGATGTTCTCGGCTTCGGCCTCGTAGGTGAGGATGATGCGGTGGCGAAGAACGTCGTGCACGACCTCCTTCACGTCCTGCGGCGTCGCGTAGGCGCGACCGTGGACGAGCGCGTTGCCACGCGCGGCCAAATTAAGCGCCAGCGTAGCGCGCGGCGAGGCTCCGTTTTGGATGCGCTCGTTCGCCTCGCGGGTCTTGAAAACGATGTCGAGGATGTAGTCGCCGACCTTCTCGTCGCAATAGACGTCCTTCAGCGCGGCGCGCAACTTCGCGACGTCTTCGGCCGAGCAAATCGTCTTCGCTTCCGGCGCCGTCGCGTTCTCGGCGAAGCGCTGCATGATTCGCCGCTCGTCCGCCTTCGAGGGAGTCTCGACGAGGCACTTGAACATAAAGCGGTCGACTTGCGCCTCGGGGAGCGGATAGGTTCCCTCCTGCTCGATCGGGTTTTGCGTCGCCAAAACGAGGAACGGCTCGGGCAGGCGATACGTCGCCTCGCCGATCGTCACCTGCCGCTCCTGCATCGCCTCCAACAGGGCCGATTGCACCTTCGCGGGCGCGCGGTTGATTTCGTCGGCCAGCATGAGATTGGTGAATACCGGTCCCTTCTTCGCCGTGAACTCGCCGCTCTTCGGCGAATAGACGAGCGTTCCGACCACGTCCGCCGGCAAAAGATCGGGGGTGAAGGAGATGCGCTTGAAGTCAAGCCCCAACACCTTCGCGAGCGTATTTACGGAAAGCGTCTTCGCCAATCCCGGCACGCCCTCCAAAAGAATGTGTCCGCCGGTGACGAGCGCGAGAATAAGCCGATCGACGAGCTTCTCCTGACCGACGATTACCTTCGCGACTTCATCGCGAATCCGAGTTACCAATTCGTTCATTGCCGTTCTCCTTCAATAAGTTCCCGTATTATATCCTTTACCGCGCTCCATTTCAATCGCGGGATTTGTTTGATGAGCTCCGTCCAACGGAACCGCTTCTCGACGGTCTCGGGCTTCAAGTCGTTCGCGGGAAGCTCTCCGCGAAGACGCACCAAGCGGTCGCACCAAAGTCCGCGAATGAACTCCTCCAGCGTGGCAGCTGCGCCTTCGCCGCTTTTCATCACCCGCCGCTGATTGACGATCAGTCCATCGAACCAGACGCGCCCCTCGTCGGAAAGCGTTTCGCTCCATGCGACGACCTTGTCCTCGCCGCTCGACATTTCCTTTTGCCACGCCTCGACGAAACTGCGCGTCAACTCGTGGGCGAAAACGCTCTTCGGCAAAAACTCCCCGATCATCGTATCGAGCGTCTTTGCGTCCGGGCCTTGCTCGTTCGCCATCAAGAACTCGCAAAACGCCGTCTCCCGATTGGACGGCGGCGCGACGCGCGCGGCCTCCTTCCACTCGCTCGGCGACTCCTCGACTTCGTCAATAACCTCTATCTCGTCATCATCGACAACTTCCCTCTCCGCACGACGAGGCGAGGCCTGAGTCACCTTGAATTTCCCGAGTTCCTCTTCGAGCGCCGAACGCGGAATCCCCAGTAGTTTCGCCGCTTCCGCGACCATCGTCGCGCGCATCACCGCGCTCGCCGCCGCGTTAATCGTCGTCAGCAGCTTGCGCGTCGTGCGCTGAACGGCGTCGATTGAATCCGGATTTGCCTCCTCCGCGCGACAAACCCGATATTGGAAGGCGATAATCGACTCGGCGGCGTCCAAAAGCCGCTTGAAGTCTTCCTTCGGATGCTTGCGCAAATACGAATCGGGGTCGTCGCCATCGGGTAGCGAAATCGTCCTGACCGGCATTTCCGCCGCCAGAAAAAGCCCCGCCGTGCGCACGGTCGCCTTGTGCCCGGCCGCGTCGTCGTCGAACACCAAAACGACCTGGTCGGCGACGCGCTTCAAAAGCTTTACGTGTTCCTCGGTAAACGCCGTTCCCTGCGAAGCGACGGCTACTGGAAAGCCGCTCGCATGAAGCCGAATCGTGTCGATTTGGCCTTCGCAGACGATGGCTTCGCGATGCGGGCTCTTGGCGATTTGCCCCGCGGCGCGGTCGAAGCCGAAAAGAACGTTGGACTTTTTGAAAATCGCGGTTTCCGGCGAGTTCACGTATTTGCCGGAGTTCTTGGAGGCGACGAGTTGCCGACCGGAGAACGCGACTACCCGGCCTTGCTTGTCGCGAATCGAGAACATGAGCCGCCCGCCGAAGCGGTGATATCCCGAATCTCCCGGACGACTCGGGCCTTTGATGACGCCGGCCGCCTCCAATTCCTCGGCCGTGTAGCCGTACTTCTCCGCCCACTTGAGAATCGTGGCGACGCCGCTCGGAGCGTAGCCGATGAGAAAATCCTCCTGAATCTTTTCGCCCAATGCGCGCTTCGCAAGATACTCCCGCGCCATCGCCGCCGCCTTGGTCGACTTGAGACAGCGGTGGTAGAACTCCGCAAGCTCGATCATCAGCGCGTACAGGCGCTTGCGCTTCCCCGCCTCGGGGTCTTCCTTCTCCTCGATCTTCACTCCGCATTGCCCGGCGAGCTTGCGAACCGCCTCGACGAAGGTAAGCCCTTCCATCTTCTCGACGAACTTTATCGCGTCGCCCGACTCGCCGCACCCGAAACAATGGTAAAAGCCCTTCGCCTCGTTGATGACGAACGACGGGGTCTTTTCGTGATGGAACGGGCAACACGCCTTCTTGGAACTGCCGGCCGTCTTAATCGAAATTCCGTACGAGGCGATGAGTTCCGTAAGATCGATACGGGACTTGATTTCCTCGACGGTGGACTCGGTTATTCCCTTCGCCATATACCCGCGGGTATTATACCAAATTCAAAGGGTCGGCGTTAACCGACCCTTTGCAATTACTTCGTTTTATGACGCTGCGCCTTCATGCGCTTGTCATATTTGTGCTTGGACATTTTTTTGCGGCGTTTTTTCTTGATCGAACCCATTTTGGTTTCTCCTTTGATTAATCTTAGAATATGATTTTGTTGAGCGGCAATTCGATGATTCCGGTCGCGCCGGCCTTGGTGAGCGCGGGGATGAGGTCGCGAACGAGCTTCTCCTCCACCACCGATTCGACCGCGCACCACTTGTCGTCGTTCAGACGATTGACCGTCGGCGCGTGCAACGCGGGCAGGGCCTTCACCACCTGCTTAAGCGCCTTGGTCGGAGCGTTGCACTTCAAGAGTACGCGACGCTGGGCCTCCAGCGCGCCGGTAAGGAGCATCTTGAGCTGTTCCAGCTTCGCGCGCTTCGCGGCGTTCTTCCAGCTCGCCTTGTTGGCGATGAAGCGCGTCGTCGAAGTAAGAATCGTATCGACGATGCGCAGATTGTTCGCCCTTAGCGAAGAGCCGGTCTCGGTCAAATCCACAATCGCGTCGACAAGCTCGGGCGCCTTTACCTCGGTCGCGCCCCAGCTGAACTCGACGTCGGCCTTTACGCCGTGCTTCTTCAAATAGCGCTTCACGAGCCCAATCGCCTCGGTCGCGATGCGCTTGCCCTTCAAGTCCTTCACCGACTTGATCTTCGAGTCGTTCGGAACCGCGAGCACCCAGCGCACCGGATTCGAGGTCGCCTTCGAGTAATTGAGCTCGCAAATCTCCTTTACGTCGCTACCGTTCTCGTAGACCCAATCGTAGCCGCAAATTCCCGCGTCCAAAAGTCCGAGCTCGACGTAGCGGCTCATCTCCTGGGGACGCAACAAGCGGCACTTGATCTCCTCGTCATCGATCGACGGAACGTAGGAACGGCTGGAACACGAAACGTTGAAACCCGCGCGCTTGAATAGCGCGAAGGTCGACTCCTGCAAACTGCCCTTCGGCAAGCCTAATATAATCGCCATATGCCTTGTATTATACCATACTCGCGCGTCATTCCGCAATCGCAAGCCCGCCGCCGAGCGCACGATAGAGCGCGATGAGGTTGATGGTAATCTGTCCGCGCGAAATTACGAACTCCTCCTCCAGCTGGAGTCGCGAACGCTGCGCGTCGAGGACGTTGTTGAAGTCCCTCAATCCGTTCTTGTAGAGGTCTTGCGAAATCGTAACCGCGTCGCTCGCCGCCTTCACCGCCGTGTCGAGCGCCCGATAGCGATGGTACTCCTGCGTGTAGGCCGAATAGGCGTTGCGCACGTCCGCGTAGGCGCTTTCCAACAGGTTCTCGTAATTGAGCGCCGCCGCCTCGACCTTCGCCTCCGCCGCCTTCACCCGCGCGTAAATCGCGCCGCCCTGGAAGATCGGCCAGCTGAACGAAGGCCCGATGGTCGCGAAGAACGAATCCTTGCTGAAGAGATTGACCGAATCCCGGCTTTCGAGCCCGACGCTGCCGTTAATGAAGAACTTGGGGAACCAAAGCGCCTTCGCGACGCCAATCTCCGCGGTCGCCGCGGCGAGACTCCGCTCCGCCGCCTTGACGTCGGGGCGCGAACGAAGGTAATTGAGCGGCAGCTCCGAAACCTTCGCCGGCGCGAGCAGCCAGTCGCGCTTCTCGGGCAAAGGCCGCAGAAAATCGTCGAGCGAACCCGGGATGTTGCCCGTGAGAATCGCGAGCGCGTTTTTAATCGACTCCTCTTGCGCCAAGAGCTGCGGAATGCGCGAGCGCGTCTGTTCGACGACGTACGCGCACTGGTTGACGGCGAGCTCGTCGCCGATACCCGAGTCGAGGCGCGATTTTAGAATCTCGTAGGTTTCGGTCTGCAACGCGAGGTTGGCCCGCGCGACCGCGATGCGCTCTTGGGTAGTGCGCAAATTGACGTACTCGGCGCCGATTTGGGTAGTAAGCGAAATCCACGCGTCGGAAACCGTCCAGCCCTGTTCCTGCGCTCGCGCGAGCGCCGCCTCGGTCGCCCGACGACTGCCGCCGAAAATGTCGATTTCCCAGTCGCCGTCCACCGCTGCGTGCTGAAGGTTGAAATGCTGCCGGGCGAATCCGCCACTCGGAACGTGGTCGTGATACCAATTGCGATTCCACGCCCCGCCGACGCCGAACTTCGGCAGAAACGCAGCATAGGAGCCGAGCAACTCGTAATTCGCGGCTTCAAGACGCTTCTCGGCCATCCGATACGCGCGGTTGTTGGTTACCGCGCCCTCGACAAGATCGACGAGAATCGGGTCGTTGAACCGCGTCCACCACCGCGCAAGACGATCGCGCGAAATCTCGACGCGCTTGTCGGCGTTGGTCTCGGTCGAGCCCGCGTCCGGCAGCGCGAAAGCGACGTCTTTCGTCTTCGGCTCCTCGTAGGAAGGCCCCACCGACGGCAAAAATGCACAACCGGCGAAGGCGACGAGAATAATAGGCGACAAAACTTTCACGTATGCGTTCATAGTCTATCCTTTAATTGGCGACGCCGCGCGGCAGTCGCGGAGATGTAGGCGAAAAAGCGCTTCACGTTCTCGCGCCAAGTCTGGAAGAGCGCGTAAAGCCCGGGAACGAGCAAAATTCCGAACGCAACCGAGAAGAGCATCCCGAAGAACTCGGTCGTTCCGAGGTGGTTGCGGCTCGCGGCGCCCGCGCCCGTCGCAATCATCATCGGGAGCGTACCGAGAAGCGTAGTGAGCGCCGTCATCAAAAGCGCACGCAAACGCTCGCCCGCCGCGCTACCCGCCGCGTCCACAATCGAATAGCCCTCGCCTTCGCGCTTGTCCTTCGCGAACTCGACGATCAAAATCGCGTTCTTGGAAGCGAGCCCGATCAGGAGTACGAGTCCGAGCTGCGCGTAGACGGAAAGCGAAAAGCCGTATAGCTTAAGCCCGAAGAGCGCGCCGAAGACCGCGACGAAAATGGAGAGCATCACGGGCAAGGGAATCGTCCACGACTCGTACTGCGCGACGAGGAAGAGGTATCCGAAAAGAATCGCGAGCAGGATGAGCGGCGCGGCGGTGCCGGCGTTGCGCTGTTCCTGATAGGTAATGCCGCTCCACTTGTAGCCGAAGTCCTCGGGAAGCTCGGCTTTCAGAACTTCCTCGACTTCCTTCAAAACGTCGCCCGAGGCGACGCCCGGCTTGGGCATGACCTTGAGCCCCGCCGCGGGGAACATGTCGTAGCGCTGCATGACGCGCGGGCCGAGCTCGCGCCGAATTTCGCCGAGCGACCCGACCGGCACCATCGCGCCGGTTTCGCCGCGCACGTAAAGATTGGCGACCGCTTCGGGCGTGGCGCGGCCCGACCAGTCGGATTGCACGGTAACGCGGTTCACTTGCGTGCCCAGATTGACGTCGTTCACGTAGCGCGAGCCGAGGTAGTTCTGCAAGGTCGCGTAGACCGTCGCCACCGGCACGTGGAACATCTCCGCCTTGATACGGTCGATTTCGAGACGAAGGTGCGGAGTCTTGGCGGTGAATCCGGAATACGCCGCCATCACCGTCGGCAGACGATTGAGCTTCGCCAAAATGTCGTTCTTGACCGAGTCGAGGCGAATCGGATCGGTAGTTTCCTTCGACTGGATGCGCACGTCGATCGCGTTATCCGCGCCGAGCCCCGGAATCGCCGGCGGCGCGAACACTTGAATCGACGCCTCGGGAATCGCCGAAAGCATTTTCGTCACTCGCGGTATCAAGCTTTGCACCGACTGTTCGGGACGCGTGCGCTCTTCCCACGGCTTCAGGTCGACGATCAGCATCGACTCGTTCTCACCGCGTCCGCCGACGAGCGAAATGCCGTTGATGGATAGAACGGAATTGACTTCCTCGAATGTGCGCAATATCTCCGTCGCCCGCAGCGCGACGCCTTGCGAGCGAACGAGCGTCGAGCCCTCGGGAAGTTCCATCGAAATGAAGAGGCACCGCTGATCCTCCGCCGGCAGGAACGAAGTCGACGAGCTCATAAAAAGCTGCGTCGTGATCATCGCCGTCAAAACGAGCAGCATCGCCGTCAGGAAAAGTCGCGACGCCAACCACTTCGCGAGCATGACGAAAAAGCCCTTGAAGCGGTTAAGGCACCAGTTGAACCACGCGAACGGACCGTGCTTGTAGGGCCGCGCCTCGTGCAAAAGCAGCGAGCACAACGCCGGCGCAAGCGTCAGCGCGCAGACCGTGGAGAAGCAAACCGCCGCCGAAAGCGTAACCGAGAATTGCTGGTAGATGCGGCCCGTGATGCCGGTCATGAAGCCGACCGGGACGAAGATTCCCAAGAGTACGAGCGTCGTCGCGATAACCGCGGAAGTGACGTCCTTCATCGCCTGAATCGTCGCTTCCTTCGCGTTGTAGCCGCGCGTCTCGATCAGGAACTGCACGCGCTCGACGACGACGATGCAGTCGTCGACGACGACGCCGATCGCGAGCACCAGACCGAACAAGGTCAGCATGTTGATCGAATATCCGAGCACCGCCATCAAGATGAAGGTCGCGCAGAGCGACACCGGAATCGTCAGGCACGGAATCAACGTCGCGCGCCAGTCCTGCAGGAAGAGATAGCAAACGAGCACCACCAAAACGAAGGTAATGATCAGCGTCATGACGATTTCGTCGATGCAACGAACGACGTAATCGGTCGCGTCGTAGGGAACGACGTAGTCCATGTCCTCGGGGAACGACTCCTTGAGCTCGTCCATCGCCGCGATGACCGCGCGCATCGCCTTGATCGCGTTCGCGCCCGGCTTTTGCTGAAGCGCGATGTTGATGGTGTTGCCGCCGTTGTACTGGCCGGCGAAGGAATAGTTCTGCTCGCCGATCTCCGTGCGCGCGATGTCCTTGAGCTTAACGAGGCCCCCCTGCTCGTCGCGCCGAATCACGATTTCGTTGAATTCCTCCGGAGTCATGAGCCGCCCCTTCGCCAGAAGCGAATAGGTGAACGCGCCGTACTTCTCGGTGGGCGACGCGCCGACCGCGCCGAGCGAGGCCTGGATGTTCTGGCGCGAGATGGCGGCGATGACCTCTTCGGAGTTCATCCCCTGCGCGGCCATGCGCTGCGGGTCGAGCCACACGCGAACCGAAAGCTTCGGCCCGTAAATCTGGGCCTCGCCGACGCCGGGAACACGCAACAAAACCGGCTGGATGTTCTGGTAGGCGTAGTTCGAAAGCTCCAAGCGCGAATGCGTGCCATTCGGCGACTTGAGCGCCAAAAAGCCCAAGAAGTCGGTGGACTGCGCGCGCAAGCGCCCGCCCAACTGCTTTACTTCGGTCGGCAGCTTCGCCTCGGCCTGCGCGAGACGGTTTTGGACCTTCACGAGGTCCATGTCGCGATCCGACTCGACCTCGAACGAAACGGTGAGCGAATAGGTGCCGTCGTCGGTCGACTCGCTCGTCATGTAAATCATGTCGTCGACGCCGTTGACCTCGTCCTCGATCGGCGTCGCGACCGTGTTCATCACCTCGCGCGCGTTCGCGCCGGGATAGGTGTAGCTCGCCTTGATTTCCGGCGGAGTGAGCTGGGGATACTGGGTAATGGGGAGCATGCTGATCGACATCACCCCCGCCATCGTCAGCACGATCGCGATTACCATCGCGAAGCGCGGACGCTCGACGAAGACGCGCGAAAACGTCTTGATTTCGTCAATCGCCTTGCGTATGCCGAGTTTCACTTCGCCGCCTCCGTGTTCTCGTCGTTGGCGGTGGGCGCGACCTCGATTACGCGCATCCCCTGCACCAGCTTGTGAACGCCGGCGGTTACGACCTTTTCGCCGACCTTAAGTCCGCTCGTAATCGGCGTCCAGCCCTCGAAAGCGCCGCGAACCGTAACGACGCGCGGCTCGACGAGCCCCGCCTCGTTCACTACCCAAACTCCGACGTCACCGCCCGGCAAGTCGAAAATCGCCGTCTGCGGCACCGACGGATAGCTCGGCGGCTCGCGGAAATCGGTAAGCAAAGTAACGTAGCTATTGGGGATGAGCATGCGGTCGGGGTTGGGGAACGAAAGACGCATCATGATGGTCGCCGTTTCCTTCGACATCTGGTTGTCGTCGAAGTCCCACTTGCCCTGCTCCGAGTATTCGCTGCCGTCCGCCAACAGCAGCCGCATGCGGAAGTCCGGCGAAGTGCCGCTCTTCTGCGTCTGACGCCAGGAAATGTAGCTGCGGTCGGTGAGCGGGAAGGTAACGCGAATCGGATCGACCTGCACGATCTTCGCGAGCGCTCCCTTGGACGGCGCGACGTAGTCGCCGATGTGCGCGGTGGTCTTGCCGATCTGGCCCGAAATCGGGGCGACGACCTTCGCCTTCTTGCAATCGTACTCGGCGACGATCAAGTTTGCCTTCGCCTGCATGACCGCGGCCTCGGCCTTGTCGGCGGCGGCTTCGGCGTTGTCGCGCTCGAGCTGGGTGATGCCGCGATCGTCGGCATTCTGCATACGCTCATGGTAGCGCTTGGCGCGACGCGCTTCGGATTCCGCCGCCGCGAGGTCGGCCTTGCGCTGGTTGACGACGGCCTGATAGCGCTCGTCGTCGAGCTCGTAGAGGACTTGTCCGGCCTTGACGATCTCGCCTTCCTTGAAAAGCACATTCTTGATGTAGCCGTCGACCTGCGGCAGAAGATCGACCTCCTGCATCGGCTCGGCGTGGGCGACGAATCGCTCCGGAAGATTATAGACTCGCATCTCGGCGTTGGTGACCGCAACCGTCTGCGTCAAGCTCCGCATCGCCGGCGCCTCAGCGCCGCCGCCCTTCGGCATAAGCTGGGCCGCGATAAACCCGCCCGCGACGCACACCGCCGCCAAGACCACGGTCGCGATTACCGAGCCGATTTTGGACTTTCCTTGAATTGCCGTTTCCGCCATTTTTTCCCGCTCCTTTCTGAACACGATCCCACTAAGGGACAATTAGAGGGTATTGTATCACTTTACCGTGATATGTCAACCGCACAATGGATGCCCGAAACAAACTAAGAAAATCAGAAATATTCGCGATTGGCGAATTTTACCTGCTCAATGAACATTTTCTTGAATGCCGATATGTTATTCTGCTCGTAGAATAGCAATAGCGCCGCACGATAATCGGATGCTTCGACCGTCCTAAACGAAAGCGGACATACCCCATGGGCGATCAGGAGCGCGTTCGCCATCAATCTACTCGTACGCTTGTTGCCGTCATTAAACGGCTGAATATAGGATATTAGCAAAAGCGTCAACATCGCCTTTTCGTATGGGTCGCGCTTACCATTGACCAAATTGCACATATCGTCGATTGCCTCGCGAAGCTGAGACTCCACCGACAACGGGCGATAATTAGTTCCGGAGATGCCGACGCGTGCGTGACGAAGATTTCTTTCGACCCCCAAACCCTCAATCAGCACCGAATGTACGTCTTCGATGCGAGCAAGCGACAACGTCCGAAAATAATCCGGCCTTTCCACTATCGCTTTCAATGCCTCCTTGTGATTGAGCAGCATAATCGCCTCTTCACGCTTCTTGCCCTTGGCCTCGATCTTGTCCTTAAGCAAGTTCACCGTTTCGAGCAGCGTATAGGTATTGCCTTCTATCTCCGAAGATTTCCAGCTTAGGTCTATCCCCAGTCGCTCCATCTCCTTGAGATAAACACTTCGCGGGCAATCCCGCATTCGTTCTAAGAACGCACTTTCGCAACCATTCAATATCGCACGTTCTTCGTCGGTGAAAATATCCACCGATGGCATGATATTGCGAATCAACTCAAAATTATATGCCGTCTGCACTTGGCGCTGTTGCCACTCTTTTTCATAATAATCATCCAGATCGACCGTGTAGAGCAAATGCGCTTTAGGCGTAATGGAATAAACCGTGGACTTACCATTGCCCGCCATCTCCACCAAGCCACTTTCAATTCCACTCGACAAAATGCGCTTAATGGTAGCCGAACTCACCTTTGATGCAATACCAACTTCTATCGCTTGCCTTTTGGACAGGGGATGATAGTGCAAATACTCCAATATTTCGTCAATTATTTCCATATTTTCTACCTATTGCGGCTCAACATCTGCGTATTATAGCATATTTGCGGCTCAACGTGAGCCGCAAATTACACTTTTTTGCTCACTTTGAGCCACATAATTCACATCCTTCAACCTTCAACTTAGGCGCGCTTGCGCTTATACCTTTCCCTAGCAAAGAAGCGTCACTTCGTTCCGCACTGAACGCTAAAGCACATCTCCCTCAATGGGGTCGTACCCCACTGCGGTCACAATCACAAAAGAACGGACTGATAAATTTATACTCACCAATCTCCTTTGGTGTGCAATATTGTATTATACAAAGTTGCACATTTACAAGGGCCAATACTCGGGAAAAGCAAAGGGCGACACCCGGCTTGGCCACCGTCGCTTCACCCTTTTGGCGGCAACGTCTATCTTTTCTCGCGGTCCCTACTGCAACCTTCGCGTCCGCTCGGTCAATTAGACGCTTTTCCGGGTCCCGCTACAACCAACAAATCCATTAAAATTCGCCAGCAACACCAACGCCCAGCTGCCAACCATCCAAATCAACCCTAATATCGTCGTTTTCCACGCGTTTATCAACTAGCGCGTCGCCACCTAAACGATAATCGAAACTAAAATACACACCAACATATTTTGAGAAGATGTATTTCGCCTGACAACCGATAATCGCCTGTACCACCAAGTCGCTCTCACTGATTGAACTATTGCGCTCGTGGTTCACCACAGGATATATCACATTGCGCATACCTGCCTTGGCGCGACCGCTTAAAGAAATAAAATCGAACGCCACGCCTCCGCGTAATCCAACACCAAACTTTTTGGTGACCTTCCACTCCGGCACCAACAACAGACGAAATTCACCGTATTCGGCCTTCAGCCTTGAGCTTCGAAACACGTCGGTTCCCATTCCGTCGACATTGGCATTAACGTGGTATATGCCGCCCAAATCCTGCTTTGGCATATAACCGCCGCCAATACCCAACCATAAATTGTGATGTCTCCCCTCCCAAATATTACGTTGCGCATCAACTTCAGCACCGTACATTTCATTGTGCTTCGCACTCGCTCCATCGCGCATTTTCACTCCACCGTGAATCGCCATCCCCAACGTTAATTTCCACTTTATCGAACGGTTAAGTTCCACATAATCAATCGCATTCTCGTCCTTGAGCGGATTTTTCACAAAGATTGCCGGCGAGGCCACTGGCGAAGCCGCCGCCGGCTTTGACGCAAATATTGATTGATGCGTCAAAAACGCACGTCTGGCTTCGGCAATGCGAAACCTTCCGTCGACATCGCCATCCGCTTTCGCTACTACACGTTTGATTACGACATCACATACTTTCTTTCGTTGTTCATCGGATGCCTTCCGCTTGGCGAACCACTCGCAAACGCCATCGGCAATTCCACCGACGCATGATTTCGGCGTATCGGCGAACGCATCCACAAGCAACTTCACCCGATTATCGCGTTTGACATCACTCAACGCAATCTCCGTGCATTCCGCCAAAGCATCACGCCTAATCAATCCATCGCCCCGTTCATCAACCAATGCCGCGACATCCTGAAAGAACTCCAATTGCGAATTGGCGTACGCTCCGGTAAAGAACGACTTGAACTCCATTGGATCGTCAATGCACAATTGAACGGCGCTCCAATACATCGCGCTCTTATCCTGCGCACCGGCAAAAACCGAAAGCAAAGCCGCAAAGACCAAAATGATATATTTCATCTCATCTCCTCCTTAGTTGAGCATTGCATCCAACAAGACGACATCCTGTATATCAAGCTTGCCGTCATTGTTGACGTCGGCGGCCAAACGATCAGACTCGCTCATCGGCGGATTCCCGCCAAGATAAACGTCCAATACTAAATTCTTGAGTCGCTTGATATCTTCGTTCGTAAGCTTGCCATCGCCAGAAACGTCTCCTCCGGAAACGCGCAATTGCGCTTTACGTGCCGCATTGTAAATTTCATCGTCAAGCGACACTTTGGCGGTAAAGAATCCGCCACCGCTCGCATCTTCCGCCGGCTCAACTTCGGATATCGAGAATAAAGACATCTTGAGCACGGGCTCGGGATTCAAAATCCCATCGACTTCCTCTTCGCTTACTTCAGTCCACTCGTCGGTCAACTTCTTCTTCCAATAGTAAGTGTATTTGCGATGCTGGGCGCGATTGTCCGGGGATGGCCTCAAACCGCGTCTGCCCGTTTGAGGATCGGTGTCGAATTCAATCCTGAATATCGACGCCGGATCACTTGGATCGGTGCCCATCACATATTCGTCAAACGCGGTAAATTCACGACCCCAAGCGTCGCACTTACCGGTTTTCACAAGCGCCGCCGCCTCGTAGTCTTCCGGCGTCGGCTCATCCGGCAACCCCAACTTGTCCTTATGAGCGTCAATCCAGCCCCATTCCATTGGCGTTTCCGGATTGGTGGTCATGCGATTATGATCAATTGCACCGATTTCAACGGTTGCCGATCCTTTGACGCTGTAATAACCATTTGCCGAAATTCTGAACCAAACCGTATATTTGGCGGCATCGGCGAACATCGGAGCATCAAGCCCGAAATTAATTCCGTCCGTCGAATACATGATTTTCGTATCCGCTGGCGGCGAGAAAACCTTAACGGTTATTCCATGTTTGAATCCATCATAATAACCGAAATAAGAGTTGGCGATCCACTCAAACTTCTTATTATTCGCCGCGCTGACCTCGTTGAACTCAACTTGGGAAGCGTCAAATTCCGAGCCAATCAGCATTGCCTTTACCCGATTTGCATCACCCTCGTCAACGTAAACGGTCTTCAACGCATCACAACCCAAAAATGCCGATCCTCCAATAGCCGTCACACTCGACGGAATCGTCACCGAAGTCAGCGAATTGCAACTCGAAAAAGCACGTTCACCAATGCTAGTCACACTCCTGGGGATTTCCACGCTCGTCAACCCGCTCTCGTCTGCAAATGCCCCATTGCCAATGGACGTCACAAAATTACCGCCTATCATTTCGGGAACCGCAACACTCCCAGAAGCACCCAGAGACGTATGCACAACCTTCGCCCCATCATCACCTTTGGAAACCGTCAAGGTATTGTCGCCAATGGTTTCAGAATAAGCATCCCGATCTTCGCCTCCTACACCATCGTTAGGAATGAAGAAGACGTTTATTGCCGGCCAGTGCGCGGTTCCCGTATACCAACTTGTATCAATGAGCGTCTTTTGACCGTCCCACCTCCACTTTCCACCTTTATAACTGGCGGCCCTAACTTGATACATGCCTTCGGAAAAATAATAGGATGCGCCATTGGAATAGGAGGTTCCGGCCGTCAGCTCTATTGTCTTACCTGTACCAAAACCCTCAATTGTGAGCTTCACCTTCGATGGATCGAAGCCCTCTTCATCTACACCTACACCGGCCTTCGCAATCAAACGAAAAACACTGATCTTGCCACTTGGCTGCACCCAAATCTCCTTAACCCCTTCGTTTTCCTCCAGCGTGTCAAGGTCAATGGTAATTGGCGACAATTGTGTTTTTAATAGTGCAGACCAAGCTCCTCTTATCTCGGAAAAATGGATCGTATATAATTTGCAACGCGGATCCAAATATACAAGACCTTCTTTATCTGGTCGTTCGACATTTCGTTCATCATTCGCCGAATCCCCCTTCTTGGTGACAGCCCACTTACACCAATCTGCGGTATACTTCTTATCGTCTTCCAGAGTATTAAAAGGACTCGGCCCAGCATCTGGGGAGACCATCAAGAGCACTCGTAGCGGCGTCTTCTTTCCCCAAATCGCATAATATGTAACTTCATCAGGATCCTGATCTGTAAAATACATTATCTCATAGGGAGATAAAGAAGGATCAAAATAATCCGCTACTCGCGACCAACCCAAAAACACCCAATCAGGGCGAGTGAACCCGCATTCGGGGAAAGAATAATCCTTGTTTCTTTCGTAAAATCCCGGGGCGACTTCACCCTGTGCATCCTCGCAATTTGGATCAAAAGATACATGGATGAAATTATTAATAATCTTCAAATGCGTCGATGCAGTCGGCGCGAAGACAAATTCTCGCACAGGACGCACAGGCATCCCCGTGCTGCGAGTATTATAGAGATCTGCGTCATAACTATTCACAGTGAAGGATAAACACCACGAATAAACTTCCTCCGTCAACCGACACGTAGAAGACCAGTATGATCCCCACCAACCTCGATCATATAAACCGCCGGAGCTGCCGCAGAAAACTACTCCTGCTGCTGGAAGGAAGATACTCCTCGCCGCATAGTCACCTTTGCCTACGAAGAATCGTCCTTTCACCCCATTATGCGTGGTCCATTTAGTAGTGCATTTGTCGCAGAGCTCAGCAAATTCCTCTTGTGTCGGCATGCGCCATGGTGCGCCAAGCTGCTTCGTCGCTGCGTCATGCGCAGCCGTAAGATTGTCAGTTGTATCGATATATCCTAATGATCGAAGCTTGGATTCCTTCATGCCATAGGTTGGACAATAATACTCATCGTAAGCCCAATCGCCATATGTCTTATGTCCAACCGTCTCGCCCCACTGGAAATAGAGACCATATTCCTCAGATTTTGACGCGCCCACATTGCATTCCGCCCAGTAGGGACCGTTCTTCCAGAGCTGAACACCACCCAAGACATCCAGTTCAACTACCAACTCAACATCATCAATCGTCGTTCCACCGACATCGGCAAGAACGTCCCAAACGAAACTCCGCGTCCAGACGATGTCGGAACCGAAATCATTCCCGCTGCGAGTGATATGCAAACTGGGTAATGATGTTTTCGTTGCGCTGTCTATCGCCGTAAATGTGCAATTCGCCTTCGCGACATCACTCGCCGCACCGGCAAACGTCACGGTAATGTCTACAAGTCCATTTGACGAAAGTCGCTGCTGCGCGGTAACACTCTTAATCGTCACCGCACCAACCGACGGTACAAACAATCCAAACACCACCAACGCCAAAATAGACTTTTTAACGAAAAAGAACACACTTCTCGTTATCGAATCAAACTTCTTCATTTGTTTACCTTTCTTCCTACGCCATCACACATCCACCCTCGCGCAGGAAAAAGAGTGGCGTGCCTTCAAATTCATGTCTTACTTGAGGCACGGCTAAGCGCCCGAATCAAAACATAGAATAGAAAGCACGCCACATGGAATTGTCCCACGTAGCGCACTCACATACCTCGCTTTGATTCTCAGAAAATTAGCCGTTTTCAAGTAAAGCTCAGTACGCAAGTTGCGTACGTTGTCAGGATCCTTTTGGGAATTCCCAACTCCTCTCCTCGGCTCGTCGTGGACACCGATTTTGAGGTTCTGGCTTCAGCGACGTATCGCTTCAGCCCAGTAGCGGGCGCAACTGCCACCCGCCGATGTCAAAGATCAATGTGCGCATATTATACCACACCACTCTCACCAACTGCAAATACAATTATACCATGCTCTTTAATTGTGACAACAGCATACGGACACACGTCCGCTACATACTAATATACGAACGATTTCCGAAAATCTAACAAGAAAACAGTAATATGTCCTTACCCTTGACGCTACCCATCATCCTGACAGGCGGGATGGCGTCAATCGAAGACAATAAGCTCGTTTCGTTATTGCTTTAACGCTGATAATGGGCAGACAAACACACCGTTTTCCTCATAGGCAAACGATCCCATTCCTGTAAGCACCATCATGAATTTAGGTTCCTTCACGCCTTTGGAATTGATCAATCCCCTGAGCTTGCGCAAAGTAGCGATACCCTCGTTGATCAGCGTTTCACCGCCAAGCTTGATCTCGACCAATCCGTACTCGCCATTATCAAGATGAAGGACGGCATCGCATTCCAGTCCCGTCTTGTCGTGATAACGCTCCACTCGACCTCGTAGCGCGTCCATATAGACCCGTAGATCGCGAATGGCCAACGCCTCAAAGAAAAATCCGAAGCTACGAACATCATTCACAAGATTCCCCGGCCCTACACCCAACGCCGCAATGGCAATCGACGGATCGACAAAGTAGCGCGTGTCCGTCGCACGAATCGATCCTTTCGTTCGCAAATCCGGATTCCATGCCGGAAGGTCCTCGATCACGAATATCTTTTTTAGAGCCGTAACATACGAGCGAATCGTCCCTTCGTCTAACGTCCGTACGTCATTCGCCTGCAAATCCTTTCGGATCGCAGCAAAACTGGATTGCGTTCCCTGTAATCTTGCGCACGAACGCATTAGCCGACGGACTCGATCCGGATCTTTTTGAACTTCATCCGCTCGCGCGATATCACTTTCAACCACGCCTTCGTAATATTCTCGCGCCGTGATCAAGGCGCGCTCGCCTTTGCGATCGACGGCTTGCGGCCATCCTCCGCGACAACAAACAAACGCGAGATCTTCCAAAGTGAAATTAACACCAGATGCAGTCGTCAACCCGTTTCCGACAAACAACTCGCCGAGAGAAACCTCTCCCGAAGACTCGCCGGATTCCCACAAACTCATTGGGCGCATCTTGATCCGCGCAAAACGCCCAGTTCCCGTATGGGAAATTTCGTCCGCGCGCGGAGGTACCGCACTACCAGTCAAGATAAACTGACCGCTACCTTCATCTGAGTGATCAACAGCAAATCGTATCGCATCCCACAGATTTGGCGCATCTTGCCACTCGTCGATCAAGCGAGGTTTAGCGCCTGCAAGTAGTGAATAGACATCAAGTTCTGCGAGTTTTAGATTCTGGTTGCGGGTTGTGGGATCGGCCATATACAAGATGCTCTTCGCGTGTTGCTCACACATCGTTGTTTTTCCGCACCATTTTGCACCCTCAACCAAAACCGCTCCCATTGCCGAAAGCTTATAGTCGAGAATGTCATCAGCAATTCTTTTGCGATAATTTGCCATAACTGCACAATTATACCAAAATTTTGCTGCCGATGTCAATTCACTCAGTTATTTTTCTCACTTTCGTTCGGTTATTTTTCTCATTTTTATTCAGTGATTTTTCTCATCAGGCGAGACATACTTCGTTAATTATCGCGTCGGCAATGGATTGGAGACTTCAAAGTCTCTATTAGATACTATCGAGTCTCCATTGGAGACTGCCATTAACGCTAGTTAACGCCTTTTATTGACAATTTTGTCGATAAGTCAATTTTAATGACACGCAAAAGCATGCCTTCTGCCCAATCGCTAAACCACTGTTGGTAGAAAGCGCTACCCGTTAACGAGTCGTAGGTACGACTTTCATAAGTGCTAGGTACGACTTTTCCCCTCGATAAAAGCCCCGTACAGCGGCCAAGGCGCGACAAAATGTCGCAGTTTTGGCGTTTTTCGGCTCTCCCCGACCGCTTGCAAACGTCCGCCCGAGCGGTCGGCCATGTCCATATATGGAGACATCAATCTCCATGTATGGACTTAGGTCATGTCCATGTATGGACTCGGCAATCTCCATGTATGGACACCTACCATGTCCTAGTATGGACATTGCGAAGTCCATACTAGGAGATTTGCATGTCCATATATGGAGATTCGCCCCTCCCACCCGTGATGTCACGCGCCAGTGCCAGTTGCGGAACGAGAAGGCGGTACAGTCGTTTCGGGCACTCATTTGCGCGTAGCGCCAGTTGGGAACGTAGGTGAGCGAAGCAAAAGAGCGAGCGAGTGCCGAGACCTCGCATCCCAGTTTTGTGACCTATCAGCAGCTTTTTCATATTCTTAGTTCCTTTAAATCAAATATGCAACAAGGCAATGGCTATAGATAGCCGCAGACAATTCCCGCCCGCCCCGGTCAATCCAACACGCCCGCCATCATCGCCATCATCGCGCCAGCAACGCATTGACAATGCACTGACATTTATGGTACAATGCAATCGTTTTTAACAGAAAGTGAGTCCAATATGGCTACATCATTGACAATTCGCATGGATGAAGACCTCAAGACCGAGGCCGAGGAGTTCTTTGAAGAAATCGGCATGAATATGACGACCGCCGTGACTTGCTTCTTCAAGAAGTGCCTCGCAGTTGGAGAGATTCCGTTCAAACTTGGCAAAATGAACAAGCACGCGCGTCTTCTCGCCGCCCTTCGCGAAGCCGAAGAAGTCGCAAACGATCCCAATGCGCCAACATGCACCGACCCCAACAAGCTTGAGGAGTTCTTGCTCTCATGAAGTATGGGGTTCGAAAGACCTCGCGCTACAAAAAGAGTATTAAGAAAATGCTCAAGCGAGGCAAGGACATCAAAAAGCTTACCAATGTCGTCCTTAAGTTGGCCAATGGCGAACAACTCCCGCCCCAACACAAGGATCACCCTTTGAGTGGCAGCCTTGCCGGATTGCGTGACTGCCACATTGAAAACGACTGGGTGCTCCTTTACGAAATCAAGGACGACCTACTAATCCTCTCTCTCGCCGACACCGGAACACATTCCGACCTCGGTTTGTAGGGCAATTGCCGAGTCGTTACTTGTCTACCCAACCTGATAGAACGCATTGCCCGAACTTTGCGGGGACACATCCTCCTTTTCGCCTTATACCTTAATGACCGAGCGAAAGCGCAGACCTCGCTGCGGAACGAAGTGACGCCATCCGCGCTTGCTCTACGCTTTGGAAGCGGATCGCCGACCAGCCGGCTTTTTCGGCGGCGGCGCAGTTCGATTCGACGTCATCGACGAAAAGTATTTCCTCGGGCGAGAGGTTAAGACGCTTTTCCATCAGCCGATAAATCCTTTGCTGGGGCTTGAACATGCGCTCCAAGCCGGAAATGACGACGGCATCGGCGAGCTCGACGAAATCCGCGTAGACTTCGCGGAAAAGCGGAGCGAACGCAGGCGGCATGTTGGTCAAAATCCCGAGCTTAAAACCATTCGCCTTCAGCTCCCTCATCCAATCCCTCGTCGCGAGATTGCGATAATCGGTAAGCCAGCTTTCGGCATCGACTTTCAAAAGCTCTTCGTAATCGGCGTCGGTTAGCTCGATATCGTTATCGGCCCAAATAAGCGAATACATTTCCCTTAAGGTAATGAACCCACCGTCCATAAGCCGACGATATTTCGCGTAGCCCGCCTCGACAATGGCCCAATCGATGCCCTTCTTAAGGAGAAACGCCTGCACCTTTTCCGGCATCGTCCGGGTAGTCATTACCCCGCCGAAGTCGAACACGACCGCTTTTATCCGGCTCATTTCCCGGCGATCTTGACGAGCGAAAGAACGGAGCGGCCCTTAAGCGCGTTCACTCGCGCCCCGTAGCCGTCCAATTCGGCGGCGACGACGACTTTCACGACCCTGCCGCCGGCCTTCTCGATTCTATCGATGCTCGCGGAGAGTTCCACGCCATCGGTCAATACGTCGTCGACCACAATCACCTTATCGCCTTTGAGCGCACTCGCATCCGAAATAACGAGCGCCTTCTCTGCCTTCGCCGCCATCGCCGCCCCCAAGACGCGCCCCGATTCGTGCGGCGCGCAAACGATTCCATAGTCAAGGTTTTCGAGCTCTTCGCCAATCGTCTCGAGCGCCGCCTTGAACGCGCCAACCGTCTCGAAAATCCCCGAGGTATCGACTTTCTTTACGCCGTCGACTACGGAAACGTGCACGTACTTCGCCAGCGTCTGGTTCTCGTTCGCGAGCTTGGCGAGCATGCGAATGAGCTTTTCCGATTCCTCGGGAGTGATGACTCCGTCCGCGCGCACTTCGCTAAGGAGCTGATTAAACTCAATCGCGCCGGGATCGCCCGCCTGGACGAACGGACGAATCATCCGCAGACAAAGCGCGGTTTCTCCGAGATCGATGCGCCCGTCGTCCATGAGGGGACGCTCGATGTACCTGAGGACGTTGACAAGCGAGGAAGTGTGGCTATTCATAACTTCTCCATTATACCATAATCCGGCCCTTGGAAAGCGCCGCGCCGATTAAAAGCAAGACCAAGCCGGGAACGAGGAATACTTCATACCTTTCGGCCACGCGCTCGGATTCCTCGTTTTGTTCCTTGACCGCGACTTGTCTTAAGAACTTCCGATAAATCGCCCCGAGCGTCGTCTCGGCGGTGCCCGCGGTCGCGAGCGGAACGTAACGGCCCTTGCTCGCCTTGGCAATCGCCTCCAGCGCCGCCGACTCGAGTTTTACCTTCACGACCTCGCCCTTGAACTTCTGCGCCGACTTGCCGTCCTCGGAAGGAATCTCCGCCCCGCGCGTCGGGTCGCCGATTCCGACGGTGAAAATCGGAATTCCCCGTTTCGCGGCCAGTTCCGCGTTGGCAATCGCCTCGCCGCGCAAGTCTCCGCCGTCGGAAATTACGATAATCGCATTATGGTCGTCCGCCGCCGGATCCAGCGCGTCGAGCGCGGCGCGAATCGCGCTCCCCAAATCGGTTTCGCCGCGCGGAGCGCTGTCGGGAGTAAGTTGCTCAAGCGCGCTCCGCAAAAACCCGCGGTCGGTGGTGAGCGGACATATGACGACTCCCGTGCGCCGAAACGCCACGAGCGCCGCGCGGTCGCCTTCCAGAGAATCGATGAGATCGGCGACGTCGGCCTTGGCGCGTTCGAGCCGATTGGGCCGAACGTCCTCGGCGAGCATCGAGCGCGAAACGTCGATGGCGACGACGAGATTGCGCGAGCGCTCGACGTACTTCTCGGTGGTCTTACCCCACTGCGGACGCGCGGCCGCGAGCAAGACGAGCGCGAGTCCGACGAGAATCGCGACCGCCTGAAAGCCCCAGAGATTCGCGCCTTGCGGCATGAGCCGCGCGCGCAAGGACGGCGCGACCAGCTTTTCCAGCGACTTCTCGCGCCGCGCCTTGAGGAACGTCCAAAAGACTCCCGCGAGCGGCACCGCCGCCACCAATACGAGAAAGATGGGATTCGCGAATCTCAATGGTCGATAATTCCTTCACCGTGCCACGGAACGAACTCGGGAACTCGGTCAATACCGGCGGCGATTCGCTGGCGAACCGCTTCGTAGACGAGAATCGTCGCCGCCGCCGAGACGTTAAGCGAATCGGCGAGCCCGAGCATGGGAATTCTGACGCGCAACTCGGCGCCGTCCATCCACTTCGCGGTAAGCCCGTATTGCTCAGCGCCAAGCGCAATCGCGACATTGCCCGTTAAATCGACTTCGAAGTGAAGCTTTTCCGCGTGAGGAGTCGCGGCGAGAATCCTGAAGCCGCGCGATTTTAGAAACGCGAGCGCCTCCTCGCTCGTCGCCTCCACAATCGGCACCGAGAACATCGTTCCCGTCGAGGCGCGAACGACGTTCGGGTTGTGGATGTCGGTCGCCCGGTCGCAAACGATTACCGCCGCCACTTTCGCGGCGTCGGCGCTGCGGAGAATCGTCCCCAAATTGCCCGGCTTTTCAATCGACTCGGTAACAATGACGAGCGCGTTCTCGGGGAGTTTGAGCTCCGCGAGCCTGATCGAGACGTGCGGGCCGACCATCAAAAGTCCGTCCGGACGTTCCTTGTAGGCGATCTTCTCGAAGCACGTCCGCGTGCAAGTATAGACTTCCGCGCCCGACTTTTCGCACTCCGCGACAATCGCCGGCTCGTTCTCGTTTTTGAGGTAAAGTTCGGGGCAATGGAAAATCGCGCGCGGCTTGTAGCCGTTGTCCAGCGCCCGCCGACATTCACGATAGCCCTCGACGATCATCTCGCCCGACTCCTCGCGCGTCGAGCAACTGCGAAGCTTGACGACGTACTTGAGCTTGGGGTTGCCGGGAGAGGTGATTTCCATTACGAATACTCGATCTTCGCCGCCGATTTAAGTTCGCCGACGAACGCGTCCATCGCCCGACCGCGCGCTTCATGACGCAGGAAATCCTTGATCTGGTCGTGGACGTCGACGAGCGTCAGCTTCCCGCCGCCGCGCTGATCGGCCTTGTAGATGATGTGATAGCCGAACTGGGTCGTGATGATGTCGGAAATCTCGCCCTTCTTCATCTCGAACGCCGCCTTGTCGAACTCGGGAACCATCATCCCGCGTCCGAACCAGCCGAGACTGCCGCCTTCGGCACCGCTCGGGCAATCGGAGTTCTTCTTCGCCTCGGACGCGAAATCCGCGCCTTCCTTGACGATGCGCTCGCGAATCGCGCGAATCTTCTCGAACGCCTCGGGGGTCGCGCCTTTGACGAGGATGTGCTGACAAAGGACTTGCTCCGGCTCGACGTATTCGGCTTGATGGGCCTCGTAGAACGCGGCGACCTCCTCCTCGGTCGGCTCGGGCACGCTGCTGCAGGCCTGCTCGACGAGCTTATTCACTTTCGCGCCCTTTTCGAGTTCCTTGCGGAAATCCGTCTCGCTGATCTTCTGGGCCGCGAGCGCCTTCTTGTAGTTCTCCTCGCCGCCGACTTGGGTCACGACCTTCGCGACTTCCGCGTCGATGTCCGCGGCGGTGACCTTTACGTCGAGTTCGTGAGACCGCTCCAAGAGGAGCCTCGCGCCAATCGCCTGCTCAAGCGCCTTTTCCTCCAGCTTCGGCAAGTTCTTCTTCACCTCGTCCATCGTCATGCCATGGCTCATGTAGAACCGAACGAGGCGATCGAGCTCGAAACTCACCGCCTCGTCGGGAATCGCCGTACCGTTGACAACCGCCTTCTTCATCGACTCTCCTTTATTACTTCATCCTCCGAAAGCGTAATATAACCCGCCGCCTTGAGCGCCTTGGCGGCGCGAGCGTTGTCGGAGAAGCGAAACACCAAAACCGCCTTCTCGCCCTTGTGGAAGGAGAAGGCGTAGCTGTATTCGATATTCACCTCCACGCCGTCCAAAACGCCCATTACCTCGGCCATCCCGCCCGGGCGATCAGGCACGCACACCGCGATCACTTCCTTCACGTTGGCGACGTGGCCGCAATCCGAAAGCACCTTCTTCGCCTTCTCGTGGTCGTCCACGATCATTCGCACAATCCCGAAGTCGCTCGTATCGGCGAGCGAGAGCGTGGCGATGTTGACTCCGGCGTCGGCGAGCGCGCGGCAAATCGCCGAAAGCTGCCCCGGCTTGTTCTCCAGAAAAATCGACAGTTGGCGAATTTCCATATACCGCCTCCCTCTCGTTTAGTTGAACATGAACTCGACGACGTCGCCGTCCTGCATCTCGTATTCCTTGCCCTCGGGACGCAAAACGCCGTGCTCGCGCGCGCCCGCCTCGCCGCCGTACTTCACATAATCGGCGTAAGCGACGACCTGAGCGCGAATGAAGCCCTTTTCGAAGTCGGTGTGAATAACGCCGGCGCACTTCGGCGCCTTCCAGCCGCGGCGGAACGTCCACGCCCTGACTTCCTTCGGCCCCGCCGTAAGGAAGCTCGCGAGTCCCAAGGTTTCGTAGGCGAGCTTGATCGTTCTGTCCAGCGACGATTCGCTCAACCCGTAGCTCTGCAAGAACTCCTTTGCCTCGGCGTCGGAAAGCCCCGCAAGATCGGCTTCCATCTGCGCGCAAATGACGACCATATTCGCGCCTTGCCGGTCGGCGTAGGCCTTGAGCGCGGCGACGTGGGGATTGCCCTCGCCGGTGACGTTGTCGTCGGCGACGTTGGCGCAATAAATAACCTTCTTGTCGGTAAGGAAGTGAAGCTCCTTGAGAACGTTCAAAATCGCATCGCCTTCCTTGCGCGGGAAGCTCCGAACGGGGTTCCCCTCTTCGAGATGCTTCAAAAGCGCGGCGCAGGCCTCGGCTTCGGGACGCATCGGCGGCTTCGCCTGGGCTTCCTTGCGAACCTTCTCGTAGCGCTTCTGAAGCTGCTCCATGTCGGCGAGAATAAGCTCGGTTTCGATCACCTCGGCGTCGCCCACGGGATCGATCGGCGCGGACTTGTTGCCGCCCTCCTGAACGTGGATGATGTCGTCGTTCTCGAAGCACCGAACGACGTGGAGAATCGCGTCGCACTCGCGAATGTTGGCGAGGAACTTGTTGCCGAGACCCTCGCCCTTCGACGCGCCCTTGACGAGACCCGCGATGTCGGTGAAGTCGACGGTAGCGCGGATAATCTGCTCGGGCTTCGCAAGCTCGGCGAGCTTTTCGAGCCGCTCGTCGTTCACCTCCACCACCGCCGTGTTCGGCTCGATGGTGCAGAAAGGATAGTTCTCCGCCGCCGCCTGCTGCTTCTTGGTCAGCGCGTTGAACAAAGTCGATTTGCCGACGTTCGGCAAGCCCACGATTCCCACCGCCAGACTCATTTGTCCTCGCCTCCCGTAAATTCCCAATCCGGATACATCTCGCGGATTGTCCGATAGTAGTATTGCGCCTCGATTACGCGATCCGCCTCGATCGCCTCTCGCATAAGCGCTTCAAGCTTCTTGATTTGCTCTTCGCGAGTCGCCGATGAAATTTCCGCCCTCAGCGCGGCGAACGCCTTTTCCGCCCGCGCGAGCTCACGCCGACCCGCGGGCAAGTTCCGGTCGTCCTCTTCGGCGGGCTTTTCCGCGCGCAAGTCGTCGCCGGTAGTCATCAAATCGGAAATCGTCCGCTCCGGCGTCAGCGCTTCCTTCATCTCCTCCAAATCTCGCGTCAGCGCCTCCGCCTCCGAGATACGCGCGCCGTATTCGCTCTTAAGGGCTTCCAGTTCCGCGAGCGAATGGCGGAGCTTGAGCGTTTCGGCCTCCGCCTTGGCGCGCTCGTGTTCGCTTGCAACCGCCTCGGCTTCGGCGGTCTTTTCGCGCGCCTCCTCCGCGTCCTTAAGCGCCTTCGCCTCCTTCGCCTTCGCCTCCGCGAGGGCGCGAGCGTCGCTCGATTCCTTCGCCTTCGCCTCCGCCTCGCGCCGCGCATCCTCGGCGATGCGAGACTTCACGGCCAAATTCTCCGCTTCCCGCGCTTGCGCGGCCTTCTCCGCCTCCGCCGCCTGAATGCGCGACTTTTCGCGCTCGAGTTCGAGCTTGGCGGAAACGCGCTTCGCCTCCTCCGCCTCCTTGAGCGCCTTCGCTTCCTTCGCCCTCGCGTTCGCCGCTTCCTCCTCGTTCGCGGCGCGTGACGCCTCGTAGGCGGCGATGTCGCGTCGATGCGAGACGAAAACGACCGCGCCCGCGATGGCGGCGATAACCGCCAGCGCGAGCGCCAGGCCGTTCAACTTGCGCATTTTACGCTCCGAGTTGGAGACGCGCGAAACGCTTCACGGAAATCGGCGCGCCGATCTCCTTCGCGATGCCGTCGAGATACTTCTTGACGGAGAGGTCGCCGTCCGCGACGTATTCCTGCTCGATGAGGCAGATCTGCGTGCAGAACTTCGCGGCCATGCCCTTCTTGATGCCGACGAGCGCCTGCTCCGGCGGCAACTTGCCCTTCTGCTCCTTGAGCGCGTTGAGCTTGATCTCGAGCTCGGCGTCGATTTCCGGCTGGGGAACGTCTTCGCTCTTCACGTACTTCGGCGAGTTCGCCGCGACCTGCAGGCAGATCATGTGGGCGGCTTCGTCGAGCTTTTCGCAGGGCTTGTCGCAAGCGAGTTCCACGATGACGCCGATCTTGCCGCCCATGTGGATGTAGCCCGAGAGGCACCCCGAACCGGAAAGCTCGTAGCGCTCCGAACGGCGGATCTTCACGTTCTCGCCGGTCTTGGTAAGGAGCATCTTGTAATCGTCGGCGAGCGTCTCGGCGATGTCCTTCCCCTCCAAGGCGACCTTGGCCGCGTTGGCGCAGAATTCCTTGTAGGCGTCGGTGTTGGCGACGAAGTCGGTTTCGCAGTTGACTTCCGCGAGCGCCATCGTCTTCTTGTCGGCCGCTTCCGCGAGCGCGACGATGCCCTGCTTGGACTCCTTGTCGACGCGCTTGGCGGCGACCGCGAGACCCTTCTCGCGAAGATACTTCACCGCTTCGTCCATGTTGCCGTCGGTGGCGGCGAGCGCTTCCTTGCAAGCGCCCATGCCCGCGGCGGTGGCTTCGCGGAGTTGCTTGATCATATCAATCGTAATCGTCATTTCAAACCCTCTTTAGTTTTTCGCTTTTCGTTTATCGTTTATCACTTTTCGCTCGGCGTAGCCGCAGCCGCCTCTTCCTTCGCCGCCTCGACCGCGGCCGCCGCTTCGACGACCTTGGCCTGGCGCTTCTTGGCGAGATCGGCCTTCGCCTTGGTCTCGGCCGCTTCCTTGGCCGCGCGAGCCGCCGCCTTCACGTTCGCGGCGACCGAACCGGGCTTGCGGGTAGCGCTCTTCTTGGCGCCGGCAGCCGGCTTCGCCGCCGCCTTCGCCTTGCGCTCGGCACGCGCCGCTTTCTCGGCCTCGTCGCGCTGGGCGCGCTCCTCTTGGCGCTTGCGGTTTTCCTCGGCGGCCTTGGCGCCGTACTCGTCGTTCGCGGCCTTGATGACCTTCGAAAATCCGTTGAGGATAAGCTCGACGCCGCGCACGCTGTCGTCGTTACCGGGGATCACGTAATCGATCGGCTCCGGATCGGCGTTCGTGTCGACGATCGCGATGATCGGAATGTGTAGACGCGAAGCTTCCTTGACCGCGTTTGCCTCCTTCACGCAGTCGATGACGACGACCGCGCCCGGGTCGTTCACCATATCGGCGACGCCGGTCAGATTCTTCTCGAGCTTGGCGAGTTCGCGACGGAGCACCGAGTTCTCCTGCTTGTGCTCGGAGAGCTCGCCGCCGTTCGCCTTCGCCGTCGCCTGCAACTGGCGCATGCGCTTGACCGAGGAACGAATGGTCTTGGAGTTGGTGAGCGTACCGCCGAGCCAGCGCTCGGTCACGTAAAACTGGTCGTTCTCGACCGCGGAGGCCTTGACCATCTCGGCGACCTGCTTCTTGGTCGCGACGAAGAGAATCTTCTTGCCGGCGAGAATCGTCTCGCGGACGAAACCGGCCGCCTCGTCCAAAAGCTGAACCGACTGGGCGAGGTCGATGATGTGAATTCCGTTGCGCTTGTCGAAGATGTATCCTTTCATCTTCGGATTCCAGCGCTTCGTCTGATGGCCAAAGTGAAGCCCGGCATCAAACATGTCCTTGAGCGTAATCCCGGTGAGGGCCGAGGTAGGCATTTCCATTTTGTTCTTTCCTTATTTTAATCCTTTTGTTTTTCGATTAATCCGCTTTGTCCCCGGATGGATACCGGAAATCTTTCGCTTCCATTCGTCCGACTTGGACGAACTGGCGCGTATTTTACCAAAAACTTCCTCGCAAAGTCAACCCGAGCGCTTTTATGGTATAATTACCCTAAATTATGGAACGATTGACTATTCAAGTTGGCGCTTTCGAGGTGAACTCGTCGATTCTCTCGCTGGACGGCAAGGCGTGGATCGTCGACCCCGGAGACGAAGCGGAGCGCATTATCGCACTACTGGAAAAGCGCGGTCTCGTCCCCGCCGGAATCCTCCTTACCCACGCCCACTTCGACCACATCGGCGCAATCCCCGCGCTGCAAGAGCGCTTAAGCGACCTTCCCGTCTACGTCCACAACCTCGATCGGCCGGTTCTCGTCCATCCGCTCAACCGACTGCCGCCGACCTATCCGGGAATTCCCGAGCCGAAGAGCTTGCACGAGCCGAAAGAGCTCGACTTTTGCGAGGTAATTGAAACGCCCGGCCACACCCCGGGCGGAGTTTGCTACTATTTTCCGTCCGAAAAGCTGCTCCTTTCCGGCGATACCCTGTTCGCGGGCTCAATCGGTCGCACGGATCTGCCGGGCGGCAGCATGTCGACGCTAATCGACTCGCTTAAGAAACTCGCCCAATTGCCAGACGAAACACTCGTCATCCCCGGACACGGACCATTGACGACGATTGGCGCGGAAAAGTCGGCGAATCCCTACCTTTCGATATAAACGAAAGCAGGCGAATCGGTCTTAATCGTCCAGCGCGTCGAAGTGGTGCGGTTAAGGGTCGCGACGTAAGGCGCGGAGAACTTCACGCCTTTAAGCGGCCACTTAAGCCCCGTGGACTCCATCTTTGCCTTGGAGTTATTCGTGAAAATGGAAACGCCCGCATTCTTGCGCGAGCAGAACGTTCCCTTGCCGAAGAGAGGATAAAAGACGCCGCTTTCCGTAATAATCTTAACTCCGTATTCGAGCGCACGGAAGATATTGCCGATCGTATGGTCCTCGCGCTTGCCGCTCGCGCCGACGATCACAAGGTCGTTCCCGAACGTCAGCTTGCAATAAAGAATCGCTTTCTCGAGATCGTTAAGATTTTCATCGGTGCATTTAACAACTTCCGCGTCGCCGAAAGGTCCGTCTGCCGAGTCGAAATCGCCGACGATCGCCTCCGGCCACTTGCCGAACGCTCGATAATACGCGCTTCCCGCTCCATCGCAAGCGACGACTCGCTTCGCGCTCGCGAGCGCGCGATACGCCGCGCCGCCTTTCGCCGGGAAATCGCCGTTCGCCAGAAGGACCGTCTTCATCAGACCCGAATCGCCATCACCGTAATGTCGTCGGACTGCTCGGCGCCGGCGACGAAACGATCCACCTCGGCGAAAAGCTCGCCGACGATCGCGGACGGTTCCTCCGCGGCGTGCGCAAGCGCGAAATCGTCGAGCCGTCCCTCGCCGAACTGGGAGTGGTCGGCGCGTTCGGCCTCGGTTACGCCGTCGGTGTAGACGATCAGCGTGGAGCCCGCCTTCAGCTCGATCGACTGCAAGACGAACTGATAATCCTCGATGACTCCGCAAGGCAAATTGCGCTTCACCGCAAGAAATTCGACCTTGCCGTCCTTGTCGGCGACTACCGGCGGATTGTGCCCGCCGTTGCAGTATTCGAACGCGCCGGTTTTGCGGTCGATGAGCCCGACGAAAGTCGTGACGAACATGCTCATGTCGTTGCCGTTGACCAGGATGGAATTGATGTTGCGGACGATCGCGTCGGGCTTAAGCCCCATCGTGCACGAAAGCCGAAACGCCGTCTCCGCCATAAACGAGAAGAGCGCCGCCGGAACTCCCTTCCCCGAGGCGTCGCCGACGATGAAATAGAGCTTGTCGCCCTGTTCCACGAAATCGTAGAGGTCGCCGCCGACCTCGCGCGCGGGCCGAAGTCGCGCGGTAAGGTAGGCGGGGAACTTCCTCGGCAAGATATCCTCTTGAATCTTGCTCGCAATCGAAAGCTCGCTCGCTATCCGCTCCCGCTCGACCGTCGCGCGTTGAAGCCGCGAAGAGTAAAACCAGGAAAGGAGGAAGATAAGCGCGAGTCCGACGACGGAAAAGACGACGATCTTCATAACCAGCTCTTCGGCATCCTTCAGAATCTCCGATACGGGGCAGATGATCTCGACGATCCAGCCGTTCGCCGCCTGATCGCGAATCGTGATCATCTTGTCGAGCTCCACCTGCTCCCGACGCGGCGGACGGACGAGATAGCCGTCCTTGGCGGTTTTCAAAACGGCGTAGGATTGCGGATAGGGCTTGATGGCGGCGACGTAGCCGCGCAGCTGCTCGAGCGAGAGATCGGCGGTCAGAATCGCGTACACCTCGCCCTTCGCGTCCTTGATCGGCACGGAATAGGTGCTCATCAGAATCTTGCCGCCGCCCTCGTCGAAATACGGCTCGGTCCAGTACTTCTCGCCGCTCTTCACGGGAACGTCGTACCATTCCTGGACGAAGTAGTCGTTGTCGGCGGTGCCGAGCTGCTTGGACTGCATCTCGCCCTTCTCGTCGAGATAGCTGTAGGGCGAGAAGAAGTGGCCCTTCTTCGGGAAGTAGTTGGACTTGAAGGCGATGGCGCTACCGACGATGAACTCGTTGTTCTTCACGAGCTCGCGGGTAATGCGATACATGTAATCGGGGTCATTAAGGTGCTCCCCGACCATCCACGCCGAATTGTTGACCGCCGATTCCACCTCGGACATCAATAGGTCAATTCGTCCGGCAGTCGCGCGAACGACGCTTTTGACCGTGCGCTCCGCCTCGCCGACCATCATCGACTTGGTGTTGATCGCGACGAAAACGGCGATGCCGACGAACAAGACCGCCGAAAGGACGACCACATTCAAACTCATCTTGACGAAGTTCTTCATATGGCAGAGTATTATACCACAAAGGACGTGAATTATGGTATAATCCCCTCGCTTTCCCCTTATGGGGGTGATCCGGTTTCGACGGAATGCGTTGAGGTCAGGTCGCGCGTCGAGGATTCTCGTTGGCCTCGTTAAAAAACGGGAAAAAACTGTAATTGCGAACAACGATTACGCTCTTGCCGCCTAAATAAAGGCCGCAATGTCGATTAGGGGACGCCCGATAACCTAAAAGGCATAATTCATCGGACCACGCTTAAGGGAGTTCCACTTGCCCGCTTAAGAGTGCCGAATCAAGTGGATGAGATTGGCTTAGCGCGTTTGTCCGCTTGCTTCTCCCGAGACTAAAGGCAAACTATACGCGTAAACGCTTGGGTGATACCGTTTCGGACAGGGGTTCGACTCCCCTCACCTCCACCATCCTTCGCGATTTGCGAATGCAAATCGGCTACGGATGGCGGGCCATCCGGAGCGGACGAAGGATGGTGCCCTCCGTAGCCGTTTTCGCAGAAAATGCGTAGGAGGGCTGACGACTAAAAGATGAACATGAAAGGCGGTGGTGCTGACGATCCTCTGGCTCGTCTTGTTGATTGTGCCAAGTTCATTACTGTTTATCTATGCGCATACTTCCTTAATTCTATCCGTACTGATGGCAATATTCATGCTTGGTGTGGTCGTTAGTATTGCAGTCATAGCTTACCGTGGTGCAGCTCAAGACCTAAAGAAATTTCCAGGTCTAAAGAGCGCACGTGATGGGAAAGATATCCTCGTGCCGTTTGCGTAGGTGTCGTATTTGCAAAGACACCTGACGGAAGAAAAACGGAGGAATTGAGAAATAGGGACTGCGTGGCCCCTATTTTTGTGCGTTCCGTTTTTCGTTCGGCATCTCCACCATCAGCGCTTGATCTTTTCAAAGGCCGGCTTCAGAACCGCAAGCGAGCCCCACGCCTTGCGAATTTTGCCGGGATCAAGGATGCGCGCATGACCGGTGAGCTTGTTGCGCTCGAGCTTCCACCCGTCATATTCGTCGATTACATCCCACCACACTCCGATATCCATTACCGGCAACTCGACGGTGATGAAATCCTGCGGCACCATAACTCCCTCGTCCATCGCCTCGCCGCCGACGATTCTCCGCAGACATTCGAGATAGAAAAGCGCGTGATGGTTGCAAATTTCCTTCACCGCTTGAATATCCGCCCACGTCCGATCGATCGGAGTTTCGGCGACGATGGTCGAGGGTACGACGTACTCGCGCACGTTTTCGAGGCGCTTGAGCGCGCCGTTAGCTCCGAAAGCCGGCGAGTTTTCGCCGCCGAGCACGGTATACACGTATCGAAGCGTCACGTCCTGCGGATTGCAAATCGCCATCACTGGCAATTCGCTTCCAAGACCCGACGCCTCCACATCCGCATCCCGATACGGAATCGCCGCACCGAGCAGCACCGTCTCCCTGACTTTGAGTCCTCGGTCTCCGAGCCGTCGAGACACTCGCGCCGCGATTCTTCCGCCCAGCGAATGTCCTACCAATACGAGGTTCGACCGCTCCGCGCAATCCAACGCGGTGATCTCGTCCGCAAAGCGTTCCGCCGCCAAATCGGCGTTTTCGGTCGCCTTCGGCCAAACTCGATCGCCGTCCCATGCCTTGAAGACGATTTTCGATTCGGGGAAACAAGTCGCGAGCGCCGGCAAAACTCCGTCTTGCGGCTCGTTCGCCCGCATCCATCCCGGAAAATACCAGACCTCGAATGCACTCGCCGCCATCGCCCTATCAGCTTTCACCAAATACCCAGTTTGAGATAGGGAAGAATTTGTTTCTCCAGCGTGAGATCGAGATCGAAAAGCGCGTTGCCGGCAAGACCGTATTTGCGGGTAAGCCGAATTTGGTCGATGACGTTTTTCGCGTCGAGCCGCGACTCGTTCGCCGTGACCCCGATGCCGACGATAGTCTTTCGCGCGTGCGTCGCCAAGTTCGCGTGCTGCGACAAAAGCTCGGCGAAAACGGTTTCGCTCACCGTGTAGTCCATTGGAACTACGTAATCGACGAGGTTCATCTTCAGCCATCCGTCCCAATCCTGCCCGACCGAGCCGATGCACGCGGGGTATTTCCCGTAGACCGCCGTTGTAAGCCACTTCGGCCGCTTCACCCTTCTCCTCGCCTCGGCGACGAAACTCGAAACGTTCGCCGCCGCGTTCGGCGGCTTGGCGACGCCGTCTCCATAGCGCACGAAGTCGAGATGAATCCCCTGAACCGAATAGCGCGCGACAATCTCTTCAATCGCCTTGAGAACGTAGGCGCGAACTTCCGCATTCGCCGGATCGAGATATTCCGTCAATTTCCCGTTCGGCAGCTTCAATCGCCAACCCCGACGAGTGAAATTTGCGAGCGTCTCCGGCGTCCCTCGCGTCGCCGAAAACGCGAGTATCCAGGCGTGAACGCGAATCCCCGTTCCCTTCGCGGCTTCAAGCGCCGCCTTGAGCTGATCGCCTTCCTGCGCGAAGATGCGCGAGCGCGGCAAGACGTCGCTCGGGTAATGCGCGAAGCCCGCGCCCGCGACATTGACGAATAAATCGGTAACTCGCGCCTCTTTAAGGACCTTGATCGTCTTCGCCCAATTCCCCGGATAAAGCCCCGCGCCGCTATGATCCCAAACCGCGTGAATCTCGCCTTTCGCCGAGACTTGCCTTAGCGCGTACTCCCTAAGTTCGCGATCTCTTTGCTCCGCTCGGGAAAAGTGCGCGCTCGCGCTCCAAAGACGCGGATCGATCGAGCCGACAATCGCGCCCAGAAGTTGGGCCTTCTTGTCCTCTTCACCATCGGCCAAGAGAACGTGGGTCATCCAATATCCGCCCGCAGTCGCGATCCACGCCGCCTCGTTCGAGGTCTTGCCCGTGCGATCGCTCCAAGTCGCGATTACCCGTCCTTTTCCGGGCAGCGGCAAGGCGCGTTGCAGCACTGTCGAGGTCTGGAGAATCGAAGCGGGCGCGCCGGCGAGCGACTTCGGTTTAAAATCCATCCTGCTCCACTCGCCCAGATATCCCGCCGCCCGATAACCAAGCGGCTTCACGTCCATCAGCCGCGCGAGTTCCGGCGAAGCGGAATGGAAGACGACGAGTTTTCCGCCGCGCGAGCGGAAGTCGCGCAAAGTCGAAATCTCCCCCGCCGTCGGACGGTCGAAGCCGACTAAAAAGGCGAGACGCTCCGTCTTGAGCGCGTTCGCCATCGAACCGACCTCTACCGTCCGCGCCTTGACGCCCTCGCCGGCGAGCCAACGCTCCAAGTGATTCGCGAGCGAGGTGTAGTACCCCGGTTCGTGCGCCACTATCGCCACCGCCAAAAGAAGTGCGTTCATTTAAACGAGATCCGGCCTTTCCTCGCGCGTACGCTTCGCCGCCGCCGCGCGCCGCCACGCCTCGATCTTCGCGTGATCGCCGGAAAGGAGCACTTCGGGAACCTTCATTCCGCGAAAGCACGGCGGGTGGGTGTATTGCGGAGCTTCGAGCGTATTGCCGCCCGAAAAACTCTCCGAACTCGTAGCCGCCTTGCCGCCGCCCAACACTCCCGGCAAAAGCCGAACGATCGCATCGACCATTGAAGCGGCGGCGAGTTCCCCGCCCGTCATCACGAAATCCCCGACGGAAAACTTGTCCGTGGCGAGCGTCTCCACTCGCGCGTCAAATCCCTCGTAATGGCCGCAGAGAAAGACCAAACGGCCGTTTTCGAGGGCAGAAAGCTCCTCGGCATCGCGCTGGGTGAATTTCCGCGCGGCCGGAGTGGTCATGATTACGCGAGTTGCCCGCCCCAGACTTTCCACCGCCTCGAACCAGGGCTTGCATTTCATGAGCATGCCCGGGCCGCCGCCGTAGGGCTTGTCGTCCACCTTCTTCCAACGTCCCTCGCCGAATTCCTTGAGATCGACGAGATTGATTCGACATACGCCCTTCTTGACGGCGCGCGCGACGATAGACTCCGTAAGGAAGCCCTTGAACATCTGCGGCTGGACGCTGATTATGTCGATTTCGAGCATCTTTTCTGTCAGTATAACACAAAACACGCCAAAAAGAAAGGACGCGATCCTTTCGAATCGCGTCCCCTTCATTCATCCGGAAACAAGCACTTTACTTCGCGAGCTTGCGAACCGCCTTGTGCGAGCAGAAGGTGCGCTCGGTGTAGAGCTTGGAACGCCAGCCATTGCCCGGCTTGACGAGCTTGATCGCCTGAATCCAAGGCGAAGCGAACGGGAAGAGCTTCTCGACGCGCACGCCGTAGCTCTCGCGGGAAACCGTGAAGTTGCCCGAGACGTTCTTGCGGCCATTGTCGATCGCGAGCACCTTGCCCTCGAAGTCCTGGACGCGAAACTTGTCGCCTTCCTTGATCTTGATGGAAACGCGAACGATATCGCCGGTCTTGAATTCGGGATACTTCTTGTCCGCCAAAGACGCGGTCTGTTCCGCGTTGATCTTGTCAATAAGTTTGATACCCATTTTCTTTCCTCCTTACGCCTTGGGCGCCTCGGCCGCCGCTTCGGCGGGTTTGGGCTGGGCCTTGACCGCGTGATGGGGTTTCAAATTGGGGTTCTTCGCGCGACGGATGAGCGAGGCGACCGTGGTCGAGGGCTTGGCGCCCTTCTTGAGCCACGCATCGACGCGTTCGAGGTCGAGCTTGAAGTTGTTTTCCTTGATCTGGGTGTCGTACCACCCGAGGATTTCGAGAAACTTGCCGTCGCGCGGGCACCGTTCATCGGCCGCGACGATACGATAGGTCGCGTGGTTGGTGCAACCCGTGCGACGCATTCTGATCTTTACCATACTCTGATTTGCTCCACTTGGATGAATGAATTTAGCGCGTAGTATATCACACCACGCCCTTCCGCGCAAGGGGAAAAAAGATAAACGAATTCCTACGGCTTGCGGACGACAATCGTGCGATTGGCGCGCGAAGCGGCGATGCGACTGCGGTCGTTCACGAGTTCGATGTAGTCGGGGGTGAAGTACGTGTACTTGCGGCCCATGACCTTGCGGAAAATGCCAACCTCGACTACACCGTCCTTCTCGCTCTTGGAAACTTTGTTCGTAAGCCAAATCCTGTTCACGTCGTGCGGATCGGCGAAAACGAACGAATCCGGCAGATGTTCGATTACGGTATAGCCCTTCGGAAAGCGCACGACGACCTCCTCCCACGCCTCGCCTTGCGCATTTACCGCAAACGGAGTCTTGCGAACGTTGCCGGTAAAGGCGGGGATCGTCGAAAGGAGCGATTGCGCCTGCAATGTAATCGTGCCGCCGGAGACCATCGCGTAATCCGGAACCTTGCAGGCGAAGCGCCGCTTGGCGGGATAGCCCTCGATATCCGTCTCCAATTCTCCGATTGCGCTCGCCGCCTGCGAAATCGAGCCGAGCAACGACTGGTGGAGGCGACTGCGGTCTTCGGGCAAGATCTCCGCGAAGGTCTTGCGGAACGCGCCGACGGAGTAACCCCAAGTCACGGACTCGATCGAAATCTCCGCCGAACCGTCCTCCTTGATGTCGATCACCGTCTTCTCGCCATCCATACTGCCAAGGCGGACGTCGGGGATCGTGACGATGCCGAACTCGCACGTTTCGGGATCGAAGTAGTCGCTTCCCGTGTACCTGCTCGCACCCAGCGGCGTGTACTCGTTTTCCGTGCCGAGGAAGTATTCCTTCGTCTCGCCGCCAAGGCCGAGCAGTCCGCCTTCGCGAATCCTGACGCGGCAAAGCGCAATCGAGAACGCGCGCACGTCGGGCTTCTCGAATTTCACGCGCCGTCTGACTTCGTCGGGATCGCCGCCGTTCGCCGCCGTAAGGACGACGTCCGCCTCGTAGCCCGCGCCACGCAAAAGCGCGCACAACGTACGCACGTAGTCGAGCCGAGTACCGTAACGCTCCTTAATCACGGTTTCGGGATCGGTAAGCTGCAATTCCAGCGGCAACTCGTACATCGCCGGCCCCGCAACCCGAACGTGTCGCGCCATCCAGTCGCGAATCTCCTTCATGTCCTTCTCGCCGCTTTCGAGTTCCGCTTCGCCGATCTTGAGGTCGATCGGAGCGAACTTGGCCCGAGTAACGACCATCTGGTCGCGCCAAAGTAGCCCAAACGGCTGGCCGGGCTCGTTGGCGATTTGCTTGGGATGGACGACCTCGCGCTTCCAATCGTCGATCCGAACGAAGCGCACATCCAACGGCTCGTGCGCATCGAAACCGAAAACCGCGCAGTACGGCGTCGGCGCGTTGGTGACCGAATGGACGATGGTGTAGGAGATAACGCTGCCGATTTCGACCGAAGGAAGGTTGACGATTAGCGTCTTCGAGGCGGGATATCGGGGCGCCGAGGCCGCCCAACCGCAGTCCATTACGTTCTTCTCGCGATCCGAGACCCGATACACCCGTCCATCCTTGTTGGAAACGACCGCGCTCACGACATCCACTGCCTCCACACAAGGCGTGAAGGCGATCTTCAACTCGGCGGAGCTCTTCTTCCCGTCGTAGCTCAATATCTCCTTCTCGATCGTCTCGGTTTGAGTCCATTCCCGATCGGACTTGATGTCCACTTCGGTTTTTTCGAGCATGTAATGGACGTCGGATTCGGCGAGCAACCCTTTGGTGAAGACGGGACGCTTGCGCTCCGTAGCCTCGACGAGCTTGAGATTGTCTTTCAAGGTCGCGTATTCTTCCGGCGAAAACTCGACCTTGGTGATCTTCAGCTTGCGCACGGACTTGAGCGTGCGTCCTTCGACGCTGAAGGTCCGATAATAGTCGTAGCCGCCGCGCGTAACCGCGGTCGTCGGCAGTTCCTTCGCCTCGCCGACCGCACTTCCGAGATCGATTTCGATCGTTTCGTCCAAACCCGCGGTGGTGTCGAGGTCGAGCGGGAAAACACGCTTGTCCAGAGAAGTGTTGTCTCCGAAAAGGAAATTCGCCATGCCGAAGATGCGGCTGATGTAGGGAACGGTCAGCTCGTCGCGGCTCTCGCCGAAAAGCAGCATCTCCGGAAGTTTCGCGGAAAGCCGAACGTGAATCGGAACGTCGGTGTCGCGCATATCCTCCGGCTCGATTTCGCACTTCAAAAGTTCCGCGCCCGGGGAAAGCCGCTTCACCACCCGCTCGAAGTACTTTACCCGATCCGCCGGCTTCTTGGTTACGAACGAATGGCGATAAATGGTGTCGTTGATGCCGCCGAAGCGGATGTCGTTGTCGAGGACCATCGAGCCGTCGCTCGCCAGCCGCCCCTTGGAAACGACCTTGAGCGTGTTATGGTCGGCGCTCGGCACCGGCGAAGTGAGCAACGTCTCGCCGTCCGGACGACAAACGAGGAAACTCTTGTCGCAAAGATACGCCGGAAAGAGATCCTTCGCGTTCTCGTTCGTCGGGTCCATGAGTTCGTACTCGCGATTGCCCTTGTCGACCGCGACGATGGCGTGGTTGAAGAACGGCTGGGGAATTTCCAAGTCGTGCTTCGCGCCCGCGTGGATAAGGACCGGATACGCCTCGAAACCGGCGAGGCGCAGCATCGCGACGAGTAGCGCGCCCTTGTCGCGGCAGACGCCATAGCGATTGTTGAAGGTAATGTCCACGTCGTGCGGCGCATAGCCGGGCGAGGTATCTTCCATCGTAAGCCCCATGTACCTGACTTCCTGCGAGACGAACTTGAAGATCGACCGGATGTCGTGGCCGAGTTCCTCGACCTTGTTGGTGATCGCCTCGTTGGTACGGGCGAGATGCGGCGAGCAAATATCCCAATACCACTTCGAGATCTCCTGCCAACTCTCGGCGGTGGAGACGCGCACATGCTGGACCTGGGTCTCCATTCGCGGCATGTCGGGTTCGGCGAAAACCTGCTTCGCGTTCTCGCAGACGAAGGTGTGGCGAACGGAACCGTCGGACAGTTCCTCGTGGGTCTCCTTGACGTTGCCGCGAGGATTGCGCACGGCGATTTTCTTGAGCGGCAATTCCTTCGGGGAGAGAATGGTGTACGTCCGCTTGACGAACGGGCTCGTCCATTCCATAATCGCAATATCCGCCCACTTCCCCTCGCAACGAGGGCTGAAGGTGCCGCGAGTGTACTTGAGATGCAACGTGTCGCCGACGTGCAAACCGGGAATCGCGCAGGAAATGCGCCGATCCATCGGGTCGTAGATGTTGTCCTTCATCGACGAGTTGTCGGTCGTGTCGACGGTCGTCGCCGAAACGTCGATTTCGCGCTCGACGCCGTCTTCGCCAATCGCCCCGACGTAAAGAACTTTCGCGCTACCGTACCGCCGCGAATAGTGGATCGTAAACGTTCCCTCCTCGCGCCGTCCCTTCTCGGTCAAAATCTTCACCCAGCACTCGCAAGTCGAATCGTACGTACCGTCGGGTCGATAGACGACGCTCTCGGTTTCGTCGACCAAAACCGAATCGGCGTCGGGGAAATCCTCGACGGTAATCCCGTCCGCGCGGGCGATGCCGGCGACGAAAGCGGAAAGGAGAATTACGAGAACGACATTGAGCTTCTTTTTCATAATCATGGTTCCGGATATTATAGCAATTATGACGGCGGTGATGTTGAAATTGTTTTCTCCGTCCAAGACGCTCGTTTTCGCGAAAGCGGCGAGAGCGACGAGCATCAACGCGATGGAGGTCGGGCGAAGAGCGCGGAAAACGCCCCTGACGAGACGACTTTCGCGGAAGCAATCGAGCGAACTCAAGGCGAGATAAACGAGCGCCGATCCCGGCAAGACGAGACAAAGCGAGGCGAGTACCGCTCCGCCCGCGCCGCCGAGCCGAAAGCCGAAATAGGTCGCCGCGTTCACCCCTACCGGCCCCGGCGTCATTTGGGCGAGCGCCATCACGTTGGAGAATTCCTCCGCCGATATCTGCAAAAACGCGGCCGAAGGCCCGACGAAGTCCTCGATGTACATCGGTATGAGCACGAAGCCGCCGCCCAGGCAAAGGACGCCGTACTTGAGAAACACGAGAAACGCAAGCGCCGACGAGCGAAACCTTCCTCCGCCAAACTCCCGGGCGAGTCCCAAGGCCATCGCCCCCAAAATCGTCGGCGCGACCCCCAGATACAAGCTCCCGAACGCCGACAGGATCATCACCGCGTAGGAAAAGACGTCTTTCAGGTTACGTCGCCACCCGCCAATCACCGCAACCGCGATGATGCCCGTAAGCGCCGCACGAAGCCCGACGAAAACCGAATTCAAATGCGCGTTCCCGACCGGGATCGAATCGTAATAGGCGGCGACGAGCGTGAAAAGCGCGATTGTCGGCAACGCCACCGCAATGACGGCGACCACCGCTCCCGCGATGCCGGCTTTTTTGCGCCCTACGTAAACCGCCGTATGCGTCGCGATAAGCCCGGGAATCATCTGAAAGACGGATATCTCGTCCGTAATCTCCCCTTCCTTCGTCCAACCCTTCTTCGCGAAAACGTCGTCGGCGACCGCGAGAATCGCATAGCCGCCGCCGATTACCGTAAGGGAGAGCTTGAAAAACTCCCAAAAAAGCTCGCCAAGAACACTCACGCGCGATATTCCGCGCAGTTCTCGGCGGTCTCCCACACCTTGACCGCGACCAAACCGGGGATTGCGCCCTTAAGCTCCTCGAAGAAGTGCCGCGCGAGGTTTTCCGCCGTCGAACGGAAGGGAATCGCGACGGTGCGCATACCGTTTTTCTCCACGACCGAGGCGATCTCGCGCTCGCCCTCGGAAGCGGTGTTGTAGATGAAGGCGTGATCGAACTTATCGCAGATTTTCTCCGTCGCGATGCGCTTCAAGTCCTTGAAGTCGATGACCATGCCCTCGGCCGGCTCGTCGGCGGCGACCGAAACGTCCACGCGATAGGTGTGGCCGTGCAAATTCTTGCAAAGTCCCTGATGATTGGTAAGAACGTGCGCCGCGTCGAACTTAACGGTCTTGGTTACGGTAGTCATGGCGAGTATTATACCAAGAAAGGACGACGAAAACGACCCCGAGGGCGAAAATGCCGAAGGAGATCGTCTGGGCGATGGAAAACGGCCCGACTTCCGCGCGCGGATCGCCGCGCAAATATTCGAGCGCAAAGCGAATCATCGCGTAACCGACGAGATAGACTCCGGTCGTGTAACGCCGATAACGGCGATAGAGAAAGTAGAGAAGCGCGAAGAGAGCGAAAAGCGCCGTCGCCTCGAATAGCTGCGTCGGCAAAACCGCCACCGCCTCGCGACCGTGCTCGAACCAGCTCGGGCTTCCCGCGGGAAATACAACCGCACACCACGCATCCGAATCGCGCCCGTAACAGCACCCGTAGAAAAAGCAGCCGATTCGTCCGAAAGCGTGGCCGAGCGGAATGGCCGTGCAAAAAAGATCGGCGAGCTCCCGCACTCGCTCGCGCTTCACCGCACACCACCCGAAGAAAACGACGATTGCGAACACGAGTCCGCCGTAAAAGACGAGTCCGCCGCGATCCACGCGAACAATCGCCGCCGGATTCGCCGCGAATTCCCGCGACCAGTTTTCGATTACGTAGGCGGCGCGACTGCCGACGACGCCGGAAACCATTAGCGAAAGGAGTAAATTGGAAAGGTCCTTGCGACCGCTCAACTTTTCAATTAGCCACCAGCAAAGAAGAAATCCGATCGCCATGCAAGCGCCGTAAGTCCTGATATGAACGAAACCGAGATCGACGAGATCGGGAAACATCGTTTATTCCTCCTTGCGCGGCAGCGCGAAAGCCGCCAAAAGCGCGAATACGAGCGGCAACCCGACTCCATCCGCGACGAGCGCGCGAACGACTTCGTCCGTTTCCACGCGTTCGTCGGCGGCAAGCGCCGCGACCGGTTTCAGACCCGCGACCGGACGCGTAAGCGCCGTCGTCGCGCGCGCAATCGCAAGTCCCGCCCTGTCGATCTTGCTCGCGTGAAATTCGTCGGGATACTGCTCGACGACGCTCGGCCCCATTTCGCCGACGACGAGCACGACAATCGCCGAAAAAAGCGCAACCGGTCGCGACAGCGCCGCCGACAGCATCGCCCCGAAGGCAAGAAGCGCGAAAAGGATCGCGACGAGCTCCAAATACGCGAAGACGAAATTCACCGCAAACGATTCCGCCGGCATCAAGAGCTGCACATCGCGGCGAGGACGAAACATCAGCGACTTCTCGCCGCAATTCGTGAATTCCAGCGTTTCGCCGAGATTCCCCGCGCCCGCAAGCGGAACGACGATCACGGATTTCGTGACGTTGCCCACCGTGGCGCCGAAGTCTCCGAGCGCGAGCGAACCCTTGACGTCGTCGCTCGCGCCGATTTGCGTGGTGAACCGCAACCGCACGCTCGGCGAGGCACTCGCCCTAAAATCGGAAATCGGGAACTTCCATCGCGCTACGGCGTTGGTCGCGATCGATTCGTAACGATCGTAGGCACGGGTGGCGAGAATCCGCACAACCAGCGACTTGGGCGCCTGCTTCACTTCCTCCGGAGTCCGTTCGTCGGCCATGAAGTGCGCGTACATCGCCTCCGCTTCGGCACGCGGCGAAGGCAAAATCGGCTCGAGAACGTGATTCGACGGACGACGGCAATCCACCCTCGTGCACAAGACGAGCGCGACCAACAACAGAATCGCCGCGCCCGAAAGCGCATGCGCGAGCGTCTTCGCAAGAACAATCGCGAACGCGCTCACCGGTCGCACCATCGTAAGCTGCAGTCTCTTGGCGGCTCGTTCCTTCGCGAGCGAGGCGGTGGCCGAGGAAAGCAAGGCGAGCGCGATCAGCAAAAACGCGCCGCCGAGGCCGTAGCGCACGTAAAGTTCGCGCGCGCCGTCGAGCGTGCCGTCGCCTTTCAGAAAACGCGGCAAAACGAACAACCACCCGACGCTCGCCACCGCGAGCATGAGCAGCGTTTTGGAGCGCACGAGCGCCTTCGCCTCAAGCGAGAAAATCCGCCAAAACGAAATCATCCGCATCCTTGACCTGCGCGAGGAAAAACTCCTCGAGACTCGTACCCAGCTCGCCGACTTTGCCCTCGGCAACCGCCTTGCCGCCGTTCAAAATCATCACCCGATCGCAAACATCCTCGACGTCGGCGAGAAGGTGCGAAGTCATGAGAATCGTCATCCCGCCCTTCGCAAGCGCCTTGACGAGCGTCTTCACCTCGCGCGTCGAAACGGGGTCGAGACCCGAAGTCGGCTCGTCGAGAATCAGAAGCTCGGGCTTGCCGATCAAACTCGCCGCGAGCGCAATACGCCGTGCCATGCCTTTCGAGAACCCGCCCACGGGGCGCTTCGCGACCTTCTCCATACCGACCATCTTCAAAAGCGCCTGCGTGCGCTTCTTCGCCTCGCTTCGCTTGAGGTTGCAAAGCCCCGCGTAGTATTCGAGCGTTTCCTCGGCGGTCAGAAACGGATGAAGATAGCTGAGCTCGGGCAAATATCCGAGACGTTTGCGCGCGGCCAGGGAGCGCGGCTTTTCGCCGAAAACGGCGATTTCGCCCGCGCTCGGTGCGACCAGCCCCAAAATCATCTTGATAGTCGTCGATTTGCCCGAGCCATTGGGGCCCAAAAGCCCGAAGACTTCGCCGCACCCGATCTCGAGCGAAAGCGAATCCACCGCCTGCACGACCGGCCGGAGCCAAAAGTCGCGAAAAGTCTTTTTTACGTTCTTGAGTTCGATTACCGCCATTATTCCCCGCCTTCGCCCGTGAGCGAGATTCCGATTACGACGAAAGCCACGATAGGCAAAAGCGCCGCCAAAATCGCCAGCGCGACGTACGACCCCGCGAGCGTCCCGCCCTTCGCGAGCGCATCCACCGAATAGTAGTTCCCGACAAAAGGCAAGGCGAGCGCAAGCAAGAACGTCGAAGCCGAGGCGGCGAAATTCGGCCTGAACCTCGTCGCGAGCGCCGACGCCAGCGCCATGAACACCCACGACTGAACGATGACGAGCAAGGCGACCGGTGAATACCGCACGAGCGTTTCTGCGTCCACCGCCGCAACGCCCAGGAGGGCGAGCGCCGAAAGCCAAACGGCGAGCCGACAGGCGGAAAGGACGAAGCGACGATTGGCGAAACGGTTCAGGAGCGCGCCGACGACGAGCGGCGAGAGCAGCAATGCGAACGCGATCGCCGCGCAAGGTCCGTAAATTCGCGCAATGTCGCCGTTCGCGATTTCCCCGCCGATACGCGCGCCCTCGACGACGACCAACGTCGTCGCGAAAACGACGAGGGCGAAATCGAGTTGGGCGAGCGCGATGCCGACGAGCTTGGCCACGAAGAATCCGCCCCGTGAAGTCGCGTGCGCAAGCGCCATCGCCATCGTCCCCGACTCGCGTTCGCGAACGAACACCCTTATCGGCAGGAAAATCGCAAACGCGAGCGAACCGAGGAACAGCGCGGAAAAGCCCGCGTCTCGCGCCATCCGCGTCGGCTCGCCGAACTGATGGTAATGAAGTAGCGGCGCCATAATCGCGAGAACGAGCGCCGAGATTAAAACGAGGAGCGACAACGGCTCGGACTCGACCTCGAGCGCTGTCGCCCTCACGATGGCAGCGAACCGCCTCACTTCGTCATCAGAAGTAGAAGGTCTGCGTGTTTTGGTAGAGATACCAGGCGACGACTCCCATCACCACGCAAGCCGCGAGCTGGACGATCGCCGAAAGCGTGTAGACCCAGGCGGGGGTGGTGTCGACGTTGAGCGCCGTCGGCACCGGCGGAATCGGCGCGGACGGAATGTCGGGAATGTCGGCGACTTCACCCTCGCCGGCGGGCGCCGGACGCTTGACCGCGAACTTGCTCGTCGCGGGACGCGCGATCTTCAAAGTCTTCTTCTGAGTAACGCTGACCGCGGGCTCGGCGGCCGGCGCTATCGCTTCGGCGCTCTGCGGCGCGAGCTTCTCGGTCGCGCCGGGGATGTTGATCGGCCGCTTGATGCGAATCGTCTTCATCGGCGCGTTCTCGTTCTTCACCGGCGCGACGCCCATCGCGTCCGAAAGCGAGATGCGAGCGGTTTTGTGCTTCGCCGCCTCCTTCTGCGCCTCGGTAAGCGCGGCGTCGGCGATGATTCCCGTCTTGTGCAAAATCGCCTGCTGCGGAATCTGCTGGGTGATGCCCTTGAGCTTTTGGGTCACGCTCTTCAGGGTTTCGACCGGCTTCGGCGCCTCGACCGGAGCCGCCGCCGGTTTCGTCGGCATAATCGGCTTCGGAAGCGCGCTTGAAACCGTCGCGCCCGGCTTGCGAATGATCGGCTTTGGCGGGAGCTTCAGCCCCGCCGTCGAAAGTCCCGGTTTGGGCGGGAGTTTCAAGCCCGGCCTCGCGAGCGGACTCACCTTGACCGTCTGCACTTTGTTCGCAATAATCGGCTTCGCGAGCGGATTCGCCTTGGGCGGTTCCGCCGCGTCGACCGGAGTCATTTCGATTTCTTCCGCCATTGCCTTCTCCTTAAACCGCCATTACCTCGGATTCCTTGGCCTTCAGCTCGGCGTCGATTTTCGCGATGCCGTCGTCGGTCGCCTTCTGAATCTTGTCCAGACCCTGTTTCAGGTCGTCTTCCGAAATCTTCTTGTCCTTTTCGAGCTTCTTCACCGCGTCGTTCGCGTCGCGCCGCACGTTGCGCATCGCGACCTTCTGCGCCTCGGCCTGGGTCTTGGCGACCTTGACGATCTCCTTGCGCCGCTCCTCGTTGAGTTCGGGAACGGTGATGCGCAGAACCTTTCCGTCGGTCTGCGGAGTGACGCCGATGTTGGCGGCGAGAATCGCCTTGTTCATCGCGTCGATGACCGTCGGATCGAAAGGCGTGATCTTGATCTGGCGCGGCTCCGGAGTCGAAATCGTTCCGAGATTCTTGATCGGCGTCGGCGCGCCGTAGTAATCGACCTTGATCTGGTCGACCATCGCCGGCGAGGCCTTTCCGGTTCTCAAACCCGCGAACTGGCTCTTGAGCTGATCGAAGCTCTTCTGAATCTTCGTATTCGTGTCGTTCAGTACTTCCGCAACCGTTTCCATGTTTTCTTCCTTGAACTTTTAACTCACTATCGTCCCCACCGCTTCGCCCTTGACGACGCGCTCCAACGCGTTCTTGTCGAAGAAATCGAAGACGATGATCGGTATTCCGTTGTCCATGCAAAGGGCGAACGCGGCCGAATCCATGACCTGCAAACGCTTTTCGAGCGCGGTCTCGTACTTGAGCGAAGCGTACTTCCTCGCCTTCGGATCCTTCTTCGGGTCGGCGGTGTAGATTCCGTCCACCTTGGTCGCCTTCAAAAGCGCCGAGGCGCCGATCTCGCTCGCCCTGAGCGCGGCGGCGGAGTCGGTCGAGAAATACGGATTCCCCGTTCCGCCAGCGAAAATGCACACGCGCCCCTTTTCGAAGTGGCGAATCGCCTTGCGCTGGATGAAAGGTTCCGCGAGCTTGGGCATTTCGATCGCGGTCATGAGCCGCGTCGGAACGCCGATCGACTCGAGCGCGTTCATCATCGCGAGCCCGTTGATAATCGTCGCGAGCATGCCCATCGAATCTCCCGTCACGCGATTGACGCCCTTGTCCGCGCCGGAAAGCCCGCGAAAGATGTTGCCGCCGCCGAGAACGATGCCGATTTCGCAACCGAGCGCGTGGATTTTCTTCACCCGCTCGGCCATAAACGCGAGATTCTTCGGGTCGATGCACTCCCCGGTTGCGCGATTCCCGAGGACTTCGCCCGAAAGCTTCAGGAGAATGCGCCGATATTTAAGCTTGCGCGAGGACTTTTTCACAATCGAAATTTTACCATTTCCCGCTGCAAATAGCAATAGCTAACCAACCAGGTGGACGAAAAGTCCGGAGCGGAGCTTGGGTTCGAACCAAGTGGACTTCGGCGGCATTATCGCACCGGCGTCGGCAATTGCCATCATCTCCTCCACGGTAACCGGATTCATCGCAAAAGCGACGGCGTTCTCGCCTGAATCAACCTTCGCCGCGAGCTCCTTGTCGCCCCGAATCCCGCCCATGAAGGAAATGCGCGCGTCCGTACGCGGATCGCCGATTCCCAAAATCGGCGCGAGCAAGTTGTCTTGAAGATACGATACGTCCAGCGCGGAAACGACATCGCCCTTCGGAAGCTTCCACGAAAGCGTCGTCCACTCGCCGTCCAAATACATCCGGCAGTTCCGCTCGCCCTTTTCGCCCAGCGCGAACTTCTCCTTGATCCGCACGAGAAACTCTTCCTTCGCAAGTCCGTTCAAGTCCTTTACGAGCCGATTGTACGCGAGAATCTTGAGCTGGCTCGCCGGGAAGATTACCGCCATGAAGTAGCGGCTCTCGCCCTCGAAGTCGCGCATTTTCGCATAGCGCGAAGCGGCGGCGGAACGATGGTGTCCGTCGGCGATGTAGGCGACGGGTATGCGTGCGAAAAGCTCGACGAGCTCGTCGCCCGCGCATGCCGTGGCGCTTGCGATCTCCCAAACCGTGTGGCGAATCCCGTCCGGCGCGACGAAGTCGTAAAGCGGCGCCTTGCGGCAGGCGTCCTCGACGATAAGGTCGATCGCCTTGTCGTCGCGATAGGCGAGGAACGCGGGGCCGGTTTGCGCCCCCAAGGTCTCGATGTGGCGCGTACGGTCGTCTTCCTTGTCCTTGCGCGTCTTTTCGTGTTGCTTGAGAACGCCGGCGAGATAATCCTTGGTGTCGAAGGTGGCGACGATTCCAGTCTGGGCGTGCGCGCCCATCGTCTGGCGATAAGCGTAGAACTTCGGCTCCTCGTCGCGAACGAGCACGCCCTCGGCGATTAAGCCATCGAGCGCCTTCTTCGCCTGCGCGTAAGCCACATCCGACGAAGGATCGGTTCCCTCGCTTAAATCAATCTCCGGACGCGAAACATGAAGAAAACTCTTCGGGTTTCCCGCCGCGAGCACCTTCGCCTCCGCGGTATCGACGACATCGTACGGCACCGCCGCGACTTTCTCCGCATCCGCCGGATTCGGCCGCACGGCCGCAAATGCCCTAATCTTCATCGCCTCGCCCTTTCTTTACGCGATCTTCCTTACCCGCAAAACGCCAGAAAGCGCCGAGAGCGCCTTTAGCGCCTCGTCGGAGATCGAAGCGGCCTCGATTAGCGTATAGCCGATCTCGCCCCGCGTTCCGTTCGCGCACTTGTCGATCTTAACGCCCGCTTTTTCGAGCTCCGCTTTAATCGCCTCCGCCGCACTCGCGCCGTGGCAAATCGCGATTCTCCCTTCCTTGCCGACGGGGCCGAGCGTACAAGCGGGATAGTTCACCGAATTGACGATGTTGCCGTTTTCGATGAAATCGCGCATTTCCTTCGCCGCCATAACCGCGCAATTGTCCTCGGACTCCTCGGTCGAGGCGCCGAGGTGCGGAATTACGATGCAGCCCGGCTTGCCCGCCGTCGTCGAGTTCGGGAAATCGGAGACGTACTTGCGAACCTTGCCCTTTTCGAGCGCCGCCAGAAGATCGGCCTCATTCACCAGAACATCGCGCGCGGCGTTGATGATAATTACGCCGTCTTTCATCTTCGCGAGCGCCGCGGCGTTAACCATCCCCTTCGTCGAATCGAGCGCGGGCACATGGATCGTGATAATGTCGCAATCGCGATAGATTTCGTCCAAGTCCGCGCAACGCCTGACGCTCTTGTCGAGCGACTGGGCGGCCGCCGGCGAAAGGCACGGGTCGTAGCCGTAGACTTCCATCCCGAGCGCCAACGCCGCCGACGCGACCTTGCGGCCAATCGCCCCGAGACCGATGACGCCGAGTCGCTTACCGGCGATTTCCGTACCCGCGAACGCCTTCTTCGCCTTCTCCGCGCTCTTCGCGAGCGCCGGATCGGCGGCATTCGCCTCCACCCACTTCACGCCCCCGATGATATCGCGACTCGCGATGAGCATCGCCGCGATTACCAGCTCCTTGACGCCGTTCGCGTTCGCGCCCGGGGTATTGAAAACCACGATTCCCTTCTTCGCGTAGTCGGCGTGGGGAATGTTGTTGACGCCGGCGCCCGCCCGCGCCACCGCGAGCCACTTGGGGCTGACCGCGAGCTCCTCCATCTTCGCCGACCGAACGAAAATCGCCTCGGCCTCTTCGACCTTTTCGGTGAGCTCGTAATTATCCCCGAGTTCCGCGAGCCCGCAGCTCGCAATCGGATTCAAACACGCGTATTTCATCAGCCGTTCCTCTTTTCGAACTCGTGCATAAACTCCACCAACCGATCAACGCCCTCGACTGGGAAGGCGTTATAGAGCGTCGCGCGGATGCCGCCGACGCTGCGATGGCCCTTGAGCGAGCTCATGCCGAGCGTCTTCGCGTCCGCGATGAACTTCGCCTCCAGCTCCTCGCTCGGTAGGCGGAAGGTAATGTTCATGTTCGAGCGGAATTCCTTGAGCGCCGTGCCCTTGTAGAACGCGCTCGCGTCGATGACGTCGTAGATCTTCTTCGCCTTCGCGTCATTCTGCTTGAAGAGCGTTTCCTTGCCGATCTTCTTCACCCACTTCATAACCTCGCCGAAGACGTAAATCGCGAACGTCGGCGGAGTATTGTAGAGCGAATTGTTGTCCACGTGGGTGCGATACTGGAGCATCGTCGGAATCGCCTCGCTGCCCTTCGCCGCGAGTTCCTTCTTGATCGCGACCACCGCCATTCCCGCGGGACCGAGGTTCTTCTGCGCGCCGGCGTAGAAGAGGTCGAACTTGGTGAAATCGCGGTCGATGCCGAGAATATCCGAGGACATGTCGGCGAAGAGCGGCCCCTTTACCGCCGGAATCTCCTTGAGCTGCGCGCCGGAAATGGTCTCGTTCGTGCAGATATGGGTGTAGGCGGCGCCTTCCGAAAACTTCCACTCGTCCGCCCTCGGCATGCGCACGGGAATGTCCTTCGCGCAATCGGCGACGATGTTAACCGTCGCTCCGCGTAGCGCCGCGACCTTCTTCGCCTCCTTGAGCGCCTTGCCCGACCACGTGCCTTCGTTCGCGTAATCCGCCGTCTGGCCCGCGCCGAGGAAGTTCATCGGGATCATCGCGAACTGCATGCTGCCGCCGCCCTGAATGAAGAGAACTTCGTAATCGTCGCCAATCCCCGTCAGCTCCTTGAAGTTGCGAATCGCCTCGGCGTGAATCGGCTCGTAGTCCTTTCCACGGTGCGACATCTCCATAACCGACATCCCCGAACCCTGATAATCGACGAGATCGTGTTGAACCTGCTGCAAAACCTCGAGGGGCAGCGTCGCCGGACCGGCGGAAAAGTTGTATACGCGTGACATTTGCATTCTCCTTATGGTTAACTGACTATGTATTATACCAAAAAATCGCCCCGTTAAAACACCCAGCGTCGCTGAACGATGTAGGAAACGAGAAATAGCACAATCTCGACCGCGATCTTCACCAGCGTAATCGCAAGCCCCATCCTGTCGAACACGGCGGAAATCGTCGCGGTAAAGGCATAAGATAGCGCGGCGATTACAAGCGCCAATAGCGCATATCGCGTAAGCGACCCGCCGACCGAAGTCGCGCCGCCGAACACATAGCGCCGATTAAGCAGATAATTGAAAAGCGCCGAAACGACGCGCGCGACAACGAGCGCAATTAGGATATCGTAACGCCGCGGTAGCTTCAAAACGAGGATAATCGCGGTAAAAACCGTATTGTCCAGGAGAAATCCCGCCACCGAGGACGCGCAAAACTTGACGAACAGCCCCATTTGCCGCCGAGTATTATACCAAATCCACGCGGCGGTATGGTATAATACCAATAGTCGTGAGAGCGGTAGAGGCTTTCGCAAAGGAATTTACACCCCCGGGGGCGAACCTCGACGGGGCTCTTGCTTTACCGTCGATGATCGGCGGCGCGGATGCGTTTCTCGCGCTCGCGCTCGTCGAGGACGGCCTCGTCCTAGCGGTCACCCCTGGCGTTCCCTCGGCGGATCGACTCGCGGACGACTTGCGGACAATCGGCGAAACGATGGGGCTGAAGCGACCGACGCTACTTGAATTTCCGCCGTTATTGGACGGAGACCGTTCCGCACTCGGAACGCGCCTTAAGACGATCGCCGCCTTGCGAGCGTACGAACTAAGACCCTATCCGGCGATCGTAGTCGCGTCCTATCCCGCGCTCGCAAGTTCCATTCCCGCGCGCGGCGTCGAGCCGCTTGTCCTCGACTTGAAGAGCGATTGCAAGTTCTCCGCGCTCGTCGAACGGCTCGCGAAGGCGGGCTACGGCCGCGTTCCGCAAGTTTGCGAGGAAGGCGAATTCTCGGTGCGCGGCGGCATCGTGGACGCGTGGAGCCCCGGCGAGGAATTTCCGGTGCGCGGCGAGTTCTTCGGCGACGATCTCGAGTCATTGCGCAGTTTCGACCCCGCGACTCAAATCTCCATCGAACGCATCGAACGCGCGATCCTTTTGCCCGCGAAAGACGAATCGACCGACGAGCGAACCACTTTGCTCGACATCCTCCCCAAGAGCGCGACCATTCTCGAGCTCGAACACAACTCCTACAATCTCGAAGCGAAGACGCGGCGCGTCGTCTATACCGGCGACCCCGCGCCCAGGGGAGTTGCGACCTACGATTTCGTCGTCTCCCCGCTCCCCGGCTTCGCGGAACTGGGAGCGAACGAATCGCACCACCCGGAAATCTTCGAGGCGGCGAAAAAGCGGCTCGAGGAACATCTCGCGCAGGCGAAAAAGCGCGGCGAGACGGTAGTGGAAATGGACGCGCTCTCCGGCGGATTCGAAGTCGGAAAGCTCGTCGTCGTCAGCAAGGCCGACCGCGTCTTCGTCAAGAAAGCCGTCCACCACGCCGATCGTCGCGTACGCGGCGCGCGCCTTTCGGACTTCGACGATCTCGAGCCCGGCGAATACGTCGTCCACGTCGACTACGGAGTGGGACGATATACGGGCTCCTCGGAGATTCTCCTTGACGGCAAGCGGAGCGAGGTCTTTACCATCGAATATGCGGACGGCGGAATTCTGCACGTCCCCGCGGCCCACGCCCACCTCCTTTCACGCTACGTCGGCGTCAATGGCGAAGCGGTTCGCCTCCATCGCCTCGACGGCAAGCGCTGGGCGCGCGATAAACAAAACGCCCAAAAGGCGGTCTGCGATCTCGCCGCCGCGCTCTTGGAGACGCAGGCGAAACGCGAGACCATCCCCGGCTTCGCCTACGACGTCGAATGCGAGGGCATGGACGCGTTCGAAGCGGCGTTCCCCTACGAGGAAACCGCCGACCAGACGAGCGCAATCGCCGCGATCAAGGAAGACCTCGGCAAATCGAAGCCGATGGATCGGCTCGTTTGCGGCGACGCGGGCTACGGCAAGACCGAAGTTGCGATGCGCGCGGCCTACATCGCCGCCTTGAACAGCAAGCAAGTCGCGGTGCTCGCGCCGACCACGGTGCTCGCCGAGCAACACTTCGAAACCTTTACCTCGCGCTTCGACGGCACTCCCGTTCGCATCGAGGCGGTGTCGCGCTTCCAAAGCCCGCTTACCCGCCGAGGCACTTTCAAGCGCGTCGAAAGCGGCGCCTGCGACATCGTAATCGGCACTCACGCGATTCTCTCCGAAAAGCTCCGCTTCCACGACCTCGGGCTCGTAATCGTCGACGAAGAACAACGCTTCGGCGTGCGCCACAAGGAATTTTTGAAGCGTCTGCGGGCGACCGCCGACGTCCTTACCCTTTCGGCGACGCCAATTCCGCGCACGCTGTATCTGTCGATGACCGGGGCGCGCGACCTTTCGCTCCTGCGCTCGCCGCCGCGCGAACGCGTCGCCGTTGAAACGCGCATCGTCCGCGCCTCCACCGAGATAATCAAAACCGCCGTGGAAAGCGAGATCCTGCGCGGCGGACAAGTCTACTTTCTCCACAATCGCGTCGCCACCATCGCCAAAGTCGAAAAGGAATTGCACGCGCTCCTCCCAAAAGCCCGCATCGTCGTCGCCCACGGCCAGATGGACGCCAAGACACTCGCGAAGAAGATGCGCGAGTTCGAACGCGGCGACTACGACATCCTCCTTTCGACCACGATCATCGAATCAGGCATCGACATCCCGCGCGCCAACACCATTCTCGTCGACCACGCCGATCAATTCGGGATGGCCGACCTCTACCAGCTGCGCGGACGCGTGGGACGCTCGGCGAAACAGGGTTACGCCTACTTCCTGCTGCCGCCTTCGGGCATCGTCGACGAGGAAGCGCGCGAACGCCTCGCCGCGCTCAAACGCCACGGCGGACTGGGGAGCGGATTTAATCTCGCCGTGCGCGACCTCGAATTGCGCGGCGCGGGCAACTTGCTCGGCTCCCAGCAGTCGGGTCACATCGCCGCCGTCGGCTTCGGGCTTTATTGCCAGCTTTTGAAGCGAACGATTGCGCTATTCAAGGGCGAGAAAGTAGAGGAAATCGTCGACGTAAAGCTCAATCTCGACTTCGCAAGTCCCCGCCTCCCCTACGACTACGTCGAGGAGGACGTGCAACGGCTCTCGCTGATGAAGCGCTTCGCCGAGGCGCAGGACATGAAGACCTTGCGCGCGGTGGAAACGGAAATGCGCGATCGCTTCGGCCCGCCGCCTCCCGAAGCGCGGGAATTCGTCCGCGTCGCGGAATTGCGCGTCGAGTGCGCCCTAAGCGGCATCGACCGCATCGACGCCAAGAACGATCGAGCCGTCCTCTATCGAGTCGGCTCGCGGAAGATCGACGAAGTCGTCGACCTTAAGCCGGGGTCTCCGGAGTCGAAGCTGACGGAGCTTCTCCGCCTTCTTCGGCGCCATCGCACACCGAAACGCTGACCAGCGTCGCGCCGTCGGAAAGCCGCACGAGCTTCACGCCCTGGGCCATGCGGCTCTGGACGCTGAACTGGGCGACGGGGCTGCGAACCATCTGCTGGTCGCTGGTAATCGAAATCACGTTCTCGTCGTCGGCGACCGCGTGGGCGGCGACGACCTCGCCGTTGCGATCGGCGCCCTTGATGCCGATCATGCCCTGACCTCCGCGATTGTGACGCGTGAAGTCGGCGAACTCGCAACGCTTGCCATATCCGTTCGCGGTCGCGATAAAGAGCGTCTTTTCGTCGTTCACCACGTCGAAACTGACTACGCGGTCGCCTTCCAAAAGACGAATGCCCCTGACGCCGGTAGCCGTGCGACCCATGCGCCGAACGTCGGTCGCCGCGAAGCGCATCGCCCGACCGTTCTTCGTCATCATAAGAACATCCTCGGCCGGCTTCACGAGTCTGACGTTGACGAGCTCGTCGCCCTCGTCGATGTTGATCGCGCGAATGCCCGACTTGTTGACGTTCTGGTAGTCGCCGAGCAAAGTTTTCTTCACCGTACCTTCGCGCGTTGCGAAGAACACGTCGACGTCGCCCTCGAACGAGCGAATCGGCAAAAGCTGCAAAACCTGCTCGCCTTCCTGCAGATTGAGGAGATTGACGAGCGGCCGCCCGAAGCTCGTCTTTTGCGCCTCGGGAATCTCGTAGGCACCCTTCACGAAAAGCCGCCCCGTATTGGTGAAGAACATGAGCTCGTCGTGGGTTTCGGCGACGAAGACGAGGCGAATGAAATCCTCTTCCTTCACCTGCGCGCCCTTTACGCCGTGCCCGCCCCGCTTCTGCTCGCGATATTCGGTTAGCGCCACGCGCTTCACGTACCCGCGATTGGAAAGCGTAATTACGCACGGCTCGTCGGGGATGAGATCCTTGACCGAAACCTCGTTCGCGTCGGCGACGAGCTCGGTGCGCCGCTTCGCGTCGTCCTTCGCGCAATAGCGCGTCTTCAAATCGACGAGATCTTCGCGAATGAGCGCGTAGACCTTCTCGGGATCGGCGAGAATCGCCTCGTATTCGGCGATGGCGGCGAGCAGCTTCGCGAGCTCTTCTTCGAGCTTGTCGCGTTCGAGCCCGGTAAGCTGGTAAAGCCGCATTTCGAGAATCGCGTTCACCTGCAAATCGGTAAATCCGAAGCGCCCTTGAAGCGCGACTTTCGCCTCTTCGCGGTTTTTCGAGCCGCGGATCAGCTTCACTACCTCGTCGAGATTGTCGATCGCGAGCAGCAAGCCGTCGATGATGTGCTTGCGCGCCTCGGCCTTCTTGAGTTCGAAGCGCGTACGACGGGTAATCACCTCGAAGCGATGATCGACGTAGCACTTGAAGAACTCCTTCAAATTCAAAATCTTCGGCCGCCCGCCCACGATCGCGAGCATAATCGCGCCGAAAGTCGTCTGGAGCGCGGTGTGCTTGTAGAGGCGGTTGAGGACAACCTCGCCCATCGCGCCCTTCTTCACCTCGACGACGACGCGAATGTCGTCCTTCGACTCGTCGCGAATGTCCGAGATTCCCTCCACGACCTTGTCCTTCACGAGCTCGGCCATGTGCTTGATCATCTCGGTCTTGTTGACGCCGTAGGGAATTTCGGTGATGATGATGCGCTCGCGACCGTTCTTCTCGATCTCGACCTCGGCCTTGCCGCGCACGGTCAGCTGGCCCTTGCCGAGCTTGTACATCGCGTTGATTCCGTTCCGCCCGCAAATCTGCGCTCCGGTCGGGAAATCCGGCCCCTTCACAAACTGCATCAGGTCGTCGACCGTGCAATCCTCGCGATGCTGGACGTAGTAGTCGATGCCGTCGCAAAGTTCGCCGAGATTGTGGGGCGGAATGTTGGTCGCCATGCCGACCGCGATTCCGGCCGAGCCGTTCAAAAGGAGATTGGGAAGCTTGGCGGGAAGCACCGTCGGCTCTTCAAGCGTCTCGTCGTAGTTCGGCGCCATGTCGACGGTGTCTTTTTCGAGATCGCCCAAAAGCTCCTCGGTTACCCGCTGCATCCTGACCTCGGTGTAGCGCATCGCCGCCGCGCCATCGCCGTCGATCGAACCGAAGTTTCCGTGGCCGTCGACGAGCGGCACTCGAAGCGAGAACGGCTGGGCCATGCGGACGATCGTCTCGTAGACCGCGGAATCGCCGTGGGGATGGTATTTGCCGATCACGTCGCCGACGACGCGGGCTGACTTCACGTGCTTCGTGTTCCACTCGTTGCCGAGCTTGTGCATCGCAAAGAGACACCGCCGATGCACGGGCTTCAGCCCGTCTCGCACGTCCGGCAACGCGCGTCCGACGATAACGCTCATGGAGTAGTCGATGTAATCCCTCGACATCTCCTCTTCGATGTTCACCTCTTCGAGAAAACCGCTCTCTGGAGCCCCTGCTACGACCTCATCGCTCATGCCCGATATTATACCAAAATCCGCCGTTTAGGTAAATCGCGCCTTGCCGATGGTCGTCCCGTCCCGCCGCAACCCCATAGGCTCGAATCCTCACCAACGATCGGTGTGGACTTTCGACGAATCCCACTTGTCTTTCGGCTTCGGCGACTCGGCGGGATAACCGATTGGAATTACGTTAAGCGGCATATACCCGTCCGGAATCGAAAGAATCTCTCGAACAATCGCGACGCGCTCTTCACCCGGATAAACGCCCGTCCAGACAGCGCCGAGTCCAAGTCCATGCGCGGCAAGAAGGATGTTCTCGGAAGCGGCGGAACAATCGTGAATCCAATACTCCTTGCCGCGTCCCGGAAGCCCGTTGTCGAGTAAGCCGCAAACCACGACAGCGAGCGACGCGCCATTGCCGACGCGCGAATACGGGAGCTTCTCCGCAAGTCGCGCGAGCTGTGCCTTGTCCTTCACGACGACAAAGGCCCACGGTTGACGATTCATAGCGCTCGGAGCCGCCATTCCCGCGCGCAGAATCTTCTCGATCTGTTCATCGGAAACCGCCTTGGTCGCATCGAATTGACGAATGGAAGTCCTCGTCTTAATCGTCGTCAACACATCCGGAACCACGCCGTCATCACACCTCGCAAGAGGCGTGAATGCCATGGTCACCAAAACCATCGTCACCCCGATTTTATACCGCTTCATTCGCACCTCCTTTACTCTCCTCGCGGAGAACACGGAGGATTATACCAAAAATTCACTCCTAACGCGAAGCCAAACAAAATGGCAAACTTACGCCAATACTTTAACTCATCCCAATTTTAGCGCAACTATCGTCAACCGACTTTCTCTCAATAGGGTCGTACCCCGGAAAGCATGAATCCCACACACCTTTGCTTTTACTCATAGACAATATTTCGTCCTTTTATATAAGAGAATATTTAATATCCCTATACTTTGATAACAACCGAGCCAGTGAACCACACTTGTTGATTGCCGCAAATACCATCTCATCAGAATGTTCTATGATATATCGATTGCATTTTTATAGCATTTGTTAATGCCACGATTGGACCACAGCCCTCTTGCCAAGACAAATATCATCGGTTGGGATCCCTTTAGCAAAAACGACAACGCATCGCGCTCCAATGGGCTTTGAAAACCACTCATAACACAAGCACCAGAATCGCGCATCTTTGTCGCCCAATCATAACACTTCATAATCGTTGCTGGAGGAACCTTGCGGGACGACAAGAAACCGACCTTAGGCAGATTAAGGATTGCGACATCTCCCAATGTGGCAATCTGGACAGGATTGCTCATTCTCGACCCTTTGCCGCATCGCGTTTCATGAACTCGCAATATTCTTCGAGCGACTTGCACATCACATCCTCCGGCACGAGTAGTCTTCTGTACTCGGCGACCATAATCGGGCTCATCGTGCGATTGAGCGTGTATGCAACGCGACACTCGTTGGCCTTAGGGCAAAGGATCAATCCGATTGTCGGATTCTCTCCGTCTCGCCTGATCTCGCGGTCAATGGCTTCAAGATACATGTCAATTTTCCCGACATGCTCCGGTTCAAACGGCACGGACTTCAGCTCAACATCCACGAGGCAACGAAGACCGCGATGATAAAAGAGAAGGTCCAGACGTCGGTTCTCGCCCCCGACATGCACATGATATTCATCTCCCATATAAAGGAAATCCTTGTCCATTTCCAAGACAAACTCCTTCATGTGCTGAACGAGCTTTCGGTGCAGCACCGATTCGGTATGCTGAGCCGGCAATCGAAGAAAATCCAGGAACACCTTGTCCTTCAAAAGAAAGTCCGCACCCGGATACATCACCTTCAACTGCGGCGAAACTTTTTTCTCCTTGCTCATAACCATATCAAACGTCTGATTGGCTATGCTTCTTCGGAGTTCACGATACTTCAACCGTTCGCGCGCACTGTGGAGAACATAGAATACCCGTTCCTCCATGCCAGTACAGCAATTCAATATCTCAATGTGGTTTGAAAATGTTGTAAGTGTCAAGAAAATCGGAAAACCGGCAATTGCACAATTGCACCGGACTTCACTTGAGTTGAAGTTTCCGCAATTTGTGCAGACGCTGTCTGCACAAATTCGTCCAAGCGCAATCTGTCCGATATATTTGCAAACTCAAAAGACGTATAGGCCTCATAGAAGTCAACCATGTAATAAATCTGCCGTTTGCCGAACCCGCGCAATTTAGGATTGCGCGTCTTGAGATAGTCGCTGAGCGCTTCGACCACCTTTGTCCCCCATGCCGCGCTCTTTAACCGAGACGACACAAACGCGTCAACAGCCCAATACGTCATCAGCGATTCGGCATTGGCCAGCCCGACAGCCCGCTCCCAATGCCGATTGATGATTGTATTGACCAATTCGAACTCTCGTTCCTGCTTTTTCATTCTTCACCTCCGTTTCAAATTATATCACGCCAAGCCACACCCAACGGCCGCCCGGTCGAACCCGTCGACCAAAAGCCGCTTGCAATTCTCCTCCAGCCGGACAACAACCTTTCCAACCAGCCCGCACAACAAACCATCCACAACCGCAGCAAACAACGATGAGATGATTTCAGCCATACATCGCCTCCTTGGTGTGTTCCACTTCTTTTACGGCTTTGGCTCGAGCAGCATCCTCATAAGGCCGCAAGCCAAGTTTTCTGCCATATTCTGCCAAATGCTGCTCGAGAAAGAACAATTTTCGCGCAAGTTTACACGACTCCGCTGACGGAGTACCGAATTCACCCAGCATCAATCTCAAGCGAAATATGACATAACACGCCTCGCGATAAACTTTCTCGAACGACAGCTTTTGATCGCCAATATGCGTGAAATTCTTTTGTGTTATCGGTGAGAGATAGAGCCATTGCCGCCGCCCATCAATATCTGCCTCAATTGCTTGCTCCACGCCCCCAATAAGTTGCTCTACGATGCCTGCCCCTCGGATTTTATTCCAGAAGTCATTAGATACCGCAATACGAGG